>NZ_ANBZ01000049.1:0-8279 GCF_000316965.1 Pseudomonas sp. 313
AGTTGCAGGCGTGAACCCGTAGGTTGGGCTGAGCACAGCGAAGCCCAACACCTCAACGCCAGTCGCGCGCCCCTGTTGGGCTTCGACGAAAGAGCCGTCTCAACCCAGCCTACGATCAGGCACCGTGCCCGGTGCCGATACCTCGGCGAGGCTGGAGTGGCTGCGCCAGTTGCAGGGGTGAACCCGTAGGTTGGGCTGAGCGCAGCGAAGCCCAACACCTCGCAACGCCAGTCGCGTGCCCTTGTTGGGCTTCGACGGTGAAGCCGTCTCAACCCAACCTCCGGTTGAGCCCTGTTCACCGTCATGTACCGATGCCTAATCGCGGCCGCCGATGCGGCCGCGGGGCAACCGTAGGAGCGGCCCATGGCCGCGATAGACCCACCCGCCCCTACACCTCCACCACCGCCAACGGCTGCCCCAGCCGCCTCCGGAATTCCTCCAAAAAGGCCGGAGCGAAGGCCCGTGCCGGCCAGTGGTTGAAGATGAAGCCCAGGTCGGAAAAGGCGCAGGGCTGGGGAAAGTCGAAGCCGTTAATGTCGTCTTCGTGATCGCATTCCGGGCAGGCGAAGTTATCGCTTTCCGCCGGCATCCAGACTTCCAGGTGTTCGAACAGCGCCTCGCCGATCTCGCGGCGGCAGGCGGGGCAGCGCGCCCGACCTTCGAAGCCGTCCAGCGGAGTGAAGATGCAGCGTTCGGTGACGATTTCCAGGCCGCCGTCGGCGAAGTCGCGCGGATCGTCCATGCCTGGCGTCAGGCGCAGCACCTCGGTCAGTCGCGGTCCCGGCGCATGGCCGCGCCGGCCGCGACTGGGCAGACAGGGCGAGGCCTCGGCCCTGACCACACCGCTGGCGGCGAGCCAGCCAAGGATCTCCACGGCGGTACGCTCCACCCGCGGATGGCTGGAAATGCGGGGAGCAAGGATGGTCTGGCGCAGGGTCATGGAACGCGGGTCTCGAAGGAAGGGGCGCGCAGCTTAATGGGCTGCTCGCCCCGCGCCCAGAGCTGCTAAGGTGAGGCCGACGAAAGCCACAGATAGCGCCCCATGTTCAAGGATCCCTTCGCTCGCCTCGGCCTCGACCGCGAGGTGCTCAGCGTCAGCCAGCTCAACAGCCGCGCCCGGGTGCTGCTGGAAGACGTCTTCGCCCAGGTCTGGGTCGAGGGCGAGATTTCCAACCTGGCCAAGCCGGCCTCGGGCCACCTGTATTTCACGTTGAAGGATGGCCAGGCCCAGGTGCGCTGCGCGCTGTTCCGCCAGCACGCCGGCCGGGTACGGCAAGCCCTGCGCGACGGCCTGGCGGTCAAGGTACGCGGCAAGGTCTCGCTGTTCGAAGGCCGCGGCGACTACCAGCTGATCCTCGACAGCGTCGAGCCGGCCGGCGACGGCGCCCTGCGCCTGGCCTTCGAGGCCCTCAAGGAGCGCCTGGCCGCCGAAGGCCTCTTCGCCGCCGAACGCAAGCGCCCGCTGCCTGCCCATCCCCAGCGCATCGGCATCGTCTCCTCGCCCACTGGCGCGGTAATCCGCGACATCGTCAGCGTCTTCAAGAGACGCGCGCCCCAGGTGGAGCTGACGCTGATCCCCACCGCGGTGCAGGGTCGCGAGGCCACCGCCCAGATCGTCCGCGCCCTGCAACTGGCCGACCGCCAGGGCTTCGATGCGCTGATCCTGGCGCGCGGCGGCGGCTCCCTGGAAGACCTCTGGTGCTTCAACGAAGAATCCGTGGCCCGCGCCCTGGCGGCCTGCCAGACCCCGGTGGTGAGCGCCGTGGGTCACGAGACGGACGTTTCCATCGCCGACTTCGTCGCCGATGTCCGCGCACCCACCCCTTCGGCGGCGGCGGAATTGCTCGCCCCCCATAGCGCCGACCTGCGCCAGCGCCTGGACGGTCTGCATCGCCAGTTGCTGCTGCGCATGCGCGAGCGCCTGGCTCGCGAGCGCCTGCGCCTGGAAGCCTGCAGCCGCCGCCTGCGCCACCCTGGCGAACGACTGCGCCAGCAGGCCCAGCGCCTGGACGACCTGGACCTGCGCCTGAGACGCGCCTATGTCATCGCCCAGAATCGTCGCCGGGATCGCCTGGCGCACCTGGACACCCGCCTGGCCGGCCAGCATCCCGGGCGCCAGCTGGCCCTGTTGCGCCAGCGTCTTGAGCAACTGGCCGACCGCCTGCCGCGAGTCATGCAGCGGCAACTCAAGGAGCGCCAGCAGCGCCTGGCCGGCACCGTCCAGACCCTGCAGATCGTCAGCCCCCTGGCGACCTTGGGCCGCGGCTACAGCATCCTGCTCGACGAGCGTGGCCAGGCCGTGCGTGCGGCCGGCCAGGTACAGCCGGGCCAGAAGCTCCAGGCCCGCCTGGCCGAGGGCGAGCTGGAGGTGCGGGTGCTGGACAATCACCAGGCGCCGGTCACCCTGTCGCTGCTGGACTGACGCCGGCGCCTCAGGGCGCCTTGGTCCCCGGATTACCATGCTCCACGGTGCGATCAGGCGACTGAGTGGCCGGATCGCTGCCAGGCGCGCTCTTCTGCACCACCTCGCTGCGCTGGGGCGGCGGGGTTTCCGGTGGCTTGTCGCAACCGGCGAGTAGCGCACTCAGGGTTAGCAGGGCCAGGCTGCTGGCGATGGGACGGACCATGGTCTTCTCCTCTGGGGTTTCAGGGAGGACCTCGGGATTTCCCGGTGCGTTCCCGGGCTGGCCAACGGCCAGCCGGTCGTCGGTCCCGGCGACTTTCTCCACGGCCAAGGCAGTCGTACCTGTAGCACCGGACCGTCCGGTCACCCCTACAAGGACCCTGCCATGCCCAGACCCGCCCTCTCCCGCCTCGCCCTGGCCACCCTGCTGACCGCCCTGCCTCTGGCCCCCGTCGCCCTGGCCGCCGACTCCAGCGCCAAGCTGGAAAAGGTCGCCAGCTTCGACCATCAGGTCACTGGCGTAACCGTCAGCGAGAGCGGCCGGATCTTCGTCAACTTCCCGCGCTGGACCGAAGACAGCGAGGTCTCGGTGGCCGAACTCAAGCCCGATGGCAGCCTGGTGCCCTATCCGGACCTGGCCTGGAATGGCTGGCGCAACGCCAAGCGCGACGAGCTAACCCCGGGCAATCACTGGGTCTGCGTGCAATCCGTGGTGGCCGACGGCCGTGGCAGTCTCTGGGTGATCGATCCGGGCGCTCCCGCCCAGGCCCTGGTGGTGCCCGGCGCACCCAAGCTGGTCAAGATCGATCTGGCCAGCAACCAGGTGAGCAAGGTCTATGCGCTGGACGAGAGCGTGGCGCCCCAGGGCAGCTATCTCAACGACATGAGATTCAGCCCGGACGGTCGCCATGCCTACATCACCGACTCCGGCGCCCGTGGCGCCCTGGTGGTGCTGGACCTGGAGAGCGGCAAGGCCCGCCGCGCCCTGGATGGCGACCCCAGCACCCAGGCCGAGAAGGGCGTCAAGGTCAAGGTCGACGGCAAACCGCTGATGCGCCCCGATGGCCGCGGCGTGGAATTTTCCGCCGACGGCATTGCCCTTTCCCCGGCCGGCGACTACCTCTATTGGCAGGCGGTCAAGGGCAACACCCTCTATCGCATCGCCACCGCCAGCCTGCAGGGTGATGAGCTCGCCAGCCTGCCGGCCAAGGTGGAAAAGATCGGCGAGAACGGCCCGGCCGATGGCCTGCTGATGGATCCGCAAGGGCGTCTCTATGTCAGCGCGGTGGAAGAGCATGCGGTGAAGGTCCGCGAGAACGGTCAGCTCACTACCCTGGTACAGGACAAGCAGCTGATCTGGCCGGACACCTTTGGCCGCGGCCCGGATGGCACCGTCTATGTCACGGATTCGCGCATCCCCGAGATGAATTTCTTCGATCCAAAACAGAAGCCGGCGCTGGAAACCGTGCTCTACAAGATCGTCCCCAACTGATGAAGAATGCCGCGGGTGCCTTGCCCGCGGCCCTTGCCTGCCCCAGCATGGGCGTTTTCGCCGTTGGAAAACCCCATGCCCCGCCTGCTGCCGCTGCTCTGCTGCCTGTTCCTCGCACTGCCCGCTCACGCCGGCACCTACCTGCAACGTCTGCTGGACAAGCCGGTGCCGGGCGGCGTCGCCGTGGTCCCCATCCCCGGTGACGCCGCGCCGCGGGTGCGCTACCAGGGCAAGCCGGTGCTGGTGGTCAAGGACGGCAATGGCTGGGTGGCCATCGTCGGTATCCCCCTGGGCACGGCCACAGGCCGCCAGCCATTGGAGGTCGCCGGCGCCGCGCCCCAGGCCTTCACGGTTGGCAGCCGTCACTACGCCGAGCAGCGCATCACCCTGAAGAACCAGCGCCAGGTCACGCCCAATCCCGAGGATTTGAAGCGTTTCGAGCGCGAACTGGCCGAGCAGCAGGCCGCCTACCGACTGTTCTCCCCCAACCAGCCCAGCAATCTGCTGCTGGACAAACCCGTGGACGGCCCGCTCTCCAGTCCCTTCGGCCTGCGCCGCTTCTTCAACGGCCAGGAGCGTAACCCGCACTCGGGCCTGGACTTCGCCGTGCCCACCGGCACCCCGGTCAAGGCCCCGGCCGCCGGCAAGGTGGTGCTGGTGGGCGACTACTTCTTCAACGGCAAGACGGTGTTCGTCGATCACGGCCAGGGGCTGATCAGCATGTTCTGCCACCTGTCCCGCGTCGACGTCCAGGTCGGCCAGGAGATGCCCCGCGGTGGCGTGGTCGGTCGCGTCGGCAGCACTGGGCGCGCAACCGGTCCGCACCTGCACTGGAACGTCAGCCTCAACGACGTGCGGGTCGACCCGAGCATCTTCATCGGGGCCTTCAAGCCCTGATCGACAACAAACAATTGGTTGCAGTCAGGGGCATTGCCAGGCGTCCGGCGCTGGCTTAAAAGAGACGCCCTCCTCTGCCCAGACCTGGAACCGCCATGACCCCAAGACCCCGCTTCGGCAGCGCCCTCGGTAGCATCCTGCTGGTCGCCGCCGCCTGCTACCTGCTCGTGGGCTTCTCCCAGGGCTTCGTACTGTCGGCCTGGTCCTGGCGCACCTGGCTGGTCTTCGCCGTGCTGGTCAGCGTCTATCCCATCGGCCTCTACGCCGGCTGGTGGAAGAAGCGCGAGCCGGTGGAGCGCTAGGCGGGCTACCGCCAGCCGTGGCGGGCATAGGCCCGTTTCAACCGCTCCTCGCGCGAGCTGAACAGATCGCCATCCGCCAGGCCGCTCGCGGCCAGTAGCCGATCTTCCAGCTCGGTCTGGCTTTCGAGCCGACCGTCCGGGTGGATATGCGTCACCGCCAGGCCCCGCTGCACCAGACAGGGCGCCACCAGCAGGCCACGATGACAGGTCAGGGGATCGCGCTCGGCGCACAGCAGGGCGATCCGCCAGCGTGCCTGGCCTTGTTCCAGGCGCAGCAGTCCCCGCTGAAACAGCGCACTGGCGGCCAGGCGGTCATAGCGCACCTGCCCATCCTCATAGTGCGCCGGATCCGGGCTGCGTGCGCCCAGCTCCTGGCCCAGGAACACATAGGCGATCCCGGCAGCCGCCAGCCCTTCGCGCAAGGCCTCTCGGCGATACTGGGGCACATGGCGGCTATAGGGTTGCGAGCGCACATCGGCCACCGCCGTCACCTCCTGCGCCTGCAGCAGTTCGATATAGCGCGCCAGTGGGTGATTGGAATGCCCGAGGGTCAGGATCATCGCGTTTCAGCGTAAGGGATCGAGGCGATACAGGCCGCCGATGGGGCACTCCATCCGACTGCCCCGGGCATCGGTGGACACCAGGAAGTCGCCCGGACGCAGGCCAGCGGCCCGCGAGCGATAGCCCAGCCGATTGCCGGCGGCCAGGTTGCGGCAGGGCACGGCGAAGTCCACCAGATAGGCGCGGCCGAGCCCGGTCCCCAACGCCAGGTGGCGGGTGTCCAGGTAGTGCCAGCCGGAGAGATCGAAGCCCAGGATGGTGTCCACGGCAGCGCCCTGCCGATAGCCCAGATCGGCCAGGCGATCATCCAGGGTCGGTGGAGCGAAGGGGCGCCCGACGCACCCGGCGAGCAGCAATGTCGCGGCGACGGTAAGAACAGCAGCTAAGGGACGCATGGATATCTTCCTGAAAGGGCTGAACCTAGGACTGACCGCAGATGACGAATACGGCAAGCAGGGCGCAGCTTTGCTAACGTGGCGTCCGTAGTATCCCGTCAAGAGACCCCCTATGCCCACGGCCCTGACCCGACTGATCGACGACCTCGAAAAACACCCTCAACTGCTCACCCTGGTCGCCTGCCTCGGCCTGTTGCTGGCGGCCTGGGTTCTCAACTGGATCGTCAAGCGCATCCTGGTGCGCGGCTTCTATCGCCTGCTGCGCAGCACCTCCTTCGGCCAGGATCACGAACTCAATCACCACAGGGTCATCGGCCGGCTGGCCAACATCGTCCCGGCCCTGGTGCTCTCGATCGGCATCGAGCTGGTGCCGGGTCGCCCCGATGCCCTGGTCACCGTGGTGCAGAACGTCTGCAGCGCCTTCATCGTGCTGACCATCGCCCTGGCCCTGGGCAGCGCCCTGAACATGGTCAACGTGCTCTATTCGCGGCGCCCTTCGGCGCGGCTCAAGCCGATCAAGGGCTACGTCCAGGTCAGCAAGATCGTCATCTACGCCATCGCGGTCATCCTGATGATCGCCACCCTGATCGACCGCTCGCCGCTGATCCTGCTCTCCGGCCTCGGCGCCATGGCCGCGGTGCTGCTGTTGATCTTCCAGGACACCCTGCTCTCCCTGGTGGCCAGCGTGCAGATCTCCAGCAACGACATCATCCGCGTCGGCGACTGGATCGAAATGCCCCAGCTCAACGCCGATGGCGACGTCATCGACATCGCCCTGCACACGGTCAAGGTGCAGAACTTCGACAAGACCATCACCACCATCCCCACCAAGAGATTCATCACCGATTCCTTCCGCAACTACCGCGGCATGCAGGAGGCCGGTGGCCGGCGCATCAAGCGGGCGCTCAACATCGACCAGAACAGCGTGCACTTCCTCAGCGACGCCGAGCGCGAGCACCTGCACCGCTTCAACCTGCTGGACGACTACCTCACCGCCAAGGAACAGGAACTGGCGGACTGGAATCGCAAGCTGGAAAAGCGCGGCCAGGAACCGGTCAACACCCGCCGGGTGACCAACCTGGGCACCTTTCGCGCCTATGTCGAACGCTATCTGCGCGCCCATCCCGGGGTCCACCAGGGCATGACCCTGCTGGTGCGCCAGATGCCGCTCTCCGGCGAGGGTCTGCCGGTGGAGATCTACTGCTTCACCAACACCACGGTGTGGGCGCAATATGAGGGTATCCAGGGGGACATCTTCGATCACCTGCTCTCCATCCTCCCGGAATTCGGCCTCCATGTATTCCAGCACCCGAGCGGACGCGACTTCCGCGGACGCCTGGAACCACGCGAGGCCATGACCTCCCTGGGCGAACCGGGCACTCCGGCGCCCTGATCGTCCGTCCCCGGCCTAAGGAAAGACCATGATCGTCGTCCACCACCTGAACAACTCCCGCTCCCAGCGAGTGCTATGGCTGCTCGAAGAGCTCGGCATCGAGTATCGGGTACAGCGCTACGAACGGGCCGCCGGCGGGCTGTTCGCGCCGCCGGAATTGCGCAAGGTGCACCCGCTGGGCAAGTCGCCGGTGATCGTCGACGGCGACCTGACCCTGGCCGAATCCGGTGCCATCGTCGACTACCTGGCACGGCGCTACGGGCCGCAACTGCTGCCGGCCCAGGACAGTCCCGAGTTCGTGCGCTACACCTACTGGCTGCACTATGCCGAGGGCTCGGCCATGACGCCGCTGCTGCTCAAGCTGGTGTTCGACCGTATCGCCACCTCGCCCATGCCCTTCTTCGCGAGACCCATCGCCAAGGGCATCGCCGCCAAGGCCACGGCCAGCTTCATCCAGCCGCAACTGGACCTGCACCTGGACTACCTGGAAAGCCAGCTGGGCGCCAGCGGCTGGTTCGTCGGCGACAGCTTCACCGCGGCCGACATCCAGCTCAGCTTCCCCCTGGAAGCCGCCGCCGCCCGCGCCGGCCTCGACAACGACAAGCGCCCCAGGCTGGTGGACTTTCTCAAGCGCATCCACGCCCGCCCAGCTTATCAACGGGCGCTGGAGCAGGGTGGGCCCTACGTCTACGCCTGAGGCTCGAACGCCGATACCGGCCCCCCGTAGGTTGGGCTGAGGCAGCTCCATCGCCGAAGCCCAACAGGCGCAGGGTGCCTTGGGTGTTGGGCTTCGCTGACGCTCAACCCAACCTACGCCGCATCCGGCTGCCTCGAT
>NZ_ANBZ01000050.1:0-1949 GCF_000316965.1 Pseudomonas sp. 313
GGCCCCGTGTGTTGGGCTTCGACGATGGAGCCGTCTCAGCCCAACCTACGTGGGAGCTGAAGCTACCGTAGGTTGGGTTGAGCGTCAGCGAAGCCCAACGCCTCAAGGCACCTGGGGCGACACCATGAAGGCACGGAAGCGCTCCTTGAGATTGCCGGGCCGTGCGCCCTGCCAGAGCAACTGCCAGCCTGGCGGTACCGCTACGGCTTCGTGCCACTCGTCCTGCACCACCAGCACCCGGCACGGCACCTGGTGCAGACCGCTCAGCTCCTGCGGGGGATAGCCACTGTAGACGTGCAGCATGGAACGCTCCGACTCGCCCAGACCGTAGCTGGCCACGCAATCCGTAGCGGGGAGCACCCGCTGCAGTGCGGTGAAGGGCCGTGCATAGCTGTTGCCCAGGTCGACCCAGGGTAGCCAGAGGCTGTTGGCCAGACTCCAGCTCACGGTGAGGCCGACGAACCAGAGACTGCTGGGTGCCAGGCGTCTGTGCAGCCCTAGCGCCAGTCCCCAGCCGAGCAGCGCCAGCGCGGCGAGGATCCAGGCCAGCAGGCCTACCGGCAGCCGTTCAGTGAGCGGCAGATGGTCCCGGACCAGCGCTGGCCAGGGCAGCGGCCAGCCCAGCGCCAGGCCGAAACCGCCCAGGGCCAGCAAGGCGATGATCGGCGTCCAGAAGGCCAGCCCGAGGGTGCGCCCAAGGGCGGCGAGTACGGGCGGAGGCTGCAGGCGCGCGGCAAGCAGCGCCAGGGCCGGAAACAGCGGCAGCAGATAGAGGCTGCGGAACACCGCCGACTTGAGCAGCACCGCCAGGCAGACGATGGCATAGAGCACCACCGTAGCCAGTCCTGGATGCCGACCCAGGCGCTTCAGCGGGCTGCCGCCACTGCGATACAGCTGCCAGAGCGTGGCGCCGAGCAGGATCAACCCGGTAGGAAAGGACAGCGCCAGCAGATCCGCCAGGCTGGAAGCCAGGCCATCGGTATCGCTGTTGCGCACCTCCAGGCCGAAGAAGCGGCCGATGTTGTTGATCCACAGCCAGGTATGGAACAGCTCCGGCGCCCGGTGCCAGAGCAGCGCCGGCCAGACCAGCAGCCAGGGCAGGGCGGCCAGGCTGGCGGCGAGCAGCCAGCGACGCCCTTCCGGCTCGACCAGCCGCCGCGGCCAGCAGAGCGCGCAGAGCAGTCCGGTGAGGCCCAGCACCCCGGGCACCAGCAGGCCCTTGCTCATGAAGGCGATACCCAGGCCGCTGCCGAACAGCAGGCCCTGGCGCCAGGGGTGGCGGTTGTCGTGCAGGTGCGCGGCCAGCCCGGCGAGGCCCAGGGTGGCGCCGGCCAGCTGAGGCACGTCGGCGATCAGCAGATGACTGTGCTGCACCACCCCGAGCATGCCCAGCAGGGCGAGCACCGCCTCGCGCTGGCGGCCGGGCAGCAGTCGTCCGGTCAGCCAGGCAAGAGCGGCCAGGGTCACCAGCATCCAGCCCAGTACCGCCAGCCGTGCACCGTCGGGCGCGCTCAACCAGGGCGCGGACAACCGCGCGGCCAGGGCGCCGGTCCAGTACATCAGCGGCGGCTTTTCCATGAAGGGCGCGGTACCGACGCGAGGAGTCAGCCAGTCCGGG
Organism: Pseudomonas sp. 313; assembly: GCF_000316965.1. Classification (NCBI taxonomy): domain Bacteria; kingdom Pseudomonadati; phylum Pseudomonadota; class Gammaproteobacteria; order Pseudomonadales; family Pseudomonadaceae; genus Pseudomonas; species Pseudomonas sp. 313. The sequence goes on from NZ_ANBZ01000050.1 coordinate 1,619, forward strand.
GTGGTGAGAAAATTCCACACCATGCCGAAGGAATAGGGCTCGTCGGCCTTCCACAGTCCACGGCCGAACAGTCCGGCGAGCAGGTAGGCGGCCAGGCAGCCGAGCAGCAAGGCCCGCTCCAGCTGTGCGGCTCTTGGGGAGGCAGGGGAAGAAGAGGGGAGCACGGCAGAGACTCTTGGCGGAATCCTGCCGGTATACGGGAGTTGGCTTAGAGGGGGCTTAAGAGGTTGCCCGAGGCAACGTGCATGGGTACGGCGGGGCTGACTGATTCTCCGCCGATATTGCTGTTCCTACGGAAAACGGAGCACTGCCAATCGCGGCCATGGGCCGC
>NZ_ANBZ01000051.1:0-250 GCF_000316965.1 Pseudomonas sp. 313
CAGAAAATGCCGCTTAGTACACTGCAATTAATACTGTGCTCAAGAAGGTACTGGTCGGTATCCTTGATCATAGTCAGGCAGCTCAGCGCATCTTTATTATCAAATACACTTTCGATCAGGCTTTGCGATAGCGACTCCATGGGAGACAAATCTTTTACCGCCCCATTTTTAAGCGACTTTAAAAAGCTGCTTTGAATGGCAATTGCGCTGCTGTAAAGCTCGTTGGCTTCGTAATTGAATCACGACCCAC
>NZ_ANBZ01000052.1:0-277 GCF_000316965.1 Pseudomonas sp. 313
CCTCACTTATTTTAGCCAACTGCAATTTGCCGCTTAAAACGGTGTCATAAGGCGAGCAAACTATCGTGACAAAGCAATTAACAAACATTCACTCCGTTCGCAGGCACAAGCATAGGGCGCGCCTATTCACTTTGCGCCGCCCAGGTTGCTTTTTATTACGTTTATTTTTTCAGTCTTTCGGCGCCTCATAAACTTTCTTTCCGTTCAAATAGCTTTGATAAACGTTGATATCTCTGATTTCTGATTCATCAACTTTAAANNNGTCTTTATCAATGAC
>NZ_ANBZ01000053.1:0-372 GCF_000316965.1 Pseudomonas sp. 313
ATGCATAATGTAGCTTTTTACGAGCCTACATAGGTCATTTAGAGTATTATATCCCGGAAGGAAGTATTGAGGAAATCTGGATTATCTTTCCAGATCCGCAACTCAAAAAAGACCGTAAGAAGTTAACATCGACCCGATTTTTAGAGCTTTATAAGAAGTTGCTAATACCAGGGGGTACGGTTCATCTAAAAACCGACAGTCCTGAGTTATTCGAGTTTACCCTTGCTCAAATTACTGCTCATAATTTGACCATAGTTCGGCAAATAGACGATGTATATGCAGACCCATCCTCACCCGAGGAGCTGCTTGGAATTCAAACTTATTACGAAGGATTGCATGTCAAAAAGAGGAAGAACCATTCGGTATGTGCAG
>NZ_ANBZ01000054.1:0-255 GCF_000316965.1 Pseudomonas sp. 313
GCGCATCATCACCAAGCCGCCGAGCGCCGAACTGCGTCCCGACCAGACCGACCAGGACAGTTTGCCGCCCTATCCGGTGCTGGATGCGATCCTCTATGGCCTGGTCGAGAAGGAGCTCGATATCGAAGCGCTCATCGCCCAGGGCCATGACGGGGATATGGTGCGTCGTATCGAAAACATGCTCTATCGCGCCGAGTACAAACGTCGCCAGGCACCACCCGGCGTCAAGATCGGCCCCAAGAATTTCGGCCGCGA
>NZ_ANBZ01000055.1:0-251 GCF_000316965.1 Pseudomonas sp. 313
TAATGCGAATCTATCTGCCGCACTTAAACGTATACCCAGTATGACAATAAAAACTGTGGCCGGAATTTATTGGCACGCGCTTAAGTTACTGCTGAAACGAACGCCACTATATACACATCCAGAAAAGAGTCAGGAACAATAATAATGTCTTTCGGTGAATCTGTACTACTGACCACTTCAGAGGTCTCTTTTGTAGATAAAACTTGTAGAACACTATTTTTGAAGTGTTTAAATCAGCTTCCATTTGGTCG
>NZ_ANBZ01000056.1:0-487 GCF_000316965.1 Pseudomonas sp. 313
GTAAAATGCCACAAATGCCTGAAACCGCTGATGAGGTTAACTACTCGGCGTGGGCGTCACTTGGCGTTGATACTGTGTTGGTAGGTAGTATTGAACCTGAAGGGGCCGATAAATATTTAGTATCTTACCAATTGGTCGATGTACTAAAAGGTCAGCTAGACGGTGGCCAGTCTCAGGTATTGAAAAATGGTGAGTTAGTCGTAAGTAACGAACACGTTATTGCGGCGCGACAGTCTATTATTAGCCCTAGAGATTTCAGACAATATGCACATCGCATTAGTGATGTAGTGTACGAGAAATTGACAGGCGTACGCGGTGCATTCTTAACACGTATTGCTTATGTTATTGTACGTGACAGAGATGCGTACGAAAAACCTTACCAGCTAGTAATTGCTGACTATGATGGAGAGAACGAAACGCGTTTGTTGTCTTCACCAGAGCCATTGATGTCTCCGGTTTGGTCACCGAGACGGTGAAAGTTAGCGTA
>NZ_ANBZ01000057.1:0-385 GCF_000316965.1 Pseudomonas sp. 313
CTCGTTCCCCCAGCCAAACCCTGATTCATTGTTACGAAGTTCGTCTAATTTACCCGCATGAATTTGGCCTACTACAACAGAATAGGCGGGTGGCTTGTCATGATATTTAGCGTTAGTAGAAACATGATCTACTTTAAGTGTGGCTTCCATTCGTGCACCAATGGCGGCGAATTTATCTGCTTCAGGATTTGATGCCAATGCAAAGTAATTTGCGGGGTTTTCTAAGCTAGGAACATTACCGTTTTCATCGGCATAAACTTGGCGAAGTTCGCTGCGGGTATTGGTAGACGTGGGAGAGGTAAATGCTTTATTAGCCGCGGCAAATACCATGTTGTTATTGTCATCTAAGTAAAAGAATTCATCCACGTGGAAACGCGGTAAGTCT
>NZ_ANBZ01000058.1:0-1000 GCF_000316965.1 Pseudomonas sp. 313
GGGAAGGTCTGAAGTAGCCCTGTATTTCCGGTCGACTTCAGCCCTCGCTGCTTTTGAAAGCGGGCCGTCGATCAAAATCGACCAGGTAACCCGCTCAGTTCTCCGTTTTTGGCCGCCGCGAGCACCTCGCAGCAGCCATTTTCCGCATTACAGGTGCACCTTTCCTGCGGTAGTCAGCAAATGTCGGCGCGCCATCCATAGGTTCGACAGCGCGAACAGCGTCACCAGCTGAGCGGTGTTCTTGGCCAGGCCACGGAAGCGCACCTTCACGTAACCGAACTGGCGCTTGATCACTCGAAACGGGTGCTCGACCTTCGCTCGCACTTGTGCCTTGGCCTTCTCGATCTTGCGCTTGGCTTTGTACAGGGCGCTGCGTTTATCGAGCTTATTGTAGGTGCTGCGGCGTGCTGCGACCTGCCAGATCACTTCGCGGCCAGCATGTTCGGGGCGCTTTTCGACACCGGTGTAGCCGGCATCGGCGCAGACGACGTTCTCGTCACCGTGCAGCAGTTTGTCGACCTGGGTGATATCCGCCACGTTGGCTGCCGTGCCTACCACGCTGTGTACCAGCCCCGACTCATCATCCACGCCGATGTGCGCCTTCATGCCAAAGTAATACTGGTTCCCTTTCTTGCTCTGGTGCATTTCCGGGTCGCGCTTGCCGTCCTGGTTCTTGGTCGAGCTGGGCGCGTGGATCAGTGTGGCATCGACGATAGTGCCCGGGCGCAGCGACAGGCCGCGATCCCCCAGGTAGCCATTGATTACGCCGAGGATGCCGGCTGCCAGCTCATGTTTCTCCAGCAAGCGACGGAACTTGAGGATGGTGGTTTCGTCGGGAATACGCTCCAGGCTCAGCCCGGCGAACTGACGCAGGATGGTCGTCTCGTAGAGCGCTTCTTCCATGGCCGGGTCGCTGTAGCCGAACCAGTTCTGCATCAGATGGATACGTAACATGGCCATCAGCGGATAGGCTGGACGACCACCTTCACCCTTTGGGTAG
>NZ_ANBZ01000059.1:0-218 GCF_000316965.1 Pseudomonas sp. 313
AGTGGCTCGATCAGGGCAATCAATCCCTTCCACGGCACCACCTGATCCATCTCGATCAGGAACAATCCCTTACGGGTCTGCTTGCGCTTGCCGGCGTACTCGGCGTCGGCGAAGGTCATCTGCTTCATGGAAAAACTCGGCTGGCGGGATCGGCGTATTTCACCAGATTCAGGAAGTCTTTTTCAGACCTTCCCTAAGTTCGTGATAAGACATAGGGG
>NZ_ANBZ01000060.1:0-730 GCF_000316965.1 Pseudomonas sp. 313
ATTCGGAAGCCCGAAAGGATTCAACCGTTTAAGCGTGAACCGTCGATTATAAATACTTTCGTAAGTTAGCTTTAAAGGACGCTTTTAGTCCTTGTAAATACGCATTACGACTCCACAGCTACCAAATCCATACGGCGCCAGCAACCATTAAAACACCCGACACTACTAAAACAATAGTAGAGGCGCGATTGCTGCCTTTCAAAGTATGACCAACACCCACATCCATAACTAGGTGTCGAATTCCGGCTACGAGATGATAAATAAATGAAGAGTATACCAACCAGAAACTAACTTTGCCGAAAGGTGAAGAAAAAATCTCCTTGACTTCATTAAAACCCTTTTCTGACTCCAACGATTTGCTCAGCATATACAGTATCAGTCCCAGAAAAATAAAGAGCATAATTCCTGAAATCCGGTGCAGAATCGATGTAAGCGCCGTGAGAGGAAGCTGAATGGTTCGAATATCAAGATTAACCGGCCGCTTTTTATTCATTTTGACTCCAGTCAACAATTCTAGTGGGGGATTTCAGTTTTCGATCTCATTCATCATAGCAGCTGTAACTAAGGCTGGCGGCGACAATAATGGAGATATTCGGGGCTTACGTTGCATTTTGAGGTCGCAAGTGCATGTGCGTAAATTGAAGCAAATTGCAAGGTTATGCCCAATAGGTAGCTAGCTTATTAATTTAACAAAAGTGACGTGTGTCGTTCTGCAGGGCATGCTGTTCCC
>NZ_ANBZ01000061.1:0-286990 GCF_000316965.1 Pseudomonas sp. 313
TTTTGGAGCAGGTCAACAGGTTATTTCAAGAAACTTCAATAAAGCGGGATGGGCGCTAGGCGATAACCCGCTTCGGTCGCGATGATCCGGTACTGCTTGATCTCGCCAGGCGTCAGCAGAATGGACTGGGAGATGCTGCTCGCCATGGGTGCTGCACAACCGCCCGGACCAGAAGAGGTAAGACTCACGGCGATTTCGCCAGGCGGCAGATTGAAGGAAGCACTCTGGCCAGCCATGAGGGTGCCGGCCAGTCGCCCCTGGATCACCAGACCTATATCGCATCCGGACCCTGAGTAGGCGTCGCCGCGGGTGATCATGAGGATGCCCGGCTGCCCTGTTCCGCCCTGGGGTACCTGAGCCGAGGCGAAAGAGCTGCAGAGTAAGGCCGTCAGCACACCGATAAGCAACTTCATGACTATCTCCTGCGGGGTCGCCAAGCACCTTAGCACTGCGCAGCCTGCCGTGCGCTGTTTCGCAGCAGGACCGCTTCAGGCGCCGCTTCAGGGCACGAAAACTGAGCAAGCAGTCAGGTTTGGTGCCAGGCCAGGCATCTGAAATTTTCCAGAATCCTTATACAACGCGTTGAAAAATAACTATTTTCGCCCGCCCACCGGAGCTTGGCGTCGATCTTGCTGAGCACGGCGAACGCTGTACATAACGAGAAAGCACTTCCAGGAGCCTACATGCGCAAGATCCTAACCACCGCGCTGCTGACCACGAGCCTGATTACAGCCGGTGTAGCCAACGCCGCAGACAGTCCACTGCTGTGGCACGGTGAAAGCCTCACCTATCTATATGGCAAAGATTTCCGGGTCGATCCCCGTATCCAGCAGACCGTCACCTTCGAGCATGCCAGCAGTTGGATCTGGGGCGATCTCTTCCTCTTCGTCGACAGCATCTGGTTCAACGGCGCGACCAATGCCAGCGACGGCCATCAGGGCTTCTATGGCGAACTCAGTCCACGACTGTCCTTTGGCAAGCTGTCCGGCCGGGATCTTTCCTTTGGCCCGGTCACCGATGTGCTACTCGCCACGACCCTGGAATACGACCAGAACGATGGCGAGGGCGCCGGCCGTGATCAGCGCAACTACCTGGTCGGTCCGGGTTTCGACCTCAAGGTGCCGGGCTTCGACTACTTCCAGCTGAATCTCTATTACCGCAAGCCGGATGGCGGCAGTGCGCCCTCGGGTGCCTGGCAACTCACGCCGGTATGGGCCTACACCCTGCCCCTGGGCAATTCGGATCTACTCATCGATGGCTACATGGACTGGGTGATGAACAACAAGGGTAGCTACCACGCCAACCTGCACTTCAATCCACAGGTCAAGTACGACCTGGGCAAGGCCATGGGTTACGAGGCCAAGCACCTTTATGTGGGTACCGAGTATGACTACTGGTCGGACAAGTACGGCATCAAGGACAGCGAGGGATTCCGTACCGACCAGAGCGTTTTCAGCTTCCTGGTGAAGTATCAGTTCTAGTCCGGCCAGACCCACTTGCGGCGCTGCGGTCGCTTTCCAGGCCAGCAGCGCCGCCGCGAGGTAATCACCATGACCAGTCCCGTCCGCGATGATCTGCTCTATGGCCTGGACGAACGTCCGGCCCCGTTCGCTGCCTTTTGTGCTGCCCTGCAGCACGTCCTGGCGAGCTTCGTGGGGATCGTTACTCCACCGCTGATCATTGCCGGGGCTCTGGGTCTGCACGAGCACCTGCCCTACCTGATCAGCATGGGGCTGATGGTGTCGGGCGTCGGCACCTTTCTGCAGGCCCGCGGTGCCGGTGGGCTGGGGGCGGGCATGATCTGCCTGCAGGGCACCAGTTTCTCCTTTCTGTCCGCGGTGCTGGCAGCCGGGATGCTGGTCAAGCAGCGCGGCGGGACACCGGAGGACATCCTGGCGATGATCTTTGGCGTCTGCTTCTTTGGCGCCTTCGTGCAGATCGGCCTGAGTCGCTGCCTGGGCCTGTTGCGCCGGGTGATCACGCCACTGGTGACGGGCATCGTCATCACCCTCATCGGCATCAGCCTGATCAGGGTGGGCGTCACCGATCTCGGCGGGGGCGCCAAGGCCACCAACTTCGGCGCGCCGATCAACCTGGCCCTCGGCGGCCTGGTCCTGGTGGTCATCATCGGCCTGAACCTGTCGCGGCGACCCTGGTTGCGGCTGTCGGCGGTGATGATCGGCCTGCTGGTGGGCTCCCTCGCCGCCTGGACCTGCGGCCTGTTGAAACCTCAGCCGCTGCCGGACCTGCCTCTGGTCAGCGTCCCCCTCCCCTTCCATTTCGGCTTCGCCTTCGACTGGTCGGCCTTCCTACCGGTCGCGCTCATCTATCTGATCAGCACCCTGGAAACCACCGGCGACCTGACCGCCAACTGCCTGATCTCGCGGCAGCCCATCGAAGGCCCCGGCTATCTGCGACGGTTGCGGGGCGGGGTCCTGGGTGATGGCGTCGCCTGCCTGCTCGCCGCCACCTTCAATACCTTTCCCAGCACCACCTTCGCGCAGAACAACGGGGTGATCCAGCTGACCGGCGTGGCCAGCCGCCATGTCGGCTACTGGATAGGCGCCATCCTGCTGGCGCTGGGCCTGTTCCCCGTGCTGGGCGCCGTCCTGCAGCAGATTCCCAAGCCGGTGCTGGGCGGTGCGACCCTGGTGCTGTTCGGCAGTGTCGCCGCGGCGGGGATACGGCTGCTGGCGCACTGCACCCTAGATCGCCGCAGCCTGCTGATCATCGCCACCTCCCTTGGCGTGGGTCTCGGTATCGCCAGCCAGCCGACGCTGCTGGATCAACTGCCGCCACTGGTGAAGAATCTCTTCGACACCGCGATCACCAGCGGCGGCATCACCGCCATCCTGCTCAACCTGTTGCTGCCCGAGGAGCGCCGCGCCGCGGTGACGGAATGCAGCTCGCCAGCGCCACACCGGTAAAGAGCCCTTGTGCCCAGGGCGGCGGGTACGCTATTGATGCCTGCCGCGCCTTTGGATCCTGCAGTTGTCATGACCCCTCTCGTACCCGCCCATCACGCCGGCCAGGACAAGCCGGCCGGACGCATCCGGCAGAAGAATGAGGAGTCGATCCTGAGCGCGGCGGAGGAGGAGTTCGCCCGTCATGGCTTCAAGGGCACCAGCATGAACACCATCGCGCAACGCGTCGGGCTGCCCAAGGCCAATCTCCATTACTACTTCAACAACAAGCTCGGCCTCTATATGGCGGTGCTGGGCAACATCCTCGAACTCTGGGACAGCACCTTCAACCACCTGACCGTGGAAGACGATCCGGCCGAGGCCCTGAGCCGCTATATCCGCGCCAAGCTGGAGTTTTCGCGCCGTCAACCACTGGCCTCGCGGATCTTCGCCATGGAGATCATCGGCGGCGGTCACTGCCTGTACGAGTATTTCGATCAGGACTACCAGACCTGGTTTCGCAGCCGGGCGGCGGTATTCGAGGCCTGGATCGCGGCCGGCAAGCTGGATCCGGTGGATCCGGTCCATCTGATCTTCCTGCTGTGGAGCAGCACCCAGCACTATGCCGATTTCGCCAGCCAGATCTGCCAGGTGACCGGTCGCACCCGTCTGACCCGGCAGGATTTCGACGAGGCGGCGCGGACCCTGACCCATGTCATCCTCAAGGGACTGGGTCTCCAGGCACCATGACCTCTACCCTGATCCAGGATGCCGCCTTCGAAGAAGAGGTGCGCAAGAGTCGTTTCCTCGCCCTCGCCGCACCCGTCACCACGGTGGAGGCGGCCATGGCTTTCATCGAGCGCGTGAGCGTGCCGACCGCGACCCACAACTGCTGGGCCTGGAGGCTCGGCAATCAGTACCGCTTCAATGACGACGGCGAGCCCGGCGGCACGGCGGGCCGGCCCATCCTGGCCGCCATCGAGGGGCAGGATTGCGACCAGGTGGTGGTGGTGGTCATCCGCTGGTACGGCGGCATCAAGCTGGGTACCGGTGGCCTGGTACGCGCTTATGGCGGTTGCGCCGCCCGTTGCCTGCAGCAGGCGGCCAAGCAGCCGCTGGTGGTGCGGCAGGATTATGGCTTCGCCTGTACCTATGCGGAATGGCCGCTGATCAAGGCCCGCTTGGCGGGCCTGGCGGTGCTGGTGCTCGAAGAGGATTACCAGGCGCTGGAAATCGCCCTGCGTATTGCCGTGGAGCCGCAACGGCGCGACGAGGTGGCGACCCTGCTGAGCAACCTGAGCAGCGGCCGCATCGTCCTGCGCGCGCTTTAGCGGCACGACCTTTGCTGTCTGGTGGTGCACGCCCTTCCGATTCGCACCGCCCTGGCGCATCCCTGCGCCAATCCGCCGTTGCGCTCTGTCTGGCGGCAAGACTGAACCTGCCGAGAGCTGCCAGGCGCCCCAAAAACGCGCATCAGGCAGCCGCCAGGCATGTTTTTGGTGCAACCCTTTGCGACGACTGCCCTGATGAACGAATTGCCTTCTGCCGTGGCGACCCTGGTCCACAGTGCCAATACCCTGTTCCTGCTGCTGGGCGCCGTGATGGTGCTGGCCATGCACGCCGGTTTCGCCTTTCTCGAAGCCGGCACCGTGCGGCACAAGAACCAGGTGAACGCCCTGTCCAAGATCCTCGCCGACTTCGCCATTTCCACCCTGGTGTACTTCTTCGTTGGCTACTGGATAGCCTATGGCGTGACTTTTTTCGCCCCCGCCCAGGTGCTGACCGCCGACAGCGGCTACGGACTGGTAAAGTTCTTTTTCCTGGCGACCTTCGCCGCGGCCATTCCGGCGATCATCTCGGGCGGCATCGCCGAACGGGCGCGCTTCGTGCCACAGCTCTGCGCCACCGCGCTGATCGTGGCCTTCGTCTATCCGTTTTTCGAAGGCCTGATGTGGAACAACAATCTCGGCCTGCAGGATAGGTTCGAAGCGCTGTTCGGTGCGCGCTTCCATGATTTCGCCGGCTCCGTGGTGGTGCACGCCATGGGCGGCTGGCTGGCGCTGGCAGCGGTGATGCTGCTGGGCCCCCGTCAGGGTCGCTATCGCGAAGGTCGGCTGGTGGCCTTTCCGCCGTCGAACATTCCCTTCCTGGCGCTGGGCTCCTGGATCCTGATCGTCGGCTGGTTCGGCTTCAACGTGATGAGCGCCCAGAGCCTGGCCGGCGTCAGTGGCCTGGTGGCCCTGAATTCGCTGATGGCCATGGTCGGCGGGACGGCTGCCGCCCTGCTCCTGGGACGCAACGATCCCGGCTTCCTGCACAACGGCCCCCTGGCGGGCCTGGTCGCCATCTGCGCGGGCTCCGATCTGATGCATCCCATCGCGGCGCTGGGGACCGGCCTGGTGGCGGGAGCCCTGTTCGTCTGGGCCTTCACCGCGGTGCAGACACGCTGGAAGCTGGACGATGTCCTGGGGGTCTGGCCGCTGCACGGCCTCTGCGGCGCCTGGGGCGGCATCGCCTGCGGCCTGTTCGGCCAGACCGCGCTCGGCGGTCTGGGTGGGGTGAGTCTGCTGGCGCAGCTGGCCGGCACCGGGTTGGGCATTGTCGTCGCCCTGCTCGGTGGCCTGGCGGTGTACGGGCTGCTCAAGGCGGTGCTGGGTCTGCGTCTGAGTCAGGAAGAGGAATACCAGGGCGCCGACCTGTCGATCCATCGCATCGCCGCCAACAGTCACGACGGCTAGCCGCCCAGGTTACCCACAGGGACCGTGCACAGTGATGTGGATAACCCGTGCATGAAGTCACGAGAACGCCACAGGGACCGGTCTGGCGGCGACTGGTGAAGAAATGAACACACAGCCAGTGTCGTGGCAGAGACCGGAGACGGCGGGACTCAGGTAGCCCACTGGCGAGCGGAGTCGGTAGAGTAGGCGACCCTTTCCCCAGGAGCGCTCCATGCCCGCCCTTTCGACCCTGCTGCCCTGGCTGCGCGAGGTGGACCGCACCACCCTGAAGGCGGATCTGGGTGCGGGTCTCCTGGGCGCGGTGCTGGCGTTGCCCCAGGGCGTGGCCTTCGCCACCCTGGCCGGACTGCCACCGCAGTATGGCGTCTATGGCGCGGTGGTGCCCTGCATCGTTGCTGCCCTGGCGGGCTCTAGTCGCCATGTGGTGACCGGTCCGACCAACGCCAACTCCCTGGCCCTGCTGGCAGCGCTGTCACCGCTGGCGCTCGCCGGCTCTGGTCCCTATATCGATCTGGCCCTGGCGGTGACCCTGCTGGTCGGCCTGCTGCAATTGACGGTCGGTGCCCTGCGCCTCGGCGCGGTGGCCAACTTCATCTCGCCTTCGGTGCTGCTCGGCTTCATGAGTGGCGCCGCCGTACTGATCGGGCTCTATTCGCTCAAGGACCTGCTCGGGCTGTCGCCGCCGCTGGGTACCTCGGCCTTCGGCGTCCTCGGCTATGTGCTCGCCCATCCCCTGGCGATCCACTGGCCCTCGCTGGTCATCGGTATGGTGACCCTGGTCGCCACCCTGCTGCTGCGCCGGCTGCGCCCGCGCTGGCCGACCATGCTGCTGGGCCTGCTGGCTGGTTGTCTGAGCGCCTGGATTCTGGAGCGCAGCGTGGCGGGCGCGGCTCAGGGGATCGCCACGGTCGGACGGATCCCCTCGGCGCTGCCGCCCTTCCATCTGCCCGACGTCACCCTGCAGGATCTGGGCAATCTCTCCGGGATCGCTGTGGCCCTGACCCTGGTGGCCCTCGGGCAGTCGCTGTCGATCGCCAAGGCGGTGGCCCAGCGCTCCGGGCAGCGGCTGGACGTCAATCGCGAATTCCGTGGCCAGGGCCTGGCCAACCTGGTGGGCGGCTGCTTTTCGGCCTATGTGTCCTGCGGCTCGCTGAATCGCTCCATGCCCAATTTCGAAGCTGGGGCCCGTACGCCGATGGCGGCGGTGTTCGCCGCCCTGCTGGTGGTAGCCCTGGTGGCCTTCGGAGGTGCCCTGATCGCTGCCATTCCGCTGGCGGCCATCGCCGCCACCCTGCTGCTGGTGGCGCGCGGCCTGCTGGACCTGGGTCGCTGGCGCGAGGTGCTGAAGGTCAGCCGTACCGAGGCGCTGGTGGCCGGGGTGACCTTTCTGGCGACCCTGACCATTCCGCTGGACCGCGCCGTGCTGCTGGGCACCCTGGTGTCCCTGGTGGCCTACCTCTATCGCACCTCGCACCCGGCGATCCGCCCGCTGGTACCGGACCCCCGCACCCCCGAGCGTCGTTTCACCCCGTTGGACGAACTGGGCCAGCCGGCGCAGGAGTGTCCGCAACTCAAGCTGGTGCGGGTGGAAGGCTCGGTGTTCTTTGGCGCCGTGCCCCATGTGGGCGATCAGTTGGACGGCTTTCGCAGCGCACAACCCGGCCAGAAGCATGCGCTGTTCATGACCAAGAGCATGAATTTCATCGATTTGGCCGGTAACGACCTGTGGCGGCGCGAATGGCGCGAGCGCCGGGCCCAGGGCGGCGATCTCTATTTCCATCGCCCGCGCACGCCGGTGCTGCAGCTGTTCGCCAAGACCGGGTTTCTCAAGGAGCTGGGCGAAGGCCATATCTTCTCGTCCAAGGATCAGGCCTTGCGCAGCATCTATCCGCGGCTGGATCCGGAAGTCTGCCGCAGCTGCACCGCGCGGACCTTCGTCGAGTGCGCGGCGCGCGCGGCGGAGCAGGCGCCAGGCGCGGACGCTGCCCGAACGGACTGCTAAGCTGGCGGTTTCCTTCTGCTGCTGGAGATCTCCATGACCGCTGTCCTGCGTCTCGCTCGCCGCCTCGCCCTGACCACTCTGCTGTTGCCGGGGCTGGCCCTGGCCCACGGCCATCTCAAGAGCGCCGAGCCCGCGCCCGACAGCACCAGCCCGGCACCGAAGCAACTGAGTCTGAGCTTTTCCGAGGGGATCGAAGCCGCCCTGAGTCAGGTGCAGCTGCAACGGCTGGATGGCCAGGCCAGCACGGCCATCACCACCGGCAAGGTCATTTCCGGCCGCGACGAACGTACCCTGGACGTCCCTCTGGAGGCGCCGCTGGAACCGGGTCGCTACCAGGTGAAATGGCGGGTGCTGGCCAAGGACGGGCACAAGACACAGGGCGATTACCGCTTCACCGTCCAGTAAGGATGGACGGCACACTGGCGACGCCCGATGCCTGGCGTCCCCTCGCCCGTACCCTCTTCCTGCTGCCGCTGCTGCTGACCTGGGGCTATCTGGCGCTGGCACTCTGGCTGGGTCGACCTGCATTGCGTCTCTGGCTGCTGGAACGGGCACGGTCCACCGCCCGCCTGCTGGGCGCACTGCTGCTGCTCGGGGTGCTGAGCCTGTTGCCGCTACAGGCAGCGCTGATGGGGGATGGCTGGGCGGATGCCTTCAACCTGCCCCTATGGCAACTCTATCTGGGCACGGCGGCCGGCCACGGCTGGCGCTGGCAACTGCCGCTGGGCCTGTTGCTGGCCCTGTGGCTGCTGGTGGGGCCCGGGGTCCGCAGCAACCACTGGCTGTGGGGATTCAGTGGCCTGCTGCTGGCCAGTCTGGCCCTGGGTGGCCATGCCGCCGCGACAGCCGGCTGGCTTGGCGGGGTGCATCAGCTGAATCAGGCGCTGCATCTACTGACCACGGGGCTCTGGCTGGGCAGCCTGCCCGGGGTGCTGCTGTGCCTGGGACGGCCACCGGCCAATCTGAGGGATGACGCCCAGCAGCTGCTGCGCAGCTACTCCCTGCCCGGGCAGATCAGCGTGGCGCTGGCGCTGCTCAGCGGTGCCTTCAACAGCCTGCTGATCCTCGGACCGGACGGCCTGCTGCGTTTGACGCCCTACTCCGGCCTGCTGCTGGCCAAGGTGCTGGCCGTGGCGATCATGGTCGCCCTGGCCCTGGCCAATCGTTACCTGCTGGTGCCTCGATTGGGACGAGGGCCCCGAACATGGCAGCTGCTGCGCCAGGCCACCGCCGTGGAGATCGCCCTGGGGGTGGTTGCCGTGGCACTGGTGGCAGCCTTCTCCGGCCTGGATCCCTATAGCTGAAACCGGGGCGACCGCTGTCGCCCCGGCCCTGCCTTAGAAGTAGACGTTCATGCCCAGGTAGATTTCCTTGCTGCTGTCGAGCTGGCTCGAACCGAGCTTGGCGCCGTCCTGGTCGATGTCCGGCTTGGCGTTGCTGCGCAGGTAGCGATAGCCGGCTTCCAGGGAGGTGCGGTCGTTGACCTGTTGCAGGATGCCCGCCTGGACGCCGGCCACATAGCCGAGGTCGCTGTCGTGGCCGAAGCTGGAACCGTCCTGGGTGACCCGGGCGACGCCCAGGGTGCCACCGCCGAACAGCTTGGTATTGCGGCCCAGGGGATAGAAGGCATCGTAGCTGCCGGTCAGGTCCTGCTGCTTGAGCCTCAGGCCAGCGCTGCTGCCACTGGCCTGGTCGAGGGTGGCGTAGTAGCGACCGGTAGTGTTCTGCTGGCCAAGACGCAGCCCCCAGGTATTGCTGCCGTCGAGGGCACCGTCGGTATCGGGGCTGTTCAGATTGCGGTCGAGGGCGTGGCTGTTGCTGAAGTTGTCATAGCTCTTGCCATAGGTGAGGCCGGCGAAGTTCTGGGCATCGGCGGCAAATACCTGATGACTGGCCAGGGCCAGCAGGCCGAAGAGGACGACACGGGATTTCAGGGCGTTCATGGTGAAAAGCTCCTCACGCGATGCGAATACAGCCCGACCGGCTGCGCAGCCATCTTTGGCGGAGGCGGATTAGCGCAGGATTAAGGAGGCTGAATCGAAGCTGAACGCTGAGGCAGGACGCAAGCGTGAACCGGACCGCCCGTTGCAGGCGGCCCGGTTTCTGGAATCAACGCTGACGGTGGTACTCGGTCACGCGCTGCACTTCTTCCTTGGAGCCCAGGAACACCGCCACCCGCTGGTGCAGGCCGTCGGGCTGGACGTCGAGGATACGCTGGTGACCGTTGGTGGCGGCGCCACCGGCCTGCTCGACCAGCATGGACATGGGGTTGGCCTCGTACATCAGGCGCAGCTTGCCGGGCTTTTCCGGCTCGCGGGCGTCGCGGGGATACATGAAGATGCCACCGCGGGTAAGGATGCGATGGACGTCGGCCACCATGGAGGCGATCCAGCGCATGTTGTAGTTCTTGCCCAGGGGACCTTCCTTGCCAGCCAGCAGCTCGTCCACATAACGCTTGACCGGGGCTTCCCAGTGGCGCTGGTTGGACATGTTGATGGCGAATTCGGCGGTGGTCTCGGGGATGGTGATGTCTTCGTGGGTCAGCACGAAGCTGCCCAGTTCGCGATCCAGGGTGAAGCCCTTGACGCCGTCACCCAGGGTCAGCACCAGCATGGTCTGGGGACCGTAGATGGCATAGCCGGCGGCGACCTGCTCGGTGCCCTTCTGCATGAAGGCTTCTTCGGTCACGTCACCGGTGGTGCTGCTGACGAAGTCCTTGCGCAGGATCGAGAAGATGGTGCCGACGGAGACGTTGACGTCGATGTTGGACGAGCCGTCCAGCGGGTCGAACATCAGCAGGTAGGCGCCCTTGGGATAGTGACCGGGGATCTGGTGAACCTGGTCCATCTCCTCGGAGGCCATGCCGGCCAGGGTGCCACCCCACTCGTTGGCTTCCAGCAGGATCTCGTTGGACAGCACGTCCAGCTTCTTCTGCACCTCGCCCTGGACGTTCTCGGTGCCCATGCTGCCGAGCACGCCACCCAGCGCCCCCTTGGACACCTCGTAGCTGATGCGCTTGCACGCCCGGGCCACGACTTCGATGAGGAAGCGCAGGTCGGCCGGGGTCTTGTGGCTGCGGGTCTGCTCGATGAGGTAACGACTGAGGGATATCCGGGACATCGCGGTGCTCCTTGTAATGATGGGCGCGAGTGTAGCGCCAAAGCTCAAGCTCCGTCTCAAGCAGAGCGGACCGTCAGGCCAGGTCTGCCAGCCAGTGCCGATTCCGGTTTCATCAACGGGGTGATGAGACGCTGGACACCGGCGGCCGACAGGGAACGCACACCTAGGCCGCGTCCGGGGTCTCCACGGCCAGCAGTACGCCTCGACCAGCACGGAGATTTTCGGCGCTGGGGTAGACTGCCGAGTCGGGTTCCAGTTCAGGCTGACGGCTGTCCAGCTGTATCAGCCAGTGATGTCCGTCACGTGACGGGGGCAGGCGCAGGTCGATTTCCTCCCGACGTGGCTGGAAGGCCAGCCAGATCCGCGCGGCCTGGGGTTGGTCCTCGCCATCGAGGGCTTCCAGAGTGAGGCTCAGCGGCAAGCTGCCGGCCGCCTGCCAGCGCCCGTCGTCCATCGCTGCGCCGTCGGCATCGAGCCATTCGATCCGGACCCAGCCACGGGGATCGGGTCGTCCGAGCAGCCGCTGCGCCTGCAGGGCCGGTAATGCCTGGCGCAGCGCCATGAGGCGGCCGACAAAGGCACTCTGCAGCCTTCCGGCGGGGCTGGCGGCCTGCTGCCAGTCCAGCCAGGACAGTTCGTTGTCCTGTACATAGGCATTGTTGTTGCCCTGCTGGGTGCGGCCGAATTCGTCGCCGGCGGTCAGCATGGGCTCGCCACCGGCGAGGATCAGGGTCGCCAACAGGGCACGCTGGTCGGCGGCGCGGGCCTCCTGGATGGCCGGATCGTCGCTCGGTCCCTCGACGCCGTTGTTCCAGCTCTTGTTGTCGGTGGTGCCGTCGCGATTCCCTTCGCCGTTGGCTTCGTTGTGCTTCTCGGCGTAGCTGACCAGGTCGGCGAGGGTGAAGCCGTCGTGGGCGGTGATGAAGTTGACGCTGGTGCGCAGCAGGCGATCGCCGGCGCCGAAGAGATCGGCGCTACCGGCCAGGCGGGTGGCCAGGGCGCCACGCAGCCCCTCGTCACCGCGCCAGAAGCGGCGGACGTCGTCGCGGAAGGCGTCGTTCCATTCCTGCCAGGGCGCGCGGAAGGCGCCGACCTGATGCCCACCGGGACCGATGTCCCAGGGTTCGGCCACCAGCCGCACCTGGCGCAACACCGGATCCTGGGCCAGGGCCTGGAGCAGTGGTGCATCGCGATCGAAGCCGCTTTCCAGACGACCGAGCGCGGGCGCCAGGTCGAAGCGGAAGCCATCGACGCCGGCAGCCGTGACCCAATAGCGCAGGCTGTCCAGGGTCAGGCGCAGCGCTGGCGGGCTGTAGAGCGCCAGGCAGTTGCCGCAGCCCATGTCGTTGATATAGCGCGCCGGATCGTCCGGCTGCAGGCGGTAGTAGCCGGCGTTATCCAGGCCGCGCAGATTGAAGGTGGGGCCCAGTTCGTCACCTTCGCCGGTATGGTTGAAGACTACGTCGAGCAACACCTCGAAGCCGGCCGCCTGCAGGGTAGCCACCGTCTCGCGTAATTCGCCCAGGGCATCGCGGCCGGCCAGGCGCGGATCGACGGCGGCCATGACCACCGGGTTGTAGCCCCAGTAGTTGGCCAGCCCCAGGGCGGGCAGATGCCGATCGTCGGCCCAGGCAGCGATGGGCAGCAGCTCCAAGGTGGTGACGCCGAGGCGCTGCCAGTGCTCGATCAGCGCGGGATGCCGCAACGCCGCCAGGGTGCCGCGCTGGCGGGCCGGGACCTTCGGATGCAATTTGGTCTGGCCGCGGACGTGCAATTCGTAGATCAGCCCGGCATCGCCTCGCTTGGGCGCAGGCGTCAGGGCGTCAACGGGCGGCAGGACGATGGCCTTGGGAACATGGGCGCCGCTGTCGCGCTCGTCCGGGCGGTTAGGGTCTTCGGGGTGGAAGCCATAGGTGCTGGGGTGCAGCTGGAAGGGCCGGTCCACCGCCAGCGCCCAGGGGTCCACCAGCAGCTTGTGCGCATTGAATCTGAGCCCGTCCTGGGGACGATAGGCGCCGTGGGCGCGCAGGCCGTACCTCAGCCCGGGCTTGGCGCCGGGTAGGAAACCGTGCCAGACGCCGCCCTCGTGTTCGCGAAAGGCCAGGCGCTGGGTCTCGGCCTCTCCCTTGGCATCGTAGAGGCAGAGGTCGACGGCTTCGGCGGCCGGGGACCAGACGGCGAAGTTGATCCCGCCGTCGACGATGGTGGCGCCGTAATGGGCGGGACTGCCCGCTTCGAGGCGGGTGGAGGTGCGGGGCATGGGGACTCCGGTGACAGGCGTGTGGGGCGGATGTCGCTGGGATGTAGACGTCGTGGAGGGCAGGGGTTCTCAGTCGGGAGATAAGTGATCGCGGCCATGGGCCGCTCCTACGGATGCCCTGTAGGAGCGGCCCATGGCCGCGATAGACCCTATAGCGGCTACAGCGCCCTCCAGATCTCCGTGGCGTATTCGCGGATGGTGCGGTCGGAGGAGAACCAGCCCATGCTGGAAGTGTTGATCACCGCCGATTGCCACCATTTGTCCGGCTGCTGCCAGCGGGTCTCGACCTGGCGCTGGGCGTCCCAGTAGGCGTCGAAGTCGGCGCACACCAGGAAGCGATCGTGCCAGGTCAGGACGTCGAGCAGGCTGTTGTAGCGCGCCGGCTCGTCGGGCGAGAACTGGCCGGCGCGCAAACCAGACAGCACCTGCGCCAGGCGCGGCGAATTCTCGATGATGTCAGAGGAGATGCCACCGCTGCGCTGACGCTCCTCCACCTCGGCCGCCTTGAGACCGAAGATGAACATGTGTTCTTCCCCGATCAGCTCGCACATCTCCACGTTGGCGCCGTCCAGGGTGCCGATGGTGAGAGCGCCATTGAGGCCGAACTTCATGTTGCTGGTGCCCGAGGCTTCCATCCCGGCGGTGGAGATCTGCTCGGACAGGTCCGCCGCCGGGATGATGACCTCGGCGAGGCTGACATTGTAGTTGGGCAGGAAGACCACCTTGAGCAGGTCGCGGGTCAGGGGATCGTTGTTGACCACCTTGGCCACGTCGTTGGCCAGCTTGATGATCAGCTTGGCCTGGTGATAGCTGGCCGCGGCCTTGCCGGCGAAGATCTTGACCCGGGGCGTCCAGTCGCCGTTGGGGTTGTCGCGGATGGCCTGGTAGAGGGCGATGGTCTGCAGCAGATTCATCAGCTGCCGCTTGTACTCGTGGATGCGCTTGATCTGGACATCGAACAGCGCGCCGGGATCGAGATCGATCTCCAGCCGCTGCTTCACCAGACTGGTGAAGGTGTCCTTGTTGCGCTGGCGCTGCAGGGCGAAGCGCTCGCGGAAGTTGGCGTCATTGGCATAGGGCTTGAGCTGCGGCAGGGTCTTTTCCGGGTCGTGCAGCACACCCTGGCCGAGGGTATCCACCAGCAGGTCGGTCAGCGCCGGATTGGCCTGGTGCAACCAGCGGCGGAAGGTGATGCCATTGGTCTTGTTGTTGATGCGATCCGGATAGAGGCGGTGCAGCGAGCGGAAGACCGTCTTGCGCATCAGGTCGGTGTGCAGCCCCGAGACGCCATTGATGCTGTGGGAACCGAGGAAGGCGAGGTTGCCCATGCGCACCCGGCGACCCTGGCTTTCGTCGATCAGGGAGACATAGGAGATCATGGCGCCATCGGTTTCGCCGCGGGCACGCAGGGAGTCGAGGAACTGCGCATTGATCAGGTAGATGATCTGCATGTGCCGCGGCAGCAGACGTTCCATCAGCTGCACCGGCCAGGTCTCCAGGGCCTCGGGCAGGAGGGTGTGATTGGTGTAGCTGAGGGTGCCGACGGTGGTGCTCCAGGCGGCGTCCCAGGGAATGCCGTGGATGTCCACCAGGAGTCGCATCAGCTCGGCCACGGCGATGGCCGGGTGGGTGTCGTTGAGCTGGATGGACACGTGCTCGGGCAGGCTGAGCAGGTCGTTGTGCTGCTTGAGGTGGCGGCGGGTCAGGTCGGCCAGGGAGGCGGCGACGAAGAAATACTCCTGGCGCAGGCGCAGTTCCTGGCCGGCTTCGCTGCTGTCGGCCGGATAGAGCACCCGCGAGATGCTCTCGGCGCGGGCCTCGTTGGCCACGGCGCCGACATGGTCGCCGGCGTTGAAGGTTTCCAGGTGGAGGATCTCCAGCGGTCGGGCGCGCCAGAGTCTCAGGGTATTGGCGCCCTCCCCGCCCCAACCGATCACCGGGGTGTCGTAGGCCACCGCGCGGATGCGCTCGCCGGGCGTCCACACCTGGCGCCGCGGATCACCTTCGCCATAGGGGGCGACATGGCCGCCAAAGCCGATCTCGTACACCACTTCGGCGCGTTCGAATTCCCAGGGGTTGCCGAAATCCAGCCAGTTTTCCGGCTGCTCCAGCTGGAAGCCATCGGCGATCACCTGGCGGAACAGCCCGTGTTCATAGCGGATGCCGTAGCCATGGCTGGCGATGCCCAGGGTAGCCATGCTCTCCATGAAGCAGGCGGCCAGGCGACCCAGGCCGCCGTTGCCCAGGGCGGCGTCCGGCTCCAGCCCGCGAATGCGTTCCAGATCGACGCCCAGGTCGGCCAGGGCGCGGCGAGTCTCTTCGAGGATGCCGAGGTTGGACAGGCTGTCGATCAGCAGCCGACCGATGAGGAATTCCAGGGACAGGTAGTAAACCCGCTTTTGGCCGGTGCGATAGGCATCGCGGGTGCGACTCATCCAGCGGTCGACGATGTAGTCCCGGGCGGCCAGGGCAGTGGCCTGGAACCAGTCGTGATCGAGGGCGTTGTCGGGATCCTTGCCGACGGCGTAGGTGAGCTTGGAGAGGATGTTGGTACGGAGCGCGGAAACTTCGTTGGGCGAGATGAAGCGGGGTCTCGTCATCAGGATTGACCTCTGCAAGCGCTTAGGAATCAGATCGCGAAGTGGCCGCGGATAATGCGGCGCGTGCCGTTCGCCTTACTTTTAGGCGAAACGAAGGGGACGTCCAAGCATTTTTTCGACCCATCAGACGGTTAGACGTTACCCCTTCCTTCTCTCTGGACCGAGGTTTCCATCATGCGCAAGACCCTGCTCATCACCGGCGCGAGTCGCGGTATCGGCCGTGCCACGGCCCTCAGCGCCGCCGCCCGCGGCTGGAATGTCGCCTTCAACTATCGCCAGGACGAAGCCGCGGCTCAGGCCACCCTGGCCGAGATCGAAGCCCTGGGCGCGGAAGGGTTGGCCGTGCGCGCCGACGTCGCCGATGAAGCCGAGGTGGTGGCGCTGTTCGAGCGCACGGTGGCGCGCTTCGGCGGGCTGGACGGCTTCGTCAACAACGCCGGCATCGTCGACCGCTCGCAGCCGCTGGTGGAGATGAGCGCCGAGCGCTTGCGACGGATGTTCGAGGTCAACGTCTACGGCGCCTTTCTCTGCGCCCGCGAAGCGGCCCGTCACCTGTCCCGCGAACGGGGCGGCCGCGGCGGTGCCATCGTCAACGTCTCGTCCATCGCCGCACGGCTGGGCTCGCCCAACGAATATGTCGACTACGCCGCCAGCAAGGCGGCCTTGGACACCCTGACCCTGGGCCTGGCCAAGGAACTCGGCCCGCACGGGGTGCGGGTCAATGCGGTGCGGCCAGGTGTGACCCTCACCGACATCCACGCCAGCGGTGGCCAACCGGGGCGCGCCGAGCGCCTGGGCGTGACCACTCCGCTGGGACGTGCGGGCGAGGCCGAGGAGATCGCTGCCGGTATCCTCTGGCTGCTGTCGGACGAGGCCTCCTACACCACCGGCGCGCTGCTGGACATCGGTGGTGGGCGCTAGGGCCTAGTTCCGCCGGGGCGTAAGGGCATTGAGCACCTGCTGCGACAGCGCATGGTAGAGCGGCACCGGCATCAGCCAGCCGGAGACGGCAGCGGCCAGCAGGCAGGCCGCCAGCACCGGCAACGCCATGTCCGGGCTGTGGGCCAGCTCCAGGGTGATGACCGTGGCGGTCAGCGGGGTGCGGGTGACCCCGGCCAGGTAGGCGGCCAGCCCCAGCAGGGCGCACTGGGGCAGACTCATGCCCGGCAGCCAATCGACCAGCCAGGGCCCCAGGGCCGCACCGACCGCCAGGGAGGGCGAGAACAGACCGCCCGGCACCCCGGCGAGGTAGGAAACGACGTTGGCGAGGAATTTCCACAGCAGGAAGTCGCCCCCGGTCACGGGTTCGCCGGCCAGGATGGCGTGGGTTTCGGCGTAGCCGGTGCCGAACACATGCTGACCGGAGATCAACCCCAGGGCCGCCAGCACCAGTCCACAAGCGGCGGCGAAAGCCACCGGACGCCGCCCGCGCAGGGCGTTCAGGTGCCCCAGCCAGCCCCGATCGGTGGGCAGCACCAGCCGGCCGTAACAGCCCCCCAGCAAGCCGCCGACGACGCCGATCACCGCCACGCCGATCCAGCCCAGCCCCCAGGTCAGGTGCAGGTCCAGGGCACCAAGATAGCTGTAGGGTCCGACGATGCCCAGGGTGACGATGCCGCCGAGCAGTACGGCGGTGAGCACCAGGCCGCTGAAGCGCTGCTCGAAGGTGTGAGTCAACTCCTCGATGGCGAAGACCACCCCGCCTAGGGGCGTGTTGAAGGCCGCGGCAATTCCGGCGGCACCACCAGCGAGGATGAGTCCGGACAGGGTTCGGCGCCCGTGCAACCCGAGGCGCTTGCCGAAGCCATAGAGCAGGGCCGCGCCGACATGCACGGTGGGCCCTTCACGCCCCACCGAGCCACCTACCAGCAGGGCACCGGCAGTGAGCAGCAGCTTGGCGAGGGCGATGGGCGGCGCGAGCAGGCGCGCGCGTAGGTCCGCTTCGGGTCGTTCGAGGGTAGCGATGACCTGGGGAATGCCGCTGCCGCGGGCATCGCGCAGCGCACCTTGCGTCAGCCAGACCAGCAACGCAAAACCCAGGGGCGTCACCAGCCAAGGCCAGATCGCACTGTGCTGCAGCATCTTCTGAAAGAGGCCGAAGGAGGCATCGGCCAGCCAGGCGAAGGCCAGACCGGCCAGACCCACCAGCACCGCGCCGACCCAGAAGGCGATGCGCTGGCGCCACTCGCGCAGCCGACGGCGCCGGCGATGGCGCAGCAGATGCAGCCGACGGCGGGCGGCGACTTCGGGATCGGTATCGGGAAAGACGGGATCGGACATGGACAAGGGGCCACCAAGAGGCAGGAGCCTCCCAGTGTAACCTCTTGTTACAGCGCTGTTGCTAGGCTCTGGATCAGGCCGCGGGCACCAGCTCGGTGGCGGCTTCGTTGCGCTTGAGCACCGCGTAGATCACGCCGGTCACCAGACTGCCGGCCGCGATGGCCGCCAGGTACAGCCAGGCATGGCTGATGGCGTTGGGGATCAACAGCACGAAGAGGCCACCGTGGGGCGCCATCAGCTTGCAGTTGAACAGCATCACCAGGGCGCCGGTGAGGGCGCCGCCAATGACGCTGGCCGGGATCACCCGCAGCGGGTCCTTGGCGGCGAAGGGAATCGCGCCCTCGGAGATGAAGCACAGCCCCAGCACCGACGCCGCCTTGCCCGCCTCGCGCTCGCTCTGGGCGAACTTGTGCCGCGCCAGCAGGGTGGCGATGCCCATGCCGATGGGCGGCACCATGCCGGCCGCCATGGTGGCGGCCATAGGCCCGTAGGTCTTGGACGCCAGCAGGCCGACGGTGAAGGCGTAGGCGGCCTTGTTGATCGGGCCGCCAAAGTCGATGCACATCATGGCGCCGAGGATCAGGCCGAGCAGCACGGCATTGCTGGTGCCGAGATTGTTGAGGAAGTCAGTGAGTCGACTGAGGGCCCCGGCCACCGGGGTGCCGACCAGATAGATCATCACCAGGCCGACGATGAGGCTGGCGAACAGCGGGATGATCAGGATCGGCTTGAGCGCCTCGACGCTGGCCGGCAGCTTGACGTGCTGGGCGATGGCCTTGGCCACGTAGCCCGCCAGGAAGCCGGCGATGATGCCGCCGATGAAGCCGCTGCCCAGGCTGGCGGCCAGCCAGCCGCCGATCATGCCGGGAGCGAGGCCTGGCCGGTCGGCGATGGAATAGGCGATATAGCCGGCGAGTACCGGGACCATCAGCTTGAAGGCCGATTCGCCACCGATCTGCATCAGCGCCGCGGCCAGGGTGCCCTGTTCCTTGAAGGCCTCGATGCCGAAGACGAAGGACAGGGCGATCAGCAGACCGCCCGCCACCACCATCGGCAACATGTAGGACACCCCGGTGAGTAGGTGCTTGTAGACGCCCGCGCTTTCCTTCTTTGCGGGTTTGGCGCCCTCGCCCGCCGCTGGCGCAGCACTGCCGGCCAAGGTCTCGCCCTCGGCCAGCGCCTTCTTGATGGTCGCCTCGGGCTGCTTGAGGGCGACCCCGGTACCGCAGCGATAGACGCGCTTGCCGGCGAAACGCTCGACGTTGACCTCGATGTCGGTGGCCAGCAGCACCACGTCGGCCTCGCGAATGGCCTCGGCCGGCAGCGGATTGCGCGCCCCTACCGAGCCCTGGGTTTCCAGGTGCAGGCGATAACCGAGCTTCTTGGCCGCGTTCTGCAGCGCCTCGGCCGCCATGAAGGTGTGAGCGACACCGGTCGGGCAGGCGGTGATGGCCACCAGCCGTGGCGTCTCGCTGGCACTGGCCGGTACGCTCGGCGCAGCGTCGCTGGCCGCCGGGGACTGTTCCAGCACCTTGGCCTCGCTGGCGGCGCGCTGCAGGAAGGCATCGACGTCGCGCAGGGCTTCGGCCGGCGCGGCGCGGTAGACACGCTTGCCGACGAAGCGGGACAGGTCGACCGCTCCGGTATGGACCACCACCACCAGTTCGGCGCGCGCCACCTGGTCGTCGGTCAGCAGGGTGGCCTCGGGGCCGTCGTGGATCTCGACGCTGGTGGTCCAGCCGCGGCGCTGGGCGGCGGCGTCCAGCAGGCGCGCGCTGAGCACGCTGGTGACCATGCCGGTCGGGCAGGTCGTGACGATGGCGATGTTCATGGGGTTACCCCTGATTCTTGTTCTAGCGGAAAGTCGGGAAGGACGCGTACCCGCACCTGGTCTTCGAAGGTGGCGAGTTGCGCGGGATCATTGATGCCGAAGCCGATCTGGGTGACCGCCAGGGCCGCGATGGCAGTGGCCGTGGTCAGGGTGCGCGCCGGCGACTGGCCGGTGAGCAGGCCGTGCAGCATGCCAGCCAGCAGGGAATCCCCTGCGCCAACGGTGCTGGCCACCGTGACCTTGGGCGGCTGCGCCTCCAGGGTCTGGGCGCCATACCAGCGCACGCCATCGGCGCCCTGGGAGATCACCAGATGCTCGATGCCCAGGGCACGCAGCTGTTCGACCAGCAGTGCCTGCTCGGTGGCGGTCTCGGCGGGTGCACCGCAGGCCTCGGCCAGTTCCTCGGTATTGGGCTTGATCATCCAGGGACCGGCGGCCAGGGCGGCGCGCAGGGCGGCGCCACTGGTGTCCAGGGCCACCGGCAGGCCCAGCGACTTGAGCCGACCGACCAGCGCGGCCAGCCACTCGGGGGTCACCCCGCGCGGCAGGCTGCCGGCCACCACCACGGCGTCGTGGCCAGGGGCCAGGCGATCGAGGGTTTCGAGCAACTCCTGCTGGGCGGCGGCGGACACCTCCGGGCCAGGCCCGTTGATGTCGGTGATGCGGCCCGTAGCCTCGGCGAGCTTGAGGTTGCTGCGGGTCTCGCCGGGCACCCGGACGAAGGCGTCGGTGAAACCGCGACGGGCGAACAGGGCCTCGAAGGCGCCGGCGTTGTCGGCACCGAGAAAGCCGCTCACCGTCAGGTCGTGGCCGAGATCGGCCAGCACCTGGGCGACGTTGATGCCCTTGCCGGCGGCATGGACGATCACCGCCTCGCTGCGATTCACCGCGCCGGGTTTGAGCTCCGGCAACTGCACGGTGAGGTCCAGCGCCGGATTGAGGGTCAGGGTGAGGATACGGCTCATCGCAGGGCCTCCACGCTCTGCCGCACTTCGGCAGCGGTACCTAGCTCCAGGGCGCGCGCGGCGCAGGACTGCACCCGACGCAGCTCCAGTTCGCGGACCCGGGCCTTGACCAGGGGCACGCTGCGGGCCGAGACCGACAGCTCGTCCACACCCAGGCCGACCAGCACCGGCACCGCCAGGGGATCGGCGGCCAGCTCGCCGCAGACGCCGACCCACTTGCCGTGGGCATGGGCGGCGCGCACCGTCATGTCGATCAGGCGCAGCACGCTGGGGTGCAGGCCGTCGGCCTCGCCGGACAGCAGCGGATGGCCGCGGTCGATGGCCAGGGTGTATTGCGTCAGGTCGTTGGTGCCGACGCTGAAGAAGTCCACTTCCGGGGCCAGCACCGGCGCCAGCAGCGCGGCCGAGGGCACCTCGATCATGATGCCGACCTGCAGGTCGGTGGTGGGGATCTCCTGACGCAGGCGGTCGAGGATGTCACGCGCCTGGCGCCACTCCTCGACCCGGCCGATCATGGGGAACATGATCCGCAGCGGGCGGCCATCGGCGGCCTTGAGCAGGGCACGCAGCTGGGTTTCCAGCAGTTCCGGGCGGCGCAGGGTCAGGCGGATGCCACGGATGCCGAGGAAGGGATTCTCTTCCGGCGGCAGCGGCAGATAGGGCAGCGGCTTGTCGCCACCGACGTCCAGGGTACGCACCACCAGCGGCTTGCCGGCCAGACCATCAAGGGCGCGGCGGTATTCCGCTTCCTGGGCGGCTTCGTCGGGTGCACTGTCATGGCTCATGAATACCAGTTCGGTCCGCAGCAGGCCGACGGCTTCGGCGCCCTGCTCCACCGCGGCGGCGGCCTGGGCGGTGTCGCCCAGGTTCACGGCGATCTCGACGTGGTGGCCGTCACGGGTGGTGGCGCTTTCGAAACGGCGGGCCTCGGCGGCGCGACGGCGCTCGGCCTGGACCTCGCGCTCGCGCTGCACGGCGTCGATACGACTGGCATCCGGGGCGATTTCCAGGGTGCCCTTGTCGCCATCCAGCAGCAGCACGCTGCGTGGCGCCAGATCCAGCACGCGGCGACCGGCGCCGACGATGGCCGGAATGCCCAGGGCGCGGGCGACGATGGCGCTGTGGGAGCTGGCACCGCCACGGGCGGTGAGGATGCCACAGACGCGCTCGCGATCCAGTCGGGCCACATCGCCCGGGCCGACCTCGTCCATCACCAGCACATAGGGTTCTTCGGGTTCACGGGCGGATTCGACGCCGCACAGCTGGGCCAGTACCCGGCGACCGACGTCGCGCAAATCGGCGGCGCGTTCGGCGAGCAGCTTGTCGTGCAGGGCTTCCTGCTGGCTGGCCGCCTCCTCGATCTGGGCGTCCCAGGCCGCGGCGGCGCTGGCGTTGGCCTTGAGCCGAGTGGCGATGCCCTGCTGCAGATCCGGATCTTCCAGCATCTCCAGGTGGGTCAGGAAGATCTCGCGCAGGGCACTGGCTTCGCTGCGCGCGATGAGCGCCTCGATGTCGGCGCGTACCGCAGCCAGGGCCGCATCCAGCCGCTGGCGTTCGGCGGCAGCGCCTGCGCCGGTGGCCGGATAGTCGAAGTGCTGAGGCGCCACCACATGGGCCGGGCCCACGGCCAGGCCGGGAGCGGCGGCCACGGCCTGAGCGCGATCGCCCGGGGCCAACGGCAGTTGTTCGGACGGGTCCACCAGGCTGATGGCGGTGACCCGGGCGGCACCGGCGGGGGCCGGGGCACTGGCGGTGACCGGTTCCACCTCTTCACCGAGACCGGCCTGCACTGCGCCGATCAGATCGTTGAGCGCGGCCGCGGCCGGGGTACCGGGTTCGACGAGGAATTCCAGGGTCTGGCCACGCCGGGCACCCAGCGCCAGCAGCCGCGACAGGCTCTTGGCCGAGACCGGGGCGCCGTTGTCGACGCGCACGCGGATCTCGCCGTCATAGGCCTTGGCCAGCCGCGCCAGCTCCTTGGCCGGACGGGCATGCAGGCCATGGGCATTGGCCAGCACCACCTGGGCGCTGGGCCAGTCGGGGGCGACTTCGCCGCCCAGGGCTTCGAGCACGGCGCGGCGGGAGGTGGCCTGGGCCAACTCCTGGCCACGACCGGCGACGAGCAGATCGCAGAGGCGTTCGAGCAGGGCGCGATGGCCCTCGCCCAGGCTGGCCAGGCAGAACAGGCCACGCACCGGCTGCTCCTGCAGCTGCAAGGTCTGCAACGGGGTGACGAAGGCCAGGCCGGGGCGCTTCACCGCGGTCTCGCTGTTCAGCCACCAGAGGCCGTCGCCCAGGGGCAGCGGCTGGCTGGCCTGCAGGGCACCGGCGAAGCCGGCACCCACGCACTCCATGTGCTTGAGCATCCGGGCGCCCTGCCAGGCCAGGTCTTCCAGGTCCTCGGCATCGATGGCCAGTTGCACCAGTTCTTCGTCCAGTGCCAGCGCCTGGGGCGCGCCCTGCAGCAGGTCGAGGATCTGCTGGGGTTCACGGGCCTCGCGCAGGGCCTGCTGCAGATCGCTCTCGCCCAGGGCGCGGGTCAGCAGCTGCAGGATGCGCAGGTGTTCGTCGGATTTGGCGGCGATGGCGATGGCCAGGTAGGTCAGTTGACCATCACCCCAGTCTACTCCGTGCGGGAATTGCATCATCCGCACGCCGGTGACATGCACCTGGTCGCGGGTCTGCGGCGTACCATGGGGAATGGCGATACCCTGGCCGAGGTAGGTGGAGCCCTGGGCCTCGCGGGCCTTGAGCCCTTCGAGATAACCCGGGGCGACCAGGCCATCGGTCACCAGGGACTCGGCGAGCATGGCCAGGGCGGTCGCCTTGTCCGGCGCCTGCTGGGCCATGCGGATATGCTGGGCATTGAGTTCGAACATGGAAGGATACCTCCGGCGCCGCGCGCCTGATCCTGGCGCCGTGCCTTTCTTGTAATAGATGCTTGCCGGCTCGCTCAGCCCTGCAATCGCGCCCGGAGAGGCGTGGCAGGGCCCTTGGCAGATTCGTGCCAGCCCTCGGACAACAGAAAGCTGAAACGTTTCACCCAATGGGACTGGAACGTTACTCGATAATCGCCGATCCTTGAAGCACAACACACAATAAAGACCGTCTCGTTCATGGCGTACAGCACAGGCGATTCAGGTCCGATGAGGAACAGGCGTGAAACTCAGCGACATCGCCCAATTGGCCGGCGTATCCCTTACCACCGCCAGCTATGTCATCAATGGCAAGGCGGCGCAAAGGCGCATCAGCGCCGCGACCGTGGCGCGGGTCATGGCCGTGGTGGAGGCCCACGGCTATCAGCCTGATCAGCGCGCCGCCGGCCTGCGCCGCGGGGCGACCCACACCCTGGGCTTTCTGCTGCCCGACCTGGAAAACCCCAGCTATGCACGCCTCGCCAAGCAGCTGGAACGACGGGCACGGGCCCGCGGCTACCAGTTGCTGATCGCCTGCACCGACGACAATCCCGACAGCGAGCGCCAGCTCATCGCGCTGTTTCGTGCCCGCCGCTGCGACGGCCTGTTCACCGCCAGTAGCCTGGCCGAGGACGACGCGCCCTACCGGCAACTGCAGGAACACAACATCCCGATCATCGCCATCGACCGCCAACTCGATCCCGCGCAGTTCTGCTCGGTGGTCAGTGACGACCACACCGCC
The DNA here is from genome assembly GCF_000316965.1 of Pseudomonas sp. 313. Classification (NCBI taxonomy): domain Bacteria; kingdom Pseudomonadati; phylum Pseudomonadota; class Gammaproteobacteria; order Pseudomonadales; family Pseudomonadaceae; genus Pseudomonas; species Pseudomonas sp. 313. The sequence continues at coordinate 24,357 of NZ_ANBZ01000061.1, forward strand.
GGGCGGCAGCTGGCCGCCACCCTGCTGACCCCGGATACCCATAGCATCGCCCTGATCGGGGCGCGTCCGGACCTGGTCATCAGCCGCGAGCGCGCCGCCGGCTTCGCTGCCGCCCTCGCCGATCATCCGGCACGCCGCTGGGAGCGTCATGCTCCTCACTACAGCCGCGACGGCGGCCGCACCCAGGCGCTGGCCATGATCGAAGAACTCGGCCACTGGCCCGAGGCCCTGCTGACCACCTCCTACGTCCTGCTGCAGGGTGTGCTGGACGTGCTGCGCGATCATCCGCTGGCCGCGGGTGACACCTTGCGCCTGGCCACCTTTGGCGACACCCAGTTGCTCGACTACCTGCCGTTCAAGGTCAACGCCATTTCCCAGCAACACGAGGTCATCACCGAGCGCGCCCTGGAACTGATGCTGGACGCCCTGGAAAACGACCACTACCTGCCCGGTGTCCAAGCCATCCCGAGGGTCCTCAAACGCCGCCTGTCATGAGTCTGCTGATCGACACCCACAATCACCTGGACTATCCGGGCTTCGACGCCGAACGGGCGGCGCTGCTGGCCGACTGCGCGCGACTCGGCGTGGTGCGCCAGGTACTGATCGGTGTCGAGCGCAGCCAGTGGCCGCAACTCTGGAGGGTTGCAACAGCCCATGACGGCCTCTATGCGGCTCCGGGCCTGCATCCGCTATACCTGCAGCGCCACCAGGAGGCCGATATCGAGGCGCTCAGGGCCTTCTGCCTGGAACGTCGAACCGATCCCCGGCTCTGCGCCCTGGGCGAGATCGGGCTGGACTATTTCATCGAGGCGCCCGACAAGGTGCGCCAGGCCTGGTTCTTCGAACAGCAGGTGCGCTTGGCCATGGAGCTGGAGTTGCCGGTACTGCTGCACGTGCGCCGCGCCCATGCCGATGTGGTCAGGATCCTGAAACGCCTCAAGCCACCCCGGGCCGGCATCGCCCACGCCTTTTCCGGCAGCTTCGAGGAAGCCCGCGAGTATCTGCGTCTGGGCTTCAAGATAGGTCTGGGCGGCGCGCCCACCTGGCCCCAGGCCAGGCGCCTGCAGCGCGTGCTGCCGCAACTGCCACTGGATGGCATCGTGCTGGAGACCGACGCCCCGGACATGCCACCCGCTATGCACCCGGACGTGCGTAACAGCCCCACCCATCTGCCGGCCATCTGCGCGGCTCTGGCGCCGCTGTGGCAGGTCTCGCCTGAGACGCTGGCAGCGACCACCACGCGCAATGCCTGCGCGGTGTTCGGCTGGGAAGCGGATCGCCTGCGCTAGGCCTCGTGGCCCTGCAGCTCGGCATGCAGACGCGGCCAGTCGAACGCCGGGCCCGGATCGGTCTTGCGTCCGGGGGCGATGTCACTGTGACCCTGGATACGTTCCGCGGTGATCGCCGGATAGGCGCGTTGCAACGCCCGCGTCAGCCGTCCCAGGGCGCGGTACTGGGCGTCGGTGTAGGCCAGGTCGTCCGTACCTTCCAGCTCGATGCCCAGGGAGAAGTCGTTGCAGTTCTCGCGCCCCTCGAAGGAGGAGACGCCGGCATGCCAGGCGCGCTGCTCGCAGGACACGAACTGGGTCACCACCCCGTCGCGTTCGATGAGAAAGTGCGCCGCCACCTTCAGCTCGACGATTTCCGCAAAGAAGGGATGGGCCGAGTGATCCAGGCAATTCTGGAAGAAAGCTTGGACGCAACCGGTGCCGAACTGCCCAGGCGGCAGACTGATGTTGTGGATCACCAGCAGGGACACCTCCGTCCCGGGCGGTCGTTCGTTATGGTTGGGCGAAGGACAGAGCCGCGCCTCGCGATACCAGCCCTCGACGAACACCCCGTCCATCAACGGGCCTTGGCCTTGAGCGCGTCGCGCAGGGCATTGGCGTCGCTGAATTCGCGCTGGCTGACAAAGCGGCCATGGTCGAGGGTCACCCAGAGCACTTTGCTGGCATCGCCAGGAAAGCGCGGCACGATGCGCGATTCGCGATCGAGCAGTACCCGATAGCCGTACTTGCGCATGGCCGGCACGGCGAACATTCGGGTAATGGCCGCCGGCATGCTGCTGATGTCGGCGACATAGGCCACCCGGGTGCCGTCAATATAGTTCGCCGGCTGCTCGCGCATGGCTTCCTTGACCAGCCCCGAGCCACTCATGCTGCGCGCCACCAGCAGGACCTGCAGCTGGTCGTCGAAGGTATAGGGCCGATCACGCTGATCGAGCAGGGTGAAGGGCGCCACCCGCTCACCCGGTTCGAGCGCCAGGGCGGTCAGGGGCAACAGCAGGCACGACAGTAACAACGCCAAAACTCTTGCGCGCATGGCATCTTCTCTTGAACGGTCCATAAAGGCCGCTATCCTGCCCTACCGCTCGGATTGGCACCACCATCGCGTCGAGGAGCCCCATGATTCCGCTCAAAGAACTGCTCGCCCAAGTTCCCCAGTCCGGCGAGGTGCGCTGGATCGGCGTGCGACCCGCCTCGCGCGCGCCCATGGTCGAGGTCGAGGCGGTGGAAGCGCGCCGGGATGCGGGTCTTACCGGCGATCATGCCCGCCCTACCCCACGCAACCAGCGCCAGGTCACCCTCATTCAATGGGAGCATCTGCCGGTGGTGGCCGCATTGATCGACAAGGCCGTGGCACCCACCGACCTCCGCCGCAATCTGGCCATCGCCGGAATCAATCTCTTCAGCCTGAAGAACCGGCGCTTTCGCATCGGCCAGGCGGTGCTGGAGACTACCGGCTGGTGCCAACCCTGCGCACGCCTGGAAGAACGTCTGGGCGTGGGCACCTTCCAGGCCATGCGTGGCCATGGCGGTCTCACGGCCCGGGTCTTGGAAAGCGGCATCATCCGCCTGGGCGATCGGGTGGAGGTCCTGGATTGACCCCAGTTTCCCTAGGGTCGAATGGCCAGGCCAGCCCGGTTAAACTAGCGCGACCTCTCGTCGCCGCGTACGTCCTTGCCAGAGCAGATGCAGGCCGCCTCCCTTGAAAGTGACGACTTTTCGCCCATCTTCTCTGCTAGATGACTCGATTCTCGCGCGCTCCGACGACCCCAGATTCCACCGGCCTGGGACTGCGCCCGCTTGCGGCGACGCGCCCGGTCCGGCCAAGGCTTTCCTTCTCTAAGAGTGCTCTCCATGACCCATCGCATCGTTATCGTCGGCGGCGGCGCCGGCGGCCTGGAACTGGCTACCCGCCTGGGCCGTAGCCTGGGCAAGCGCGACCAGGCGCAGATCGTGCTGATCGACGCCAATGCCACCCACCTGTGGAAACCCCTGCTGCACGAGGTGGCCGCCGGCTCCCTCAACTCCACCGAGGACGAGCTGAGCTATGTCGCCCAGGCCAAGTGGAACCATTTCGACTTCCAGCTCGGACGCATGACCGGCCTGGATCGCGAGCGCCGCAAGGTGCAGCTGGCCGCGATCGAGGACGATGGCGCCATCCTGGTTCCGGAGCGGGAGATCGGCTATGACTCCCTGGTGCTGGCCATCGGCAGCACCACCAACGATTTCGGCACCCCGGGCGCCGCGGAAAATTGCATCTTCCTCGATACCCGTGCCCAGGCCGAACGCTTCCACCGCAAGCTGCTGACCCACTATCTGCGTGCCCACGTCAGCGAGCAGCCGGGTGAGTACATCGAGGTAGCCATCGTCGGTGCCGGCGCTACCGGCGTGGAACTGGCGGCCGAGCTGCGCAACGCCGCCGAAGAGCTGCAGGCCTATGGCATGGATCGCATCCGCCCCGAAGACCTGCGTATCACCCTGGTCGAGGCTGGTCCGCGCATCCTGCCGGCGCTGCCCGAACGCATCGCCGGCCAGGCGCATCGCACCTTGGAAAAACTCGGCGTGCGGGTGCTGACCGGCTCGGCGGTGAAGGAAGTCCGCGCCGACGGCCTGCAGACCGCGGGCGAATTCGTCCCGGCCAGTCTCAAGGTCTGGGCTGCCGGTATCCGCGCTCCGGCCTTTCTCAAGGACTTGGCGGGGCTGGAAACCAACCGCATCAACCAACTGGTGGTCAACTCGACGCTGCAGACTACCCGCGACCCGAATGTTTTCGCGCTCGGCGACTGCGCGGCCTGCCCGCTGACCCCCGGCGACACCCGTACCGTACCGCCCCGGGCGCAGTCCGCTCACCAGCAGGCCTCGTTGCTGGTCAAGACCTTCAAGGCACGCCTGGAAGGCAAGCCGCTGCCCGACTACGTCTACAAGGACTACGGCTCGTTGATCTCGCTGTCGCGCTTCAGCGCGGTCGGCAATCTCATGGGCGGCGCCCTGGGTAGCCTGACCCTGGAAGGCTGGCTGGCGCGGACCTTCTACGTCTCGCTCTACCGGATGCACCAGGTCGCCCTCTATGGCCCGCTGCGTGCCCTGGCGCTGTTTGCCGGCGACCACTTGAGACGCAAGACCGAGCCGCGCCTGAAGCTGCACTAGACGCTTGGCTCACGCACAAAAAAGCCGTCCCTTGGGACGGCTTTTTACTGTCGCAGCGACCTCAGGAAGGCGACTGACCCCGCAGGCTGCCGATCACCGAGGTCATGGCCCGGTCGAACAGCAGGGCATCGTCCAGCAGCCGTACCCGGCCTTCCTGGTAATCCAGCGCCAGCTCTTCACGGGTGCGGTCGAGCACCTTCATGCCGGTACGATTGACGAACACCAGGCGGCCCATGGGGCGGATGACCGCGGCCAGCTTGCAGCGCAGCTTCTGCTCGACGTCGAGGATCTCGAACCAGGCACCCACCGAGAGGGCATCCACCCACTCCAGGGAGTCGTTGGTCAGCCCGGTGATCCGCTCAGCCGCGCGCGGCAGCTCGAAGGGTTCGTCGACCGGCGTCGGCGCAGGCGCCGCAACCGCCGAATCCGCCGTCGTCGCATCCGCCAGCTCGGGACGGGTCTGCTGGAAGGTCTGGACGTGCAGGGATTCGAGTTCGGTGAAGAATTCGGAGGTGGAGAACGGATCGAAGGCCGCGCTGGCCAGGCCTTCCCGCAACGCCTTGAGCAGCCCGGGCACCATCTCCAGCAAACGCTGGCGCGACGCTACGTCGTGGTGGGGCTGGATGCTCCAGATCAGATCGTCCATGGTCTTGAGCGCCGCCCGCCATTCGCTGGAGTCGTAGCCCTGCTTCAGGCAGGTCAGCAGCAGCACCTGACTCCAGGCTTCGCGCAGGACGCGTTGCACGGCGGCCGGCAGCTGATGTTCCTGCAGGCGCTGGCTCAGGACGTGCTCGACCTGCAGGCGCGCGATCTCGGCCCGTGCCCGCCCCTCCTCGGCATCGCGGGTACGCTGTTCGAGCAGCTCGCTGCGACGCTGCTCGTCACTGACATAGGCCATGAAGTCGGCCAGCAGCTCGGCGAAGATCTCCGGATCGTCGACGAAGTCGGACAGCAGGCGCTGCACGATCTGCTCGATCTTCTGATAGAGACCGTCGCGCTGCAGATCGCTCTGCTCGCCCCAGCCCAGGGAAGCGGCGGCGATCTCGTTGAGCAGTCGCCGCGCCGGATGGCTGCCGCGACTGAAAAAGGTCTTGTCGAGGACCGCCACCTTGAGCATGGGAATCTGCAACCGGGCGATCAGCGCCTTGAGCGAATCCGGCAGGGTGAGGTCGTCGAGAATGAATTCGAACAGCATCGCCACCAGATTGATGACGTCTTCGTCGACCTGCCCCACCACGCGCTTTCGACCCGAGCGCTCGCTGATGCGGCCCAGGGCCACGCCCAGTTGCGCCTTGAGGTCATAGCCTTCCAGGGACTGGCTGGAAATCTGCTGCTGCAGGTGAGAGAGCAGGCGCATGAGGTCGTAGCTGGTGATGACCTGGCCATCGCCGGTCGCAGCCCCCTCATCGGCCGCCATGCCGCCACCCAGGGTGGCGCTGCCCGGGGTACGCAGCTGGGCCAGCAGGCCCTGCAGGGTGCCGAAGAGCTCCTGGCCATCGTCTTCGCCGTTGACGTGGGCCGGGGTGCGCCCGCTATAGCCCTTGGCCGAGCGATTCGGTACCTGCTGGGGAATGGCCTTGAGCTGGGGCAATACCCCGGCATCGACCAATTGCCGATTGGATTCCGCGTACAGCTGACCGAGGCCGTTGAGCACGAAGCGCTCGAACAGCTTGTAGATGATCAGCTTGACCTTGATGTCGGTGTCGAGATCGCGGCAGGCCTCGACGAAGGCCTCGCACAGCCGGCGTGGCCCCAGGGGATGGGTCGAATCATCGAGCTTGCTGGCCAGCTGGGTGTTGAATCTGATGGTCAGGTGGCTGATGGCCATGGCGTTGTTGCTGAGCGCCTTGGCCACCATGGTGTCCACGGCGACGCTCTCTTCCAGGGCATCGTTCTGCACCAGACTCAGGTCTTCGTAGGAGACGCTGTCCAGACGCATTTCCGGCTTGCTGCCGACCAGATTGTTCAGGGCGGCGAAGCGCTCGAAATACTGCTGGAGAAAGCTGCGCTCGATGCTCTTGCGTCTGAGGCGCAGGTCGCGCATCGCTTCGAAGTAGAGACTTTGTTCCTGGTTGCTGCCGGCCCGATCGGCCATTTCAAACAGCGCATCGTCGGCGTTGTCGAACAGCTGCTGCAAGGAGGCATTGAGTCGCTGAGCGGCGCGATCCCTGACCGGCAAAAGCACAGCAGGCAATCGGGAAGAAGATTCCCCGAGCGCCTTGAAATGAACCACATTTACGTCGTTCTGCACCACCGCCTCCCACAACCGTTCTTGCGTTCGGCTGAATCGCGTTCCACTACAGGAGCATTGAACAACGTTGGCCGCCCTGGCCGCGAGGTGAAACGTTGTCGATGTGCCATTATTTGCTCTGCTAAGGCATCGACCAATCGGCATCTGCACAGTACATGACAGGGTTCACAAGGCACCTGTCGGTCAGCGCCTGCCCATCAAATAATTCAACGTTGTCTATCTCAGATCGTCAACCTCACCTAAAGTTGCCCGCTCGCCTCCTGCAGCCCCTTTTCGGAGTCTTTTCATGTCCAGCGCTACCCTTGCCGATCTCGCCCAGGTCATCACCGATAACGTCGCCGCCGCGCTGCGCGAAGACGTCGGCGGTGGCGACCTTACGGCGGGCTTGATTCCCGCTCACCAACAGGCACGCGCGCGGATCATCACCCGTGAAGCCGCAGTGGTGGCGGGTACGGCCTGGGTCGACGAGGTGTTCCGGGTGCTGGATCCCGCGGTCGAGGTCCGCTGGCAGGTGGCGGACGGCGACCGGGTCGCGCCCGACCAGGTGCTGTTCGAACTCCAGGGCCCAGCCCGTGCCCTGCTCACCGGCGAGCGCAGCGCGCTCAATTTCCTGCAGCTGCTGTCCGGCACCGCCACCCGCTGCCGCCACTATGCCGACCTGGTGCAGGACACCGCCGTACGGCTGCTGGACACTCGCAAGACCCTGCCCGGCCTGCGCCGCGCCCAGAAATACGCGGTCACCTGCGGCGGTTGCTACAACCACCGCATCGGCCTGTTCGACGCCTTCCTGATCAAGGAAAACCACATCGCCGCCTGTGGCGGCATCGCCCAGGCCGTGGCCACCGCCCGGCACTTGGCGCCAGGGCGCCCGGTGGAGGTCGAGGTGGAAAGTCTGCAGGAGTTGGAACAGGCCCTGACCGCAGGCGCGGACATCGTCATGCTGGACGAGCTGAGCCTGGCCGACATGCGCACGGCGGTCGCCCTGACCGCTGGCCAAGCCAAGCTGGAAGCCTCGGGCGGCGTCAACCAGGACACCCTGCTCGGCATCGCCCAGACCGGCGTCGACTACATCTCCATCGGCACCCTGACCAAGGACGTCAAGGCCATCGATCTGTCCATGCGCATCCTGGATTGAGTGGGATAGGCAAAGGGCGTCGCGACGGCTAGACTCCGCAGCCGCGCTTCCTGCGCACCGGCTTCGAGCGGTCCTGACGACCGCTCGCCTCTCGCGACACTCGAACAAGATCGAACCCGTGACCAAAGATCAACTTCGCGCTGAACTGGAACGCCAGGCCCAGCGCTATCAGGATGTCTACGGTGGCGAAATCGTCACCTACGCCGCGCAACCCAAGCCCGACCGCAAACCCTGGAAGAAACGGCCGACCGTGCAGGACGAGGTGTTCGCCTCGGAAGTGCGCAAGATCGCCGATCTCAAGGCCAAGACCAGCGCCGAAGCCGCCGCTCAGGACAGCTGAGTCGCGTCCGTATCCCCACTGTCCGGGGCGTTTATCGCGCTGTCCTCGGTGTCTTGTGGTGCCTGCAGTTGCCGCCACAGCGCCGCGGCGGCACTGAAATCGGCGCCGCCCTCCTCCGCCATGGCCTGCAGGTCATAGCGGGCGAGGCAGCCCTCGCCCAGCCGTGGCGGCGCCGCTGCGGTACCCGGCTCCGCAGGACGCTCGCTGTCAGTCGAAGATGACGGTCTTGTTGCCATGGACCATGACCCGCTCTTGTAGGTGGTACCTCAGGCCGCGGGACAGCACCATCTTCTCGACGTCCTTGCCCAGGCGCACCATGTCTTCGACGTTGTCCCGGTGGCTGACGCGTTCCACGTCCTGCTCGATGATCGGCCCGGCATCCAACTCTTCGGTCACGTAGTGACAGGTGGCGCCGATCAGCTTGACGCCGCGCTGCGCCGCCTGGTGATAGGGCTTGGCACCAACGAAGGACGGCAGGAAGCTGTGATGGATGTTGATTACCTGGTGGGCATAGCGTGCGCAGAGATCCGGCGGCAGGATCTGCATGTAGCGCGCCAGCACCACGGTATCCGCCTGATGCAGCTCGATCAGCCGCGACACCTCGTCGAAGGCCGGCTGCTTGTCGGCGGGATCGACCGGCACGTGGAAGAAGGGAATGCCGTGCCATTCGACCATGCTGCGCAGGGTGTCGTGGTTGGAGATGACGCAGGGAATCTCGCAATCCAGCTCACCACTGTGCCAGCGGTGCAGCAGGTCGGCCAGGCAGTGGGATTCGCGACTGGCCATGAGCACCACGCGCTTGCGCTGGGCCGAATCGGTGATTCGCCATTGCATGGAGAATTCCCGCGCAATGGGCGCGAAGGCCTGACTGAAGCCGGCCAGATCGAAGGGCAGTGAATCGGCGCGGATCTCATGGCGCATGAAGAACCAGCCACTCTCCGTATCCGAATGGTGACTCGCTTCGGTAATCCAGCCGTTATAGGTCGCCAGGAAGTTGCTGACCTTGGCCACGATACCTACCCCGTCCGGACAGGCGATCACCAGACGAAACGTTTGCATAGCACAACCTCGAACGAAAAGGGGCTGCATTCTAGGCGTACTCGCGGGCAGCGTCGAGCGGCGCAAGGGACTGCCGCACATGGCTGTACGGCGACGGTAAAGACTTTGCAAAGGACAAGTAATGGCGGACAAGTTCCACTGTCATCTGGTCGAAAGTTGCCCGTCTCCTGGTAATTCCCTTGTTGTGACGACCGCCGCCTTAATTATCGACTTGCCACTCGGACCGTTTACTTATTCCGATAGTCAATCTATGATCGATCCAGACTTTCATCTCTGCATCACTCAGAACAAAGGCCGTTTATGTCGCTCATCAACGAATATCGTCAGACCGAAGAAGCTATCAAGGAACTGCAGGAGCGCCTGAAGTCGCTGCAAGAGGACGACAAACTGCAGCGCGAACTGGAATTCGAAAAGAAACTGCGCGCGCTGATGGGTGAATATCAGAAATCCCTGCGTGACATCATCGGCATTCTCGATACCGAAGCCAAGCCCGCACGCCAGGCGCGTACTGCTAAGTCCAGCAGTGGCAATACCCCCAAGCGTGCTCGTAAAGTGAAGCAATACAAGAATCCGCATAATGGCGAAGTGATCGAAACCAAGGGTGGCAATCACAAGACCCTGAAAGAGTGGAAAGCCAAGTGGGGTTCGGACGACGTCGAATCCTGGGCAACCCTGCTGGATTGATCAGAAGAAACGCCGGCTAGCCGGCGTTTTTTTTCGCCTGTGTAATGCGCGGCTAGCTTGGGCTCCGCCGCTTTGGACCCTGGCGCCGTCTCTGCAGTCTTCACCGCTCCTTCGCGTTGGCAGCCCCTCCAATCGCCTTGATCCTGATCACGGCCCTCTCCTGGCCTGCGCTGCCGCAATAAAGAGCCGGCTGGATTCTGTCCTCGACGTGGTGGTCCAGACTCTTTTTCTGTTAACAAAGGTCTCTGATCGACGCCTGTTTATCGCGACTTTATGTCACATCGATAACGGGGTTATCCAACTGTTGCATCACGCCCCTGACATGGGCTGACCAGGCCTCGATAATCGGCACCAGATCAGCAGCGACCTCAAACCGCAGTTGTTCGGTCAAGGTGAGGAACTGCTTGCAGGTCATATGGCCTTGGCCGTCTTCACCCAGCAGTCGCTGCCGACAGAATTGCCGCCAACGGGCACCCTCTTCCGCCGTCAGCAACTCGGAAAAGTTGCGCGCTCGATAACGAAAGAACAGCTCGGGATGCCGCTCGTCCTGGAACGCCCACGTTCGACTGCCAAGTTGCTCCGCCGGACACTGCTGAACTTGCTCGCAGAGTTGCCGTTCCTGGGCAGAGATGAAGCCGTCGTACAGTCTCAATTCGGCATCCTGTTCTTGCGCTGGAAAGCCGGACGCCTCGGCATAGAGTGCCTGCACCTTGGGTTGCCAGTGCGCACGCTGGTCGAGCAGTTGCCGGACGCGCCGCCAGACGGCTGCCAGATCGAACTGCAGGCGCTCCGTATCCACCGGGCGCAGCACGCTGAAGGGCGCTAGAATCGGACACTTGTTGATCTGTACCAGCTTGAGCGGTACCGGTAGTTCACCCTCGGCCAGCGCCTCCCGCCGGGTATAAAGGCGTTCGCGCAGGGCCTCGACGTCCAGTTCCAGCAACGGCTCCGGCGCCAGACCAAGATCACAGACGATCAGCGCATTGCGATTGACCGGATGCCAGGCCAACGGCAGGACGGGGGCCAGAAAGTGCCGCTCGGCGCTGAAGCGCCCAGAGACATGCAACAGAGGTTCGAGCAGACGAATACGCGTCAGCGCTGCCTTTTTCTGACGCTGCGTCCAGAGATAGTCGTAGAGCCTGGGCTGCCGCTGCTTGACCAGGCGCGCCAGGGCCAGGGTCGCGCGGACGTCCGCCAGGGCGTCATGGGCCTGGGCATGGTCGATGCCATTGGCGACGGTCAGGCGATCCAGGCGCAGGGAAACGCGCTGCTCCTCCTGCGGCCAGCTCAGGCTCTCCGGGCGAAAGGCATAGAGCGCCCGGATCAGACCGAGTACATCCCAGCGACTGTTGCCCTGCTGCCATTCGCGGGCATAGGGATCATGAAAGTTGCGGTACAGGCTGTGCCGCACCATTTCGTCGTCGAATCTCAGGTTGTTGTAGCCGACCGTGCAGGTGTTGGGACGCCGCAGCTCCTCGTGCAGGCGCTGGACGAAGTCGCGCTCGCGCAGCCCCAGGCGCTGCAGGGTAGCCGGCAGGATCCCGGTGACCAGGCAGGCCGCCGGATGGGGCAGGACATCCTCGCTCAACCGGCAATGCAGATTGAGCGGCGCCTCGATTTCGTTGAGGTCCAGATCGGTACGCACCCCGGCCACCTGCAGCGGTCGATCCCGCCGTGGATCGATCCCCGTGGTCTCGAAGTCGTACCAGAAGATACTTTGCGTCACACCGCCCTCCCCTAGAATCGGCGCAGTCTAGCATCGTCGTGCGCCTTGCTCCCGAGCGCCCCCACCCGCTAGGCTCTGGCGTCTGTCTACCCGCGTATCCTCTCTTCCCATGCGTTCAGTCGATCGGCTCTCCGCTCGCTCCAGGTGCCGAGGTATCGCCGCACGCCTGGGTGCCGCCGTCTGGGCGCTGACCCTGTCGCTGGCCTGCCTGGCCCAACAGGAGCCGCTGTCCTGCCCCCTGCCGCCGCAGGCCGACAGCGGCCCGGCCAGCCTGCGCCTGACCCATCAGGGACTCGACAGCCACACCGCCCGCCAGCTCGCCACCCAGCTCGCCAGCAGCAGCAACGCCGATCCCCAGGCCCTGGCGGTCGCCTACCTGCAGCACTTCGGCAGCCGGGTGCAACGCGGCCAATCCGAGCAACTCGACGAACTACCCGCCGCAGGCGTCAGATTCTGGCTGGCCGGCAACCCACCGCTGGTGGATTCCCAGGCCCAGGCGTTGCTGGACTGGGTCGAAGCGGGCGGCCATCTGGTGGCCGTCGCCGATGACAGCACCCTGGCGCTCAGCGCGACCCTGGGCGTGCGTCCCATGCCGACCCGCGAGCTGGGCGGCGCCGCCCCGCCGATCATGGCGCTGCCACTCTGGCCCAATCTGACCCAGCTCTATCTCGCCGAGGACGATGCCCCCGCCTATCTCGGCTTCGACGACAGTCGCCACCTGTTCGATGTCGGCGATCAGGCGCTGGCCTGGGCCAGCAGCACCAGCGCCACCCATATGCTGATGCTGCCCTGGGGCGATGGCAGCGTGACCCTCCTGTCGGACACCGACCTCTGGAGCAACGCCCGCCTCGGCCAGTACGACAATGCCTGGCTGCTGTGGTATCTGACCCAAGGCGCGCCGGTGACCCTGATCGCGCCCGCGCCGCCGATCCCGCTGTGGCTAGCGGCCTTGCAACGCTATGGCCTGGCGCTTCTGCTGGTGACGCTGGCGACGGGACTCTGGCTGAGACGCCGGCAACGGGATCCGGCACCTCGTCGCGACCCCGAGCGCTGGCCCGAATTGATCGCCATTCTGCAGCGCGACATCCAGCGCGAGCTGCAGCGCCGCCGTCCCGAACTCGCCGACCAGGGCGTGGCCGAGCGCTGGCAGCATCTTGCGCGGCTGAGCGGCCTGAGTACCCGCGCAGTGGGCGAGGCGATGCGCCCCAGCCCGACGCGCCTTTCCGCTCGTGACTTCACCCGTCGCATCGCCCAGCTGCGCCTATTGCGCCTGGCCCTGCGCCCCCCGTTCCCGAGGACTTCCGATGACCGACAGCTCCCCTCCTGACGCCGCTCAAGCGGACCCTGGCGAAACCGGCGTCAAGGCCCGCGCCCTGACCCGGCTGCAGGCCCTGCGGCAGGCGCTGCTCAAGGTGCTGCCGCAGCAGGACGCCGCCGTGGAAGGCCTGCTCGCCACCCTGCTGGCCGGCGGTCATCTGCTGCTGGAAGGGCCGACCGGCGCGGGCAAGACGCTATTGGCCCGCGCTCTGGCCGCCAGCCTGGATGCCGGGTTCGCCCGACTGCGCTGCCATCCGGCGCTGACGCCTGGCGAGGTGGCGGGCGAAATCGTCATGGACGCCGGCAGCGACAGCGCCCGCCTGCGCCGGGGCCCGCTGTTCAATTCCCTGGTGCTGCTCGAAGACCTGCACCGGGCTCCGCCACCGGTCCTCAATCTGCTGGACGACGCCCTGCAAGGTCGCCAGCTGAGCCTGGAAGGCCGCCAGGTACCGCTGCCCGCGCCCTTCATGGTGATCGCCACCCGCAGCCCCGGCAGCGACCTGCCCCTGGCGCTGCGGGATCGCTTCCTGGTGCAGCTGCGGCTCGAGTGGCCGGCGGAAGGCCAGGAACTCGCCGCCCTGCGCCAGGCCGTGCAACAGGGTCACACCGATCCCCTGGAAGCGGCAGCCCTGCGCCCGCTGCTGCAGGCGCGCGATCTGCCAGCCCTGCAGCGGCTGGTGGCAGGGATCCCGGCGGCGGAGCCGATCCTCGATCATGCCGTGCGCTTGATCCGTCTCACCCGGGAGTGGCCGGCCTTCGAGCAGGGCGCCGGACCGCGCGCCGCCCAGGCCTTGCTACGGCTCGCCCAGGCCCAGGCCTTCCTCCGCGGTGGCGACAGTGTGACGCCCGAGGATGTGCGCTCCCTGCTGCCCGCCGTGTTGCGTCTGCGCCTGCGGCTGACGCCGGAGCGCGAATTCGAAGGCGACAGCCTGGACGGCCAGATCCTCAAGCTGCTGGGACAGTGTCCGGCACCGCGCCCATGATCCGGCGCCGCCTGCCGCTGGCGCTGGTCGCCCTGGCGCTGCTGAGCCTGATCCTGGGGGGATTGGCGCCCCTGCGCTGGCAAGGGCTGCCCGCGACCGGCGCCCTGCTGCTGCTGGGGCTGGCCGTCCTCGAATGGCTGAACGCCCGCCGGCTGGGGACCAGGGGGCATCCGTCGCCTCTCGCGCCGGCATCTCGGGCACGCCTGCGGGCGGACACCACCCTGCACCTGCTGATCGCCGACATGGCTACGCCAGGACAAGGAAAAGCCGGCCGGCCCGAAGACCACCACCAGGCGCTGAGCTTCTGGCGGGCCCTGGCAGCCAGTGGCAATGAGGTGCGGCTCTATGGCCTCGATCCCGAACTGCGCCTGCTGGCGGCCGCCACGCCTGATCGCCCCTTTACGCCAGCTGCCCTACCGGAGCTGACTGCAGATGCGACGGCCGACCTCAAGGCGGCGCTGACACGGCTCTGCCGCCAGGCGCAGCCCGGCAGTGTCCTGGTGATCATGGCACCGCTCGATGACAGCCTGGTGGCTTGGCTCGCGCGGCTGGAGCTGGCCCGGCGCGGCCTGCAGCTCTGGCTGGTCGACACCGCGCTACGGCAGATGGCAGAGCCTGGCGACATCCGCACCTGGCGCGATGCCCGTCGCTATGCCGCAGCCTGGCAGACCAGCATTGAAAGCGAGCGAATGGCCGCGCGTCTGGAGCGACGAGGAATTCGCCGGCTGCCCCTCAGCGAAACAGCGGATCTACCCGTTCGCCTGCTGCAGCTGTGGAACGCCGGCGAGCGGAATCAGATCGCCGACTGAGAAAGGCGGCCGAAGGTGAAATAGTGCTGCAGTACGCCGATCAACTCGGCGAATTCGGCTGGCGGTTCGGCGACGCTGAAACCCGAGTCATAGTTGCCCGGCGTCACGTCTTCATGACTCCATTGGCAACGGGCGTCGAAGTCGACGAAGTGCAGCTGGCCGTCCTGGCCCGGAATCTTCAGGCGGAGCTCGAAGCGCGCATTCACCAGCATGGGCAACTGGCTGATCATCAGCAGTCCCTCGCGGGAAATGTTGCCGATGTAGCCCATGGGCTTGTCGGTGAAGCGGTTGAACACCTTCAGATAGTAGGGCAGCTGGTGGCGCTCGATACGACGATTCTGAGTCATGGTGCGATTCATCCTGCACACGGTAAAGCCACGTTACCGACAACGTCCTGGAAAGCTCAGCGCTGCGGTAGTTTTCGCACCGGCTGGGGCGTCGCAACGGCCGTTCCGCCATCTAGCCCCAATTGGCGCAGGGTGTCCAGTCGGGCCTGGGCCCGATAGGCGTATTCGCTGGCCGGAAAACGGACCTGGATGAAACGATAGGTCTGGGCCGCGTCGGCGTACAGTTGCTGCTGCTCCAGGCACTGGCCGCGCAGCATGGAAAATTCCGGTTGCAGCCAGGGCCGTGCCCGGCCTTTGCGCTCAGCCTGGGAGATCTGCAGCAGAGCATTGGTGCAGTCGCCTTCGCTGTAGGATTTATAGGCGGCATCCAGATAGGAATTCATCGAAACGCTGGTGCAGCCGCTGAGGCCGAACAGCAGGAACAGGCAGAGATAAGGGCGCATGAAAAGTCCTCCTGTTCGCTAGATCGGCGCCGGGGCCCGCTTCTTGAGGGCAAACGACCATTGGTGTGACAGAGCTGCGAAAAGCCGTCATGTGCTGGCCACGCGACAGCGCTACAATGAGGTGCGCTCCGTGTTCTACGTCGACTCGGCGCCGAGCACCTGTTCACGCTCTCGCGAGCTAGAGACAAACAAGGCATTTCCAACGCCGTTTGGCCGACGCGCAGCAGATCGTGAACAGGTTCCGAGGCGTCGACTCATGATTGCAATCCGCTAAAGGAAAGACTGCATGATTTATCGCCGTACCAAGATCGTCGCCACCCTGGGCCCGGCCAGCAATTCTCCGGAAGTCCTCGAGCAGCTCATCATCGCCGGCATCGACGTCGCCCGCCTGAACTTCTCGCATGGCACGCCCGACGAGCACCGGGCTCGTGGTCAGCTGGTACGGGATCTCGCCGCCAAGCACGGTCGCCATGTCGCCCTGCTCGGCGACCTCCAGGGTCCGAAGATCCGCATCGCCAAGTTCGTCAACAAGCGCATCGAACTCAAGGTCGGCGATCCCTTCCGCCTGTCCATCGCCCATCCCCGCACCGAAGGCACCGAAGAAGTGGTCGGCATCGACTACCCGGGCCTGGTCACCGACTGTCGCGTGGGTGACGAACTGCTGCTGGACGATGGCCGCGTGGTCCTGCGCGTGGAAGGCATGACCGCCACCGAACTGCATTGCACCACCCTGATCGGCGGCCCGCTGTCCGATCACAAGGGCATCAACCGTCGTGGCGGCGGCCTCACCGCCCCGGCGCTGACCGACAAGGACCGCGAAGACATCAAGCTGGCCGCCTCCATGGAGGTCGACTACCTGGCCGTGTCCTTCCCGCGTGATGCCGAAGACATGCACGAAGCCCGACGCCTGATGGAAGCCGCCGGCGGCAAGTCCTGGCTGGTGGCCAAGATCGAACGCGCCGAAGCCGTGGCCGACGACGAAGCCCTGGACGGCCTGATCCACGCCAGCGATGCCGTGATGGTGGCCCGGGGCGACCTGGGCGTGGAAATCGGTGATGCCGAGCTGGTGGGCATCCAGAAGCGCATCATTTCCCACGCCCGTCGTCTCAACAAGGCGGTGATCACCGCGACCCAGATGATGGAGTCGATGATCAGCAGCCCCATGCCGACCCGCGCGGAAGTCTCCGACGTGGCCAACGCCGTGCTGGACAACACCGATGCCGTGATGCTCTCCGCCGAGAGCGCCGCCGGCCAATACCCGGTGGAAGCGGTCAAGGCCATGGCGCGCGTCTGCGTCGGTGCCGAGAAGCAGCCCACCAGCAAGCTGTCCAGCCACCGCCTGGGCCATACCTTCACCCGGTGGGACGAGAGTATCGCCCTGGCCTCCATCTACGTGGCCAACCACTTCCCGGGCGTGAAGGCCATCATCAGCCTGACCGACACCGGCTACACCCCGCTGATCATGTCGCGCCTGCGCTCCTCGGTGCCGATCTTCTCCTTCGCCTCGAGCCGCGCCACCCAGGCCCGCACCGCGCTGTTCCGCAACGTGCACACCATCCCCTTCGACCCGACCACCATGCCGGCGAACAAGGTGAGCCAGGCGGCGGTGGACGAGCTGCTCAAGCGCGGCATCGTCGAGCACGGTGACTGGGTCATCCTGACCAAGGGCGACAGCTACACCAAGCGTGACGGCACCAACACCATGAAGATGTACCGCGTGGGCGACCTGCTGGTGTGATCCCTGCCGCCGGTCCTTGACCGGCGCTGACGAAAAAGCCCCGAACAGGCGACTGCTCGGGGCTTTTTCTTGGACCAGACAAGACCTGGCTGGCCTAGAAACCGCCCAGGGCGAGGTACGCCAGGTGCAAGGCGGCCGCGCCGAGCACGCCAAGGCTGCAAGCGATCAGGATGCCACGCTGCAACGAGCGCAGGCGCCCTTCCCGTCGGGCCTCCAGGCGGCTGGCCTTGATCAGGGCTACGCTGGCTAACGGTTGTTCACGCATCGTCTCGTTCCTCACCCTGTTAAATGCACTATATTCTCATTCTCACATAGATCAAGGTAGTCCGACGAGCGTCCGGCCGACTGTGGCAGAATAGCCGGTTTGGTGCGAACAGCCTGGGTGAACGATGGCGTTACGTTTCGAACGGCTCAAGTGGCAGGACTGGAAAGGCGCCTTCACGGAGCGCAACTACGAGCGTGGTCGGCGACTGGCGCTCGACGGCCTGGTGCAGCTGCGCTCGGCCGCCAAGGGCCAGCTCTATGCCGAGTGCCACAGCCCGGCCGGGCCGGCCTATCGGCAGGCGATCAGCCTGCGCGCGGGCGAGACCGCCTGGCGGGTCGACGCCCGCTGCACCTGTCCGGTCGGCCGCAACTGCAAGCATGCCGCCGCCGCCCTCATCGAGCTCGAACGGCTGCAACGCAGTGAGGCCGAATTGCCGGCCACGCCGGTCGCCAATCCGGAGCTGCCGCAACCGGTGCTGACCCTCGGCAGCCATACCCAGATCGATTACGACCGCCATATCGGCAAGATGAGGCCCACGGTGCGCCATCGCGCCGCCCTGGCCTTCGCCTATGGCCCACGGCGGCTGTTCGGCGCCCTGCCCCGCACCCCCGATGCCAGCTATCCCACTCGCCAGCTGCAGGCCGAACAACGCTGGCGGCAGACGCTGCTCGATCACGGGCTGCGCCTGGCGACCCGGCGCAGCGCTGCGCTGCCCGAGGACAGGGGCGAGATGTTCGAACTGCCGGACGACCCCGCCTGGCTCAGATTCGTGCAGCAGGTCATCCCCGGCCTGCGCGAAGCCGGCTGGCAGATCGAAGCCCAGCCCGAATTCACCTTCGACCTGACGCCGGTGGCAGGCTGGTACGGCCACCTCGAAGAGGTGCAGGGCCACACCGCCGCCGATGCTCAGTTCGATGTCGAGCTGGGCATCCGCCTGGGCCAGCGCCGCGTCAGTCTGATTCCGCTGCTGATCGACGCCATCCGCCGCGAACCCTCGCAGTACGAACCGGCGATGCTGGCCAAACGCGCCGACGACGAACCCGTGCTGCTGCGCATCGATCCTCCGCGGGTCACCGGCCAGCAGGGCCGGGTGCAACGGGTCGCCGTGCCCCTGGGGCGACTCAAGCCGATCCTGCAGATCCTCGGTGAACTCTATGCCACCGACCGTCTCAGCCAGGACCGTGCCCTGCGCCTGCCGCGCCTGGACGCCGCGCGCCTGGCCGAACTGGACGAGCGCCTGCCGCTGGAATGGGAAGGCGGCGAACGCCTGAGAAGCTTCGCCGAGCGCCTGCGCAGCTATGCCGCCGAGCCAGTGGTCCTGCCGGACACCCTGCATGCCGAATTGCGTCCCTATCAACGCGAAGGCGTGGCTTGGCTGCAGGCCCTGCGCGAACTGGACGTCGGCGGCATCCTCGCCGACGACATGGGCCTGGGCAAGACGCTGCAGACCCTGGCGCACATTCTCGTCGAACAGGCCGCCGGCCGCCTGACCGCGCCGGCGCTGATCGTCATGCCGACCAGTCTGATCCCCAACTGGCAGGACGAGATCGCCCGTTTCGCCCCTGGTCTGCGCGTGCTGACCCTGCAGGGCAGCGCCCGCAGCAGTCGCTTCGAGCGCATTCCCGAGCACGACGTGGTGCTCACCACCTATGCGCTGCTGCCCCGTGATGCCGAGCGCCTGGCCAGCTACGATTTCCACCTGCAGGTACTAGACGAAGCCCAGTCGATCAAGAACGCCGCCACCAAGGCCGCCCAGGCCGCACGCCATCTGCGCGCCCGCCATCGCCTCTGCCTGACCGGCACACCGCTGGAAAACCACCTGGGCGAACTCTGGTCGCAATTCCACTTCCTGATGCCTGGCTGGCTGGGGGACGAAAAGGGCTTCAAGCAGGCCTATCGCATTCCGGTTGAGCGCGAGGGCGATGTGCAGCGCCTGGCGGCGCTCAAGGCCCGGGTGCGGCCCTTCATGCTGCGCCGTACCAAGCAGCGGGTCGCCAGCGAGTTGCCGCCCAAGACCGAGATCATCCAGTTGGTGGAACTCAGCACGGCGCAACGCGAGCGCTACGAGGACCTGCGGCTGCTGCTGGACGAACGCGTCCGCGCCGAGATCGCCCGCCAGGGTATCGGCCGCAGCCAACTGCTGATCCTCGATGCCCTGCTACGGCTGCGCCAGGTCTGCTGCGATCTGCGCCTGGTGCCAAACGAAGACGACAGCGTGGCCAAGCCCTCGGCGAAACTGGCGGCGCTGAACGAACGACTCGACGCCCTGCTGCCCGGCGGCAGCCGGGTCCTGGTGTTCTCCCAGTTCACCAGCATGCTCGATCTCATCGCCGCCGACCTCGATCAGCGCGGCATCGAGTACGTCACCCTGACCGGTGAGACGCGGGATCGGCGCACCCCGGTGCAACGCTTCCAGAATGGCGAGGTACCGGTGTTCCTGCTCAGCCTCAAGGCCGGCGGCAGCGGTCTCAACCTGACCGCGGCGGATACCGTGATCCACTTCGATCCCTGGTGGAATCCGGCCGCCGAACAGCAGGCCAGCGACCGCGCCTACCGTATCGGCCAGGACCGGCCGGTGTTCGTCTACAAGCTGATCGCCCGCGGCACCCTGGAAGAACGCATCCAGCAGCTGCAACAGGAAAAGGCGCGCCTGAGCGCGGGCATCCTCAGCGAGAACAGCGGCGACTGGCGTCTGACCGAAAGTGACCTGGCCCAGTTGCTGGCGCCACTGGATCGCTAGGCCCCGACCGGCTGGTCATCCTGACGGTGCGGCACCTGGCTCGGCCAGCCGCGTCGCCAGGAGCGAAGCGGATAGGGACTGCGCAAGCTACTTGTCGCCCTCGCCCACCACATCCCCCGTCGCATCGAGCACCTTGCTGGAAGGAAACTTGTTCGAGGCGACGCGGACAGCCAGTACCGAGAGCGACAGCAGAAAGATCCCGCCGCAGAGATACAGCAGCCCGGCATCCGGTGGCCGATGGTGCGAGACATCGCCGATCAGATAGCGGGTCAGGGCAGTGATGGCGATGTAGAGCAGAAAGCGGATGGGCAGGTGGTTGGTCTTGAAGTAGATGCCGACCATGGCACCCAATTCCAGGTAGATGAAGAGCAGGAGAATGTCATCGATGCTCGCCTGGCCTTTGTCGACCATGCCCATGAAGGCCATCACCGAGGCCCAGGCCGTGGCCGCGCCGATGGCGAACAGGCCGAAGTAGTGGAATCCTTCCACCATCAGGTTGCCAAGGGAGTTCGCCCCGTCGTGCATGCGTTTGCGACCGCTGTCTGCCCACTTCATGGCCAGCTGCTCCCTGCACAAGGGTGAAGACGTCCATTCGAAGATTCGTCCATGCTGGAATTCCCACTCTCAAGATTGCTCTGGCACCAGCCGTTCTTATAGCGGGAAGCCGGACCGCCGACCAGTGCACAACTGTCGCAGACTGGACGACCACGCGCTGGCAGGCTAAAACCTGAGGAAAAGGCCCCAAGGGCCCTGGAGTCTGCTGTGGACGCGCGTCTATTCTGCCTCGCCTGCCTGGACCGGCCCGATCCCCGGCTGCTGGAAGCCGCCCTGTGGATCGCGGCCGAGCACCATGAACAGATCGATCCCTCCGCCCTGCTGCACTCGCTGGATGAGCTGGCCCTGCGTCTGGTCGCCACCCTGGATGGCGATGCCAGTCACGCCGAGCGTGCCCAGGCCTTGTTACGGCAACTGTGCGATGCCGGCTTTCGCGCTGCCGAGTGGCCCCTGAATCCCACCGCCGCCCTACTCGATGAGGTTCTGGCGCGACGGCGCGGCCAACCCCTGTCGATCGCCCTGGTGGCCCTGGAACTGGCCCGACGCCTGGAGATCGACCTGCAGGGCATCGGTTTTCCCGGCCATTTCCTGCTGCGCGTGCCGGGCGCGGATCACCTGCTCGAACCCTTCGGCGGGCGACGCCTGTACATGAACGACTGCCGCCAACTCCTGGTGGATCAATTCGGCCCCACCGCGCAGTTGCAGGCCAGCTACCTGGCGCCCCTGGGGCCGCGGCAGATGATGCAGCGTCTCTCGCGCAATCTGCGTGAATTGCATCGCCAGAGCGACCAGCCGCTGGCCGCGCTCAAGGATGCCCAGCGCGTCATCGAACTGGGAACGGTCGGGGTCATCGATCATCTGGCGCGCGCCGATCTGTACCGCCAACTCGACTGCCCCCAGGCCGAGCGCTACGACCTGCAGCACGCCCTGCTGATCAGCGAAGACGATGCCGAACGCGAGCAGGTACGGCGGCGACTGGAGCAATTGAGCGCCCCTTCCGCCACCCTGCACTAGCCGCGCAGCAGCCAGAGCACCAGCTGCGCACCGAGCAGATTGCTCAGGCCGGCCAGTACCATGACCAGGCCGGCCACAGTGCCCTCTTCCAGGCCGACCTCGTAGGCCTTGCTGGTGCCCACGCCATGGGCGCCCATGCCGAACAGGGCGCCACGGGCCAGCGCCGACTTGAGCGGCAGCAGCTTGATCAGCAGGCTGCCGAGGATGGCCCCACCCAGTCCGGTGATCATCACGAAGGCCGCGGTCAATTCGGGGACGCCGCCGACGGTCGCGGACATCGGCATGGCGAAGGGGGTGCTGATGGAGCGCGGCAACATGGACAGCAGCACCCGGTCGTCGAGCAGCAGCAGCCGGGCCAGCAGCCAGGAACTGCCGATGGCCACACCGCTGCCGACGCAGAGTCCGGCCAGCAGCGCCTGCCAGTAGCGCGCCAGCAAGCGGCGTTGCTGCCAGATCGGCACGGCAAAGGCCACCGTCGCCGGTCCCAGCAGGGTGATCAGCCAGTGGCTGTAGTGGGCGTATTCGGCATAGCTCACCTGCTGCCAGAGGGTGGCGGCATAGAGCAGCACCGTGACGAAGATGATCGGACTGACCACATACCAGCGCAACCGGGCATAGAGCAGTCGACTCACCACATAACCCGCCACCGTCAGCAGCAGCCAGAAGAGTCCAGGCAGATCAAGCATCGCGACGCCCCCGGCGGCGGAACATCCAGTCCACGGTATAGGCGGTGGCGACCATTGTCAGCACGGTGCTGAGCAGGATCGCCAGCAGGATGCGCACGCCCTCCTGCCGCAGCAGCGGGCCATAGTCGAGCAGACTCAACAGCGCGGGAATGAAGAACAGCAGCATTTCGCCCAACAGCAGGCGCACGCCGCCCTGTAACCACTCGGGCTCGACGATGCGCGCGGCCAGCAGCAACAGCAGCATGGCCAGCCCTACCACACCGCCCGGTACCGGCAAGACGAAGGAGGTCGCCAGCCAGGTACCCACGCCCCACAGCGCGCCCAATCCGCACAGCTCCAGAGCCAGGCGTAGATATCTATTCACCCAGGGCTCCATCTCAAACAGTCATCAGGCGCTCAAGGATACCGAGGCTGAGGGGACGAGGACAGCCAACCGGGCCAGGCGGCGGGATCAGGACGGGTAAAGCAGCTTTGCCGCCTGGGCAAGATCAGCCCAGGGCGGCGATGACCTCGGCGACCCAGCGCTCGGCATCTTCGTCCGGCGTCACCGTTTCGCTGGCGTCGATGCGCAGCATGGGCAGCAGTTCGCGCAGCCCCAGCTCGGCGAACAACTCCTGCATCAGCTCGCCGCCGCCGCAATAGGTGTCGCCATAGCTGGAATCACCCAAGGCCAGCACGGCGCCGGGCCGTCCGGACCAGGGCGGCAGCCGATCGCGCAGCTGGAAATACAGCGACTCGAGATTGGCGGGCAGTTCGCCCATGCCGGTGGTGGAGGTGATGGCCAGCAGCGCCTCGGGTGCGAAGGCTTCCAGGCTGGCGAGATCGGCATTGGGCTGGTGCCAGACCTCATGGCCTGCCGCGCTCAGCCGCGCCTTCACCTGACGGGCGATATCTTCCGCGGTGCCATAGACCGAGCCATTCAACAGTGCGACTTTCATACAGACCTCTTGCGTGGAATCCCGCCCAGTATGCCTGGCCCGGCAGGGCTTGGCGCTCCGTCAGCAAGACGCCTCCGCTGGCAACCCCCGCTGCAGCCAAGGGTCTCAAGGCTTGTTATGCTAGCGCCGCCTGCTACCCCAGGCGTTTTCGCCACCTGTCCGCCTACCCGGCGGCGTGACGGCATCCGGCCTATCCGGCCCGATCGCCTGGAGTTGGAGCATGAATCAGCCTGTTACACTCATGGTCGCGCGACGCGTCGCGGCCGGCCAATACGACGCCTTTCTGGTCTGGCTGCGCGAAGGCGAAGCCCTGGCCACCGGGTATCCCGGCTATCTCGGCTCGGGTGTCCTGACCCCGCCACCGGGCGACAACCTGGTGCAGATCATCTTTCGCTTCGCCTGCCCCCAGACCCTCGACGAGTGGGAACACTCGGACACCCGGCGCCTCTGGCTGGAGCGTGGCCAGGGCCTGTTCGAAGCGCCCCAGGCACGACGGGCTCAGGGCATGGACGACTGGTTCGGTGCCGGCCTCCAGCCGCCGCCGCGCTGGAAGCAGAGCATCGCCGTCTGGCTGGCGTTCTTTCCCATCTCCCTGCTGTTCAATGCCGCCTTTGGCGATTACCTGGCGCATCTGCCGTTGCTGCCACGCATCCTGCTGAGCACCCTGATCCTTACCCCGGTGATGGTCTGCGTCTTCATTCCCCTCATCACCCGGGCGTTGAAGGGCTGGCTGCACAACGCCTCGTCGCGGGCCAATGGCTGGCGGGGCAGCGCTCGCTAGGTCGATAGCGGATCAGCCTGCATCCTGACGAGTCGAATGCGTACAATAGCGGCCAGCCTCATGACCGCTTCGCTCATCAGGATCGGGTACCCTTCATGTCCGCAACCCTTCCCCTTCTGGTCACCGGTGCCAATCGCCGCGTCGGTCTCGCCTTGACCCGCCGACTGCTGGCCGAGGGCCAACCCGTCATTGCCGTCTATCGCGACGATCCCGGCCCCTTGCGTGACCTCGAGCTCGAAGCCTATCAGGTCGATCTGACCGAAGAGGCGCAGCGTGACACCCTGCTGCAGCAGCTCCATGAACGTCACCTCGCACTGCGCGGTATCGTGCACAACGCCTCGGTCTGGGCTGAAGATGGCCTGGACAATCTGCGGCTGCTCTATCGCCTGCATCTGGAAGCGCCCTACCATCTCAACCTGGGCCTGCAAGATCTGCTCTTGGCCGCACCCCGGGCCGACATCATCCATATCGGCGACGACAGCGCGACCCGTGGCAGCCGCAATCACATCGGCTACGCCGCCACCAAGGCCGCCCTGCACAATCTGACCCTGTCCTTTGCCGAGGCCCTTGCCCCCACGGTGCGGGTCAATACCATCGCGCCAGGGCTGCTGATCTTCAAGGAAGGCGCCGACGAGGCCTATCGCCAGGCGACCCTGGACAAGGCGCTGCTGGATTTCGAACCCGGCGCCGATCCCATCGTGGATACCGTGCTCTATCTGCTGTCGACCCAATACGCGACCGGCAGCACCTTCACCGTCAACGGCGGGCGCCACCTGCGCCATGGCCGTCGCTAGCAAGAGGAATCAGTCATGACCGAACAAGACCGCCTGGAACTGGAGGCCGCCGCCTTCCGCACCCTGGTCCAGCACCTGCGCAAGCGTACCGATGTGCAGAACATCGACCTGATGAATCTGTCCGGCTTCTGCCGTAACTGCCTGTCCAAGTGGTACAAGGCCGCAGCCGACGACAAGGGTCTGGAGCTGAGTATCGATGACGCCCGCGAAGTCGTCTACGGCATGCCCTACGCGGACTGGAAAGCCCAGCATCAGACCGAGGCCTCCCCAACCCAGGCCGCGGCCTTCCAGGAGCAGCAGCGCAAATGAGCGACCTCTCCCGCTTTCGCGCCAGCCTGGTCCAGGGCGATCACGCCTTCGCCGACACCCTGGCCTTCGTCGCCGAGCACTACCACTACCAGCCCACCGCCTTTCGCAACGGCGGGGTGGACAATGCCGCGGGCCAGAACGAAGGCTCTTGCAAGACCCTGGGTCTGGCCAGGCTCGAAGGCCTGAGCGATGAGGAAGCCCTGCTGGCCTTTGGCGAGCACTACCGCAGCGTGCTGCAGACGCCGGAGGGCAGCGATCACGCCAACATCCGCGCCCTCGTCGCGCACGGCCTGGCCGGCGTGAGCTTTCAGGGCGAGCCCCTGACGCGTCGCTAGACCTTTCGGCGATCATAAAAAAAGCCCTGCAGATGCAGGGCTTTTGCTTGGGACCGGGCTCAGACGGCAGCCGCGGGTCTCATATAGGAAATGGGTGCCAGACCGGAGTCTTCGAAGGTCACCACTTCCCAGGCATCACGATCAGCCAGCAGCGCACGCAGCAGGCGATTGTTCATGGCATGACCGGACTTGTAGCCGCGGAATTCGCCAATGAGGCTCTTGCCGAGCAGGTAGAGGTCGCCAATGGCGTCGAGGATCTTGTGCTTGACGAATTCGTCTTCGTAACGAAGGCCGTCTTCGTTGATCACACCCTTCTCGTCCACCACGATGGCGTTGTCGACGCTGCCACCCAGGGCCAGGTTGTGCGAACGCAGGAATTCCAGGTCACGCATGAAGCCGAAGGTACGGGCACGGCTGACTTCCTTGAGGAAGGAGGTGCTCGAGAAATCCACCGAGGCTTTCTGGGTACGGTTGTTGACCACCGGGTGATCGAAGTCGATCTCGAAGGTCACCTTGAAGCCGTCGAAGGGCACGAAGGTGGCGCGCTTGTCACCGTCGACGACGCTCACTTCACGCTTGATGCGGATGAACTGCTTGGCCGCTTCCTGTTCCTGCAGACCCGCGGACTGGATCAGGAACACGAAGGGACCGGCGCTGCCGTCCATGATCGGCACTTCGACCGCGGACAGCTCGACGTAGGCGTTGTCGATACCCAGACCGGCCATGGCCGACAGCAGGTGTTCAACGGTACCGACCTTGACGCCACTGTCACTGAACAGGTTGGTCGACATGGTGGTTTCACCCACGTTCTCGGCCCAGGCCGGAATTTCCACGACCGGATCGAGATCGGTGCGACGGAACACGATCCCCGTATCGACGGGAGCCGGCTTCAGGGTCAGGTACACCTTCTCCCCGGAATGCAGGCCGACGCCGGTGGCGCGAATGGTGTTCTTGAGGGTGCGTTGTCTAATCATGCCAGGGCCGCTCGGTCGCAGGGTGCGAATGGTGTTCAACGAAGTCGCGATGATAGCAGAAGCGAAAATCGATGCCCACTAATCACACCCTGGCTTGTGATATACCCGATCAATCAGCCTGACGACGCAGGAAGGCCGGGATGTCCAGGTAATCCAGGTCGTCGTTGGGATTGACCTTGGTCGCCGCTGCCGAGCCGCCATGCTGCTGGCTGCCACGACCGGAGCGCATCGAGGTCGGGTACTTGAGGTCGTCGTAGTTGACGGGAGCGGTTTCCTGACGGGCAGCGGCCAGGGTCTGAGCGGTGTTGTCCACCACCTTGACCGGCTTCTCGATGCGCGCGCCCAGGCCGGTAGCGACCACGGTGACGTGCAGCTCGTCGCGCATTTCCGGATCGATCACCGCGCCAACCTTGACGGTGGCGTGTTCGGAGGCGAAGTCCTCGATGATCTCGCCGACGGCGGCGTATTCACCCAGGGACAGATCCAGGCCAGCGGTGATGTTGACCAGGATGCCGCGAGCGCCGTGTAGGTTGACGTCTTCCAGCAACGGATTGCGGATGGCGGCTTCGGTCGCCTCGCGCGCACGGTTCGGACCGCTGGCATGACCGGTACCCATCATGGCCATGCCCATCTCGCCCATCACGGTCTTGACGTCGGCGAAGTCGACGTTCATCAGGCCGGGACGCTGCATGATGTCGGAGATACCGCGAACGGCGCCGGCGAGAACGTCGTCAGCCTTGGCGAAGGCGGCCAGCAGGCTGGCGTCCTTACCCAGAATGGTCAGCAGCTTCTCGTTGGGGATGGTGATCAGCGAGTCGACGCATTCGGACAGGGAGCGAATGCCTTCGTCGGCGACCTGCATGCGCTTGCGGCCTTCGAAGGGGAACGGACGGGTGACCACGGCAACGGTCAGGATACCCATTTCCTTGGCCACTTCAGCGATGATCGGCGCGGCACCGGTACCGGTGCCACCGCCCATGCCGGTGGTGATGAAGACCATGTCGGCACCTTCGAGGACTTCGGCGATGCGCTCACGATCTTCCATGGCCGCCTGGCGGCCGATTTCCGGGTTGGTGCCGGCACCCAGGCCCTTGGTGACGCCTGGGCCGAGTTGCAACACGGTACGGGATGTGACGTTCTTCAGGGCCTGGGCGTCGGTATTTGCACAGATGAATTCGACGCCTTCAACACCGCTTTTGACCATGTGGTTGACGGCGTTGCCACCGCCACCGCCCACGCCGATGACTTTGATCACGGCGCTTTGTGGAATGTTGTCTACGAGTTCGAACATGGTCCCCTCTCTTCCTTTCGGATCTTCGCCTACTGCCGCGGTTTAATTGTGAATTACAAGTTGCCCTGGACCCAACGCTTCATGCGTTC
Source organism: Pseudomonas sp. 313 (assembly GCF_000316965.1). Taxonomy (NCBI): domain Bacteria; kingdom Pseudomonadati; phylum Pseudomonadota; class Gammaproteobacteria; order Pseudomonadales; family Pseudomonadaceae; genus Pseudomonas; species Pseudomonas sp. 313. The sequence continues at coordinate 52,393 of NZ_ANBZ01000061.1, forward strand.
CAGGACTGTGGATTTGGTTTCGCTGCTATATCCGCCAGAAACAACCGGCAAAGGATCGGTCTGCTTTTGCAGACCATAGAGCAACAGGCCGACGCCTGTGGAATAGATCGGGTTGCTGATTACGTCAGTCAGACCCTTGACCGTCTGGGGCACCCCCAGGCGTACCGGCATATGGAAAATCTCTTCCGCCAGTTCGACCGCGCCTTCCATCTTCGCAGTACCACCGGTGAGTACGATCCCAGCGGGGATCAGATCCTCGTAACCACTGCGGCGCAGTTCCGCTTGCACCAGTGTGAATAGCTCATCGTAACGGGGCTCGACCACTTCCGCGAGGGCCTGACGCGACAATTCTCGCGGCGGACGATCACCTACACTGGGCACCTTGATGGTTTCGCCCGGTCCAGCCAGTTTCGCCAAGGCACAAGCATACCGAATCTTGATTTCTTCGGCATATTGCGTCGGGGTTCTCAAGGCCATGGCAATGTCATTTGTGACTTGGTCGCCAGCAATGGGTATTACCGCCGTATGGCGGATGGCGCCTTCGGTAAAGATGGCTATGTCGGTAGTGCCGCCACCAACATCCACCAGGCAGACGCCCAGTTCCTTTTCGTCGTCGGTCAGTACCGAATAGGCCGAGGCCAACTGTTCCAGAATGATGTCGTCGACTTCCAGGCCGCAACGGCGAACACATTTCTCGATGTTCTGCGCGGCGTTGACGGCGCAGGTCACCACATGGACCTTGGCTTCCAGGCGCACGCCGGACATGCCCAGGGGCTCGCGTACCCCTTCCTGGTTGTCGATCACATAGTCTTGGGCCAGGGTGTGCAGTACGCGCTGGTCGGCGGGAATGGCCACCGCCTGGGCGGCATCGAGCACCCGCTCGATGTCCGCAGGACTCACTTCACGGTCGCGGATCGCCACGATGCCGTGGGAATTCAGGCTGCGGATGTGATTGCCGGCAATACCGACGAAGGCCGAGTGGATCCGGCAACCGGCCATCAGCTGGGCTTCTTCGATGGCCCGCTGGATGGAGGCGACGGTGGACTCGATGTTGACCACCACGCCCTTCTTGAGCCCGCGCGACGGATGGGTGCCGATCCCGACGATCTCGATCTGACCATCGGAAGACACCTCGCCGACCAGAGCCACGACCTTGGAAGTGCCGATGTCGAGGCCGACGATCATCTTGCCGCTTTGCACGCTTGCCATAGTAAAAAACTTCTCCTCAATGCTTGGCCGGTTCGGTCACGGGGGTGGCGGCGACAGCGGGATCACGCCAGGCCACGGCCAGACCGTTCGGATAACGCAGATCGATCCGCGCGATATTGTCCATCTGTGCCTTGAGCACCTGATCGTACAGGCGCATGAAGCGCCGCATCTTTTCCACCAGCTGGTCGCGGCCGAACACCAGTTCCAGGCCCTGACCGGTGGTGAGGTACCAGCTGCCACGCTCGTGCATTTCCAGACGCGCCACGGTGTAACCGAGCGGCCGGAGCATCTGGCTGAACATCTGGTACTGCTGCATCACTTGCTGCTGGGCCCGCTTGGGGCCGTACAGCCGCGGTAGATTGTCATAGTTGGCCAGATCCTGCGGGGCAAAAGCCTCACCCTGGTTGTTCAGCAGCGCCTCGTCGCCCCACCGGGCGATGGGCATCTGCTCTTCCAGGCGGATGCTGATCTCGTCCGGCCAGACGCGGCGCACCTCGGCATGGGCGATCCACGGCATGGTTTCCAGTTCATGGCGCATGTCGGCCAGGTCGACCTGGAAGAAGGTGGTGCCGACGAAGGGCGCGATCCGTTGCTGCACCGCCGCCTGGCTGATGTAGGAGAGATCGCCCTTGACGCTGACCTTGGCGATCGGCCGGTCGGCATAGGGCAGCAGCCGCTGGGCGCCTTCATAGGTGCCGAAGCCCAGCCCCAGCAGCAGGAACGGCCAGAGGATGCGCTTGAGCAGACCCAGGCTGGGACGCGGCAGGCGCGTCGACAGCGGCTCTTCGGCGACCAGACGACTGGCTCCGCGTTGCTCGACGTTGCGCGACCGACCGAAGCCGGGCTGGTTGTGACGTAGGGTGGCGACCAAGGTTCAGCCCTCCACGTGCGCGCCGGCAACAGCGGCTGCCGGCAAGGGGTTGTACGGATGACGGCTCATGCCGAACTCCCGGCGGTCGCGGCGGTGGCGAACAGCGGGTGGTTGAGCAGTTGCGGTGCCAGTGCGCCGATGTCGCCCGCGCCCTGGCAGAGCAGGATGTCGCCCGGGCGCAGCAGCGGCTTGACCAGCGGGGCGATGTTGCTGCCGCGCTCCACATAGATGGGATCGAGCTGACCGCGCTGGCGGATGCTGTGGCAGAGCTGGCGGCTGTCGGCTCCAGGAATGGGTTCTTCGCCGGCCGGATAGACTTCCATCAGCAAAAGGACGTTGGCATCTGCTAGCACCTGGACGAAGTCTTCGTAGAGATCGCGAGTGCGACTGAAGCGGTGCGGCTGATAGACCATCACCAGCCGGCGCTCGGGCCAGCCACCGCGCACGGCCTTGATCACCGCGGCGACTTCGCGCGGGTGGTGACCGTAGTCGTCCACCAGCATGACGCTGCCACCGGCGACCGGCAGTTCGCCGTAGACCTGGAAGCGCCGCCCTACCCCCTGGAAGCCGGACAGGCCATTGAGGATGGCCTCGTCACTGACGCCTTCGTCGGTGGCGATGGCGATGGTGGCCAGGGCGTTGAGCACGTTGTGCACGCCCGGCATGTTGACCGAGACCGCCAGGGGCGCACGGCCCTCGCGCAGCACGGTGAAATAGGTGCGCATGCCGTCCTGGCGGATGTCCACGGCGCGCACGTCGGCGTCCTCGGCGGTGCCGTAGGTGACGGTGGGCCGGGCGACCTGGGGAATGATCTCGCGCACCACCGGATCATCGACGCAGAGCACCGCCAGGCCATAGAACGGCAGGTTGTGCAGGAAATCGACGAAGGTGCGCTTGAGCCGATTGAAGTCACCCTCGTAGGTGCTCATGTGGTCGGCGTCGATATTGGTGACCACGGCAACCATGGGCTGCAGGTGCAGGAAGCTGGCGTCGCTCTCGTCGGCCTCGGCGATCAGGTAGCGGCTGGTGCCGAGCTGGGCATTGGTACCGGCGGCATTGAGGCGGCCGCCGATGACGAAGGTCGGGTCCAGGCCCTCGGCTGCGAACACCGAGGCGATCAGACTGGTGGTGGTGGTCTTGCCATGGGTACCGGCGACGGCGATGCCGTGGCGATAGCGCATCAGCTCGGAGAGCATCTCGGCGCGGGGCACAACGGGAATGCGCTGCTCGAGGGCGGCGGAGACCTCGGGATTGGATCTGTTGATGGCGCTGGACACCACCAGCACGTCGACCTGATCCAGGTTCTCGGCGCGGTGGCCAATGTAGATACGCGCGCCGAATTGCTGCAGGCGCGCGGTCACCGCGGATTCCTTGAGGTCCGAACCCGAGACTTCATAGCCCAGGTTCAGCAGCACCTCGGCGATGCCGCACATGCCGACGCCGCCGATACCGACGAAGTGGATGCGCCGGATGCTGCGCATGCGCCGAACCTCGGCCTGAATGGCACTTTGCGACTTAACCACGGGCAACCTCCAGACAGGCGTCGACGACTGCACGGGTGGCATCGGGTTTGGCCAGGGCACGGCTGCGAGCTGCCATGCCGGCAAGACGTTCGGGATGCATCAGGACCTCGGTAAGCTGCGCGGCGAGATCCGCCGGGCGGGTGGAATGTTGCGGCAGCACCACACCGGCACCGGCGCGCTCCAGGAAGCGGGCATTGCTGGTCTGGTGGTCGTCGATGGCGTGCGGCAGGGGAATCAGCAGCGCCGGCAGACCGGTGGCGGTCAGCTCGGCGACGGTCAGGGCGCCGGCCCGGCAGATCACCAGATCGGCCCAGGCATAGGCGGCGGCCATGTCGGCGATGAAGGGCTGGACATCGGCCTCCACGGCGACGTTGGCATAGCGCTCGGCGGTCACCTCGGCGTGCTGGCGACCGGCCTGGTGGCGCACATTGGGTCGCAGGCCCGCGGGGAGCTGGGCCAGGGCGTCGGGCAACAGCTTGTTGAGCGGCTCGGCGCCCAGGCTGCCGCCCAATACCAGCAGGTTGGCGGCGCGCTCTTCCAGCGGCGCACGGGTCACCGGAGCGAAGAGTTCGGCGCGCACCGGATTACCGGTGGACAGGCGTTTGGCGGACGCCGGAAAGGTGTCGGCAAAGCCTTCGCAGACGCGGGCGGCCATGGGCACCAGCAGGCGGTTGGCGGTGCCGGCATGGGCGTTCTGTTCATGGATCACCAGTGGGATGTTGCACAGCTTGGCGGCCAGGCCACCGGGACCGGTGACGAAGCCACCCAGGCCCAGCACGCAGACCGGCTTGAGCCGGCGCATGAGACCCATGGCCTGCATGAGGGCGCCACTGAGTTGCAGCGGTGCCTTCACCAGAGAACGCAAGCCCTTGCCGCGCAGTCCGGTGACCGGAATGTGGTGCAGGCTGATGCCGGCCTTGGGCACCACGTCGTTCTCGATGCCGCGCGGCGTACCCAGCCAATGCACGGTATAGCCGCGGGCTTCGAATTCACGGGCGCAGGCCAGGGCCGGGAAGACGTGCCCGCCGGTGCCGCCGGCCATGATGAGGACGTTAGCGGACATCGGCGAAATCCTCTTCGGTGAATTCCACATCCTCGGTATCGACCAGCGTTCGTCTCTCCCACTCGATGCGCAGCAGCAGACCCATGCTCACGCAACAGATCACCAGGGAGCTGCCGCCATAGCTGAGGAAGGGCAGCGTCAGCCCCTTGGTCGGTAGCAGGCCGACGTTCACGCCGATGTTGATCAGGAACTGGCCGATCCACAGCATGGACAGGCCATAGGCCACATAGGCCGAAAAGAACTGCTTGGACTGCTCGGCCCAGTGACCGATGAACAGACCGCGCACGCAGACGAAGAGGAACAGCCCGACCGTGGCCATGGCACCGATCAGCCCCAATTCCTCGGCCAGCACGGCGAAGAGGAAGTCGGTATGGGCTTCGGGCAGATAGAACTGCTTCTGGATGCTGTTGCCCAGGCCGAGACCGGTCCAGCCGCCACGGCCGAAGGCGATCAGCGCCTGGGTCAGCTGGTAGCCGGAACCGAACTGGTCGGCCCAGGGATCGGTAAAGGTGATCAGTCGCTGCATCCGGTAGGACTGGGTCTGCACCAGGACGAACACCGCGAACACGGCCAGGGCGACCATCAGCATGAAGCGGAACAGGCCGACACCACCGAGGAACAGCATGGCACCGGCGGCGCCCATCATCACCACGGTGGCGCCGAAGTCGGGCTCGCGCAGCAGCAGCATGGCCATCGGCAGCAGAACGATGAAGGGCTTGAAGAAGCCGGCCCAGGTGTGGCGCACCTCATGCTGACGACGAACCAGGTAACCGGCCAGATAGAGCACCACGAAGACCTTGGCGATCTCCGAAGGCTGCACGTTGAAGATGCCGAAGCCGATCCAGCGCAGGGAACCGTTCACCTCGCGACCGATGCCAGGCACCAGCACCGCTATCAGCAAGAGGAAAGCGATGATCAGCAGCGGAAAGCCGAAGCGCTGCCAGGTGGCCATGGGAATCAGCATCACCACGCCGCAGGCGACGAAGCCGATGGCCAGGTAGACCAGGTGGCGATACATGAAGTACAGCGGATTGCCGGACTGGGCCGCGGCCACTTCCGAGGAGGCCGAGGTCACCATCACCAGGCCGAGGCCGAGCAGCAACAGGCAACCGGCCAGCAGCGGGAAATCCAGGTCGATGCCATGGCGGCTGGCCAGCGGCGAGGGATAGGGACGCAGCAGGCTGAGGATCATGACAATGCTCCTACGGCCTGGGCGAACAACCGTCCGCGCTCTTCGAAGTTGCGGAACATGTCGAGGCTGGCGCAGGCCGGCGACAGCAGCACGGCATCGCCCGGCTGGGCCAACTGGCGGCTTTCATTCACCGCCTCGTCCAGGGTAGCGACGCGCACCTGTTGCACGGTGGCCGGCAGGATCTCGGCGATCCGCGCCGCATCGCGGCCCAGCAGCACCACGGCGCGGCAATGGCGCGCGATGGGCTCGCGCAGGGCGCTGAAATCGGCCCCCTTGCCGTCGCCACCGGCGATCAGCACCAGTTGCCCGGCGATGTCGTCACCCAAGCCTTCGACCGCCGCCAGGGCAGCGCCGACGTTGGTGGCCTTGGAATCGTTGTAGTAGTTGACCCCCGCGACCTCGCCCACCCACTGGCAGCGGTGCTCCAGCCCCGGGAAGGCGCGCAGCGCCTCCAGCATGGGCGCCAGCGGCAAGCCAGCGGCCTGACCCAGTGCCAATGCGGCCAGGGCATTGCTGTGGTTGTGGGTACCACGGATCTTGAGTTCCTCGACATCCAGCAGGTTGTCGAAGGCCAGCGCCAGATAGCGATGGCCCTCCTCCTCGCGAATGCCGAAGGCACGGAAATCCGGACGTCCCAGGCCAAAGGTCAGGCAGGGCACGCCCTCGCCGATCAGCGGCCGCGACAGCGCATCGTCGCGATTGACCACCACCTGGCGGGCGCCGCGGAAGATGCGGTGCTTGGCCTGGTGATAGGCCGGCATGCCGCTGTAGCGATCCATATGGTCTTCGCTGAGGTTGAGCACCGTGGCCACCTCGGCGTCGAGCCGCTCGCAGGTCTCCAGCTGGAAGCTCGACAGCTCCAGCACATAGAGCTCGACGTCGTCGGCCAGCAGATCCAGCGCCGGAGTGCCCAGGTTGCCGCCCACGGCGACGCGCTTGCCAGCACGCCGGGCCATGTCGCCGACCAGGGTGGTGACGGTGCTCTTGGCGTTGGAACCGGTGATGGCGACGAGGGGCGCCTTGGCGTGACGCACGAACAGATCGATGTCGCCGGACAGCCGCACGCCACGGGCAGCGGCCTCTCGCAGCGCCGGCGTTTCCAGAGCCAGGCCGGGGCTCACATAGAGTTCGGCCGCGCGGCAGAGGAAGTCGGCATCCAGCTCACCGCAACGCACCTCGATCCCGGGATATTGGGTGCGCAGCGTTTCCAGTTCCGGCGGCTGTTCCCGCGTGTCGGCCACGGCAAAGGGCACACCCCGGCGCGCGAGAAAGCGCACCAGCGACATGCCACTCTTGCCGAGGCCGACGACGATACGGAACTGGTCGGAAGCGATGAGCACTGCGATTACCTCAGTTTCAGGGTGGCGAGACCGAACAGCACCAGGATCACGGTGATGATCCAGAAGCGCACGATGACCCGCGGTTCGGGCCAGCCCTTCAATTCGAAATGGTGGTGGATCGGCGCCATGCGGAAGACGCGCTTGCCGGTCAACTTGAAGGAGGCGACCTGGATGACCACCGAGAGGGTCTCCATGACGAAGACGCCACCCATGATGAACAGCACCACTTCCTGGCGGACGATCACGGCGATGGTGCCCAGGGCGGCGCCCAGCGCCAGGGCGCCGACGTCACCCATGAAGACCATGGCCGGATAGGTGTTAAACCAGAGGAAGCCCAGACCCGCCCCGATCAGGGCGCCGCAGAAGACGATCAGCTCGCCGGAGCCTTCCACATAGGGAATCAGCAGGTAGTCGGCGAACTTCACGTTGCCCGACAGGTAGCAGAAGATGCCCAGGGCGCCGCCAACCATCACGGTGGGCATGATCGCCAGGCCGTCGAGGCCATCGGTGAGGTTGACCGCGTTGCTGGAGCCGACGATGACGAAGTAGGTCAGCACAACGAAGAAAATCCCCAGCGGGATTTCGATGTTCTTCAGCAGCGGCAGGATCAAGGTGGTTTCGATTGGGGCCTTGGCCGTCATGTAGAGGAAGATCGCCGCCCCCAGGCCGAACACCGATTGCCAGAAGTACTTCCAGCGACTGGGCAGGCCCCGGGAGTTCTTCTCGATCACCTTGCGATAGTCGTCGACCCAGCCGATGGCGCCGAACAGGAAGGTCACCCCCAGCACGGTCCAGACATAGCGGTTGTGCAGATCGGCCCACAGCAGGGTGCTGATGCCGATGGTGGTCAGGATCAGGGCGCCGCCCATGGTGGGGGTACCGGATTTGGACAGGTGCGACTGGGGGCCATCGTTGCGCACGGCCTGGCCGATCTGGCGGATCTGCAGGGTGCGGATCATCCAGGGGCCGAGCCACAACGACAGCATCAGGGCGGTCAGGACGCCCAGAATGCCGCGCAGGCTGAGGTATTGGAAGACGGCGAAGCCCTTGTAGAACTGTTGCAGGAACTCCGCCAACAGCAGCAGCATCAGTGTTTCTCCTCGGTGTTGAGAGCGCAGAGCGCGGCGACGACCTTATCCATCGCGGCGCTGCGGGATCCCTTGATCAGCAGGGTGGTTCCGGCCCGGTCCTCGTCCGCCAGGGCCTCGATCAGCTGTTCGCGCTCGGCGAAATGTCGGGCTTCGGCGCCATAGGCGCGGGCCGCATGGGACATGGAGGGACCGACGCTGTAGAAGGCGTCCACCTTGCCGCGGGCATGCTCGCCCACGTCGCGATGGCCTTGTTCGGTCCATTCGCCCAACTCGGCGATGTCGCCCAGGACCACCACCCGACGGCCCGGCAGGGCAGCCAGTAGATCGATCCCGGCCTTCACCGAGGCGGGGTTGGCGTTGTAGCTGTCGTCGATGACCTGGGCGCCGCGCTGGCTGGTGCGGGTCAGGGTGCGGCCCTGGACCGGTGCCGCTGTGGCCAGGCCACGGGCGACGGTGGTCAGGTCCAGGCCCAGGCTGAGGGCGGCCGCCGCGGCGGCCAGGGCATTGCCGACGTTGTGGGCACCCAGCAGTTGCAAGGTGATGCATACGTCGTCTTGGGCAGTGTGCAGGGTGAAGCTCGGACGACCTTGGCTATCCAGGCTCACCTCGGTGGCGCGGACATCGGCGCGGGCATCCAGGCCGAAGGCGATGACTCGGCGCCCGGCCGCACGGCGTTGCCAGGTCTCGAAGGCGGCGTCATCGCGGTTGAGCACCACGGTGCCCGCCTCGCCCACGCCCTCGATGATCTCGCCCTTGGCCTCGACGATACGATCGACACCGCCGAATTCGCCCACATGGGCCTGGCCGGCGTTGGTAATGATAACGACATCCGGGCGTGTCAGGCTCACGGTATAGGCGATGTCCCCGACGTGGGAAGCGCCCAGCTCGATGACGCCGAAGGCGTGCTCGGCGGCCAGTTGCAGCAGGGTCAGGGGTGCGCCGAGTTCGTTGTTCAGATTGCCTTGGGTGGCCAGCGTGGCACCCTGCTGACGCAGGATGGCGGCGAGCAGTTCCTTGACCGTGGTCTTGCCGCTGGAGCCGGTCACGGCGGCGAGCTTGCCTTGGAACAGATCACGATTGAAGGCGCCGAGGCGACCCAACGCCAGGCGGGTGTCGGCTACCACCAGTTGGGGCAGATGAACCTCGGGCACGGCCCGCTCCACCAGGGCTGCCGCGGCGCCCTGGGCGGCCACGTCGGCCAGATAGGCATGACCATCGAAGCGCGGCCCGCTCAGGGCGACGAAGAGTTGTCCGGCCATGGCCTTGCGACTGTCGGTGCCGACGCCATCGAACAGGGCATCGGCGCCCAGCAGGTTGCCGGTCAGGGCCTCGGCCACTTCGGTGAGGGTGAAGGATCTAAGCATGCTGTCGCTCCCAGGCGGTCAGGGCCCGCTCGGCCTGGTCGAGATCGGAAAAGGGATGGCGGACCCCGGCGATTTCCTGGTAGGGCTCATGGCCCTTGCCGGCCAGCACCACGATGTCCTGGGCGGTCGCCGCGGCCACGGCCTGGGCGATTGCCACCTCGCGCCGGCCGGCGAAGCTCACCTGCTCGGGCTGCGCGAAGCCCGCGCGAATGTCGGCGACGATGGCGGCCGGATCCTCGGTACGGGGGTTGTCGTCGGTCACCACCACCTGGTCGGCCAGGCGCTCGGCCACCGCGGCCATCTCCGGCCGCTTGCCGCGATCGCGATCGCCGCCACAGCCGAACACGCAGACCAATCGACCCTGGGCACCGACATGGGGCCGCAGGGCAGTGAGCACCTTGTCCAAGGCGTCGGGGGTATGTGCATAGTCCACTACCACCAGCGGCCGCCCGGCGCCACCCAGGCGCTGCATGCGCCCGGCCGGGCCCTGCAGCTGCGGGAGGATGGCGAGGATGTCGGCCAGCGAATGACCGAGCCCCAGCAGGGCACCGATGGCGGCCAGCAGATTGCTCAGGTTGAAGCGTCCGATTAGCTGGCTGCGCAGCTCGCCGGTGCCCTGGGCGGTGACCAGCTGGGCGCGCACGCCGTGGTCGTCGAACTGGATAGCCTGGCAATGGAGGCTGGCGGCCGGATCGCTCAGGCTGTAGGTCAGGGTCGCTGCCAGGCTGGGGCGAGCTGCCAGCTCGCGGCCAAAGGCATCGTCCATATTGAGGACGCGGGTGCCGAGCCCGGGCCAGGCGAACAACTGGGCCTTGGCTTCGCCATAGGCGGCCATGGTGCCGTGGTAATCGAGGTGGTCGCGGGACAGATTGGTGAAGACCGCGACCTTGAAGGCCAGCGCTGCCACCCGGCCCTGGACCAGGCCATGGGATGAGACCTCCATGGCCACGCTGGCGGCGCCACCGGCGGCCAGTTCGGCCAGGGTCGCCTGCAGCTTGAGGGGGTCCGGGGTGGTATGGCGGCCTTCGGCGAGGGCGCCATGGAAGCCGCTACCCAGGGTGCCGACGATGCCGCAACGCTGACCGAGCAGGTCGCAGGCCTGGGCGATCAGCTGGCTGACACTGGTCTTGCCGTTGGTGCCGGTGATGCCGACCAGCGCCAGGCGCTGGCTGGGTTCGCCATGGAAACGACCAGCGATGGCGGAAAGCTTGCCGGCCAGACCTTCAACGGCGATCAGAGGGATGTCCAGGTTCGGCAGCGCGGGAGCGTCCTTCACCTCGTAGGCGATGGCTGCGGCACCCCGTTCGGCGGCACTGGCGATATGAGCACGGCCATCGCTGTGCAAGCCGGGAATGGCGAGGAACAGCGAGCCCGGCCGAACGTCGCGACTGTCCAGCGCCAGGCCGTCGATGTTGACGGCAGCGCTGGCCTCAGGCAGGAGTTCGGTCAGCAGGCGGCTCATCGATCACGCTCCCCGACCAGCAGCGGCTTGGCGGCAGCCTGGGCCTGGGCCTGCTGCACCGGCAGCGGCTGCAGATTGTCCGGCTGGATGTTCATCAGGCGCAGAGCGCCGGACATCACGCGGCTGAACACCGGCGCCGACACCACGCCACCGTAGTAGCCGCCCTTGCTGGGACGGTCGATCACCACCACCGCGGCCAGGCGCGGATTGCTGGTGGGGCCGAAGCCGGCGAACAGCGAGCGATAGGAATTTTCGGCATAGCCCCGGGTACCGGTGCTGGTCTTGCGCGCGGTACCGCTCTTGCCAGCGACGTGGTAGCCCGGCACCTGGGCGCGGAAGGCACCACCGGGAGCTTCCACGACCTGTTGCAGCATGCCCTGCAGGGTCTTGGCGACGCGCTCGTCCACCGCCTGGTCGCTGGCCGGAGCCTTATCCAGGCGTACCATGGACAGCGGTACCGAGCGCCCGTCGTTGGCCAGCACCGAATAGGCATGGGCCAGCTGCACGGCGGTCACCGCCAGGCCGTAGCCATAGGACAGGGTCGCGGTCTCGGCCGGACGCCAGGTGCGGTGGTTAGGCAGATTGCCGACCCGCTCGCCGGGGAAGCCCAGACCGGTGTCCTGGCCGAGGCCGACGGCGCGCATGGCGTTGTAGATGTTCTCGCCACCGACATCGAAGGCGATCTTGCTCATGCCGACGTTGCTGGACTTGATGAGGATGCCGGTCAGGTCCAGGGCGCCATCGCTGTGGGAGACGTCCTTGATGGTGTAGCGGCCGATCTGCAGCGAACCGGGATAGACGTTGACCTTGTCGGTGGGCTTCCAGCGACCGCTGGCGAGCGCCGCGGTCATGGAGATCGGCTTCATCACCGAGCCGGGCTCCATGACGTCGATCATCGCCCGGTTGCGCATAGCGGCCGGTTCGAGGCTGCGTCTGTTGTTGGGGTTGTAGGTGGGCATGTTGACCATCGCCAGGACTTCGCCGGTCTTGACGTCGACGATGGTGAGGCTGCCGGCCTCGGCTTCGAACTGGGTCAGGGCATTGCGCAGCTCGCGGGCAGCGAGATACTGCAGACGCAGGTCGATGGACAGCGCCAGGGTATTGCCCGGCTTGGCGTTCTTGGCGACCTGCACATCGCGGATCAGCCGACCGCGACGATCCTTGACCACCTGGCGACGACCCGGCACGCCGGACAGCCATTCGTTGAAGGCCAGTTCGATGCCTTCGCGGCCGTGATCGTCGATATCGGTGAAGCCGACCACATGGGCCGCCACCTCACCCGCCGGATAGAAACGCCGAAATTCCTCGATGTCGTAGACACCGGGAATCTTGTGTGCCTTGACCTGGCTCATCACCGCTTCGCCCTGCTCGGGCGTCAGGCCGCGGGCCAGGTAGAGAAATTCCTTGCTGGCGTTCTGCTCGATGCGTTTGGCCAGTTCCGCACGCGGCTGGCCGACGGCATCGGCCAGGGTCGGCCAGCGATCCTCGGCGCCCAGCAGCTCCTTGGGATTGATCCACAGGGTGGTGACCGGCGTACTCACGGCCAGGGGTTCGCCATTGCGATCGGTGATCAGGCCACGGTGCGCCGGGATAGGAATGGTGCGCACGCTGCGCGCATCCCCCTGCCCCTTGAGAAAGGCCCGGTCGATCACGTGCAGATCGACGATGCGCCAGATGATGGTGCCGACCATGACCAGCAACAGCCCGATAATCAGGCTGAAGCGCCAGGGCAGGCGCGCGATCAGGCCTTTCACGGATTGACCATCCGGATTTCGGTCGGATCGGGAATGCGCATCTGCAGCTGACCGCTGGCCAGGGCCTCGACGCGGCTGTGGGCGGTCCAGGTGCTCTGCTCCAGCAGCAGCCGACCGTACTCGGCCTGGGCCTTGTCGCGGATGGCCATCTCGCCATAGAGGGTATTGAGCAGCTGGCGATTCCAGTGGGCGCTATAGGCCACGGCTACCGCCGACAGCAGCACGCCAGCGAACAGCACCAGCATGACGCTGCTGCCCAGGGGCAGTTTCTTGACGAAGAGCCGGCTCATTTCAGCTTCTCGGCAACGCGCATCACGGCGCTGCGGGCGCGGGGATTGGCGGCCAGTTCGGCTTCGCTGGCATAGACCGGCTTGCCCAACAGGCGCAGCGAAGGCTCGAAGACCGTGGCGCGGATCGGCAGGTCGCGCGGCAGCTGGTCGGCCTCGCCCTTGGCCAGTCGGCGCATGAATTGCTTGACGATGCGATCTTCCAGGGAGTGGAAGCTGATCACCACCAGCCGGCCACCCACCGCCAACTGCTCGTAGGCGGCCTGCAGGCCCTGCTCCAGATCGCTCAGTTCGCGGTTGATGTAGATACGCAGCCCCTGGAAGGCGCGGGTGGCGGGATGTTTGCCCTTTTCCCAGGCCGGATTGGCCTCGGTGAGCACCTTGGCCAGATCACCGGTGCGTTCGAAGGGCTGGATCTCACGACGCTGCACCACGGCGCGCGCCATGCGCTTGGCGAAGCGCTCTTCGCCGAATTCCTTGAACACCTGGGCGATATCGGCCTCGGCAGCCGTGGCGATCCAGGCGGCGGCGCTCTGCCCCCGGCTCGGATCCATGCGCATGTCCAGGGGACCGTCCTGCATGAAGCTGAAACCGCGCTCGGGATCGTCGAGCTGGGGCGAGGAGACGCCCAGATCCAGCAACACGCCATCGACCTGGCCGGACCAGCCACGGCTGACGAGTTCATCGCCCAGCTCGGCGAAGCTGCGCTGGACGATCTCGAAACGCGGATCTTCCGCGGCCAGGGCCTGGCCGGCAGCGATCGCCTGGGGGTCCTTGTCGAAACCCAGCAACCGCCCTTCCCCACCCAGCAGGCGCAACGCGGCCCGGCTGTGTCCGCCGCGGCCGAAGGTGCCGTCCAGATAACGGCCGGCAGGCTGGATCGCCAATGCCTGTACGGCCTCGTCCAGGAGAACGGAGACGTGGTGGAAGACTGGGTTCATGGTCACAGGATCAAATCGCGCATTTCATCCGGCATACCGCCGGGTTCCTTAATCGCCAGGAGATCCGCGTCGCACACGGCACTCCAGGCATCATCATCCCATAACTGGAACTTGTTGAGCTGCCCGACCAGCATCACGCGCCGGTCCAGCTTGGCGTATTCACGCAGGCGCGGCGGAACCAGGAAACGGCCACTGCCGTCGAGCTCCAGATCCACCGCATTGCCGATCAGCAAGCGCTGCAAGCGGCGAGTCTCCTCGCGTAGCGAGGGCAACTGCCGCAGTTTGCTTTCGATGATTTCCCATTCCGGGAGTGGATAGACGCAAAGGCAGGGGTCGACGGCATCGATCGTCACGATGAGCTGGCCGGCACAACGCTCCAGCAGCTCGTCACGATACCGGCTCGGCATCGCGGCGCGCCCCTTGGCGTCGAGACTGATGGCGTTCGCTCCCCGGAACAATTTCGCATCCTCTAATAGGCTGTCCTTGCCATTAAATCCCACTTCGCCCCACTTCGTACCACCGGCCGCCACTATATTGAGGAGGGCCGCTTTCAGTCAAGGTAAGCGAGGGGGTTCCCAGGCCGCGTGGGACGCGGATTTCGAGCAAATTGCACGAGTTCACGACCAAGACGAACGACATCGATTTCCGACAAACGGAAATGAAGTCAATTGATTGGCTCAATTGATTAAAGTGATGTCTTAAGAAGAGGTCTCAGACCCCAGGCGTAGAGGCCCGGGAGGGAGGGAGTGCGAGAGCCGACCTGTAAGCCGGGTTCTGTCGAGGACAGTCATTCCTCTGGGACAACCATCGCTGATTGCCTCTAGCGACCTACCCGAATCCAGCGCGGGCCACGCCTATGGATTCCTATTTGGTCTTGCTCCAGGTGGGGTTTACCTAGCCACGAACTGTTGCCAGCCGTGCGGTGCGCTCTTACCGCACCTTTTCACCCTTACCGGCGCTTGCGCGCTTAGGCGGTTATTTTCTGTGGCACTTTCCGTAGGCTCACGCCTCCCAGGCGTTACCTGGCACCTCGCCCTATGGAGCCCGGACTTTCCTCCCTCGCGACCCTTGCGGATCACGACAGCGACTGCCCGGTCGGCTCTCGCGGCGCAAGGGTATAGAGACTGGGGGCGGATAACAAGGAAAGATGCCCACTAATTCGCCCTACTCGCCCTTGCGCTCCAGCGCTAGCTGGTAGAGCAGGTTCTTGCGCGCGCCGGTGATCTGGGCGGCCAGGGCGGCGGCGCGCTTGACCGGCAGCTCGGCCAGCAGCAGATCGAGGATGCGCAGGGTTTCGGCATCGACCTCGGCGTCTTCCGGCGCGGTCCAGCCGGCCACCAGCAACACGCATTCGCCGCGCTGCTGATCCAGATCCTCGCGAATCCAGGCCTGCAGCTCGCCCGCGGGCAGGCCGCGCAGGGTCTCGAAGGTCTTGGTCAGCTCGCGCCCCAGCACGATGTGCCGCTCGGGCCCGAAGATGCTCACCATGTCGGCCACGCAGTCGTCGAGGCGATGGGGCGCCTCGTAGAAGATCAGGGTGCGCGGGTCTTCGCGCAGGGCCGCCAGCCGCCCCTGCCGGCCCACCGCCTTGGCTGG
Organism: Pseudomonas sp. 313; assembly: GCF_000316965.1. Taxonomy (NCBI): domain Bacteria; kingdom Pseudomonadati; phylum Pseudomonadota; class Gammaproteobacteria; order Pseudomonadales; family Pseudomonadaceae; genus Pseudomonas; species Pseudomonas sp. 313. The sequence continues at coordinate 68,086 of NZ_ANBZ01000061.1, forward strand.
CAGGAAGCCCTCGAAGCTGAAGCGGTCCGAAGGCAGCCCGGCCGCCGACAGCGCCGCGATCAGCGCGCAGGCACCGGGAATCGGCGAGACCCGGATGCCCTGGGCGCGCGCGGCGCGCACCAGGTGAAAGCCCGGATCGGAAATCAGCGGCGTGCCCGCATCGGAGATCAGGGCGACGTCCTCTCCCGCCAGCAAGCGGGTGATGAAGCGACCTCCGGCATCGCGCTCGTTGTGGTCGTGACAGGCGGCAAGTGGCGTTTCGATACCGAAATGGCGCAACAGGCGCGCCGAATGACGGGTGTCTTCGGCGGCGATCAGGGCCACGTCGCGCAGGACCTTGAGGGCACGGGTGGTGATGTCGTCCAGGTTGCCGATGGGGGTGGCAACCACATAAAGAGTACCCGGCGAAATCATGATGAAACCTGACGGACTGGAAATAGCCCAACAGTGTACGCCGCTCTCGCCCTCGGCGTTCGCAGCGCCTGGGTGCTGTGAGACAATCGCCCCTTTCCGAACTCTGCTCAGGAACCACCGCATGAAGTTCCGCCTGCGTCCGCTGATCTGCGCCACCGCCTTCGCCCTGCTCGCCGCCTGCAGCAGCTCGCCCACCACGAGCAGCCTCGGGGCGCTGCCTCAGCCCAGCCAGGCCAGCATCGAGCAACTGCTGAACCAGGCCGGCGCCAGTCAGTCCGAGCAGGCCAATCTGCTGCGCCTGACCGCCGCGGACAAGGCCTATGCCCAGCAGAACGCCCGCGAAGCGCGGCAGATCCTGGGCTCCATCAATCTGGAAGGCTTGAAGCCGGCGCAGCAGATGTTCGCCCAGACCCTGCTGGCCCAGCTCGATCTGCTCGACAAGCAGCCGGCCCAGGCCCTCAAGCGTTTCGACCATCCCAGCTTCGCCCAACTGGGCGAATTGCCGGCTCAGCAGCAGATCCGCAGCGGCCTGACCAAGGCCGAGGCCCAGGCCGCCAATGGCCAGCCGCTCGCCGCCGCCCAGGAGCGCATCTTCCTAGGGCCGCTGCTCGAAGGCGATGCCGCCCATGACAACCGCGAGCAGATCTGGCAGCTGGTGACCAGCCTGCCGGATGCGCAACTGCGCCAGAGCGTGAAGGATGCCGATCTCAATGGCTGGCTGGCCCTGGCCGCCATCACCCGCGGCAACCTGGCGCTGGATCAGCAATTGTCGGCCATCGAGGAATGGCAGCAGCAGCACCCCGGCCATCCCGCCGCGCGCAATCTGCCCGATGACCTGGAACGCCTGAAGACCCTGGCGCGCGAGCCACTCAATCGCGTCGCCCTGCTGCTGCCCCTGCAGGGCCAGCTCGCCGGCGTCTCCCGCGCGCTGCAGGACGGCTTCATGGCCGCCCGCTACGAAGCCCTGGCCACGGGCCAGACCGCCCCGGCCGTGACCGTCTACGACAGTACCCAGATGGGCTCGCTGGACGCCTTCTACCGCCAGGCCCAGGCCGCCGGCATCCAGCTGGTGGTCGGCCCGCTGGAAAAGAATCTGGTCAAGCAGCTGAGCGATCGCCCGCAATTGCCGCTCAACACCCTGGCGCTGAACTATGGCGACAGCCAGGGCGCCCAGCCGCCCCAGCTCTTCCAGTTCGGCCTGGCCGCCGAGGACGAGGCCCGTGAAGCCGCCCGCCGTGCCTGGGCCGATGGCAAGCGCAGCGCCGGTGCCATGGTGCCCCAGGGCGACTGGGGTACCCGCGTGCTGGCCGCCTTCCAGAACGAGTGGCAGCAGTTGGGTGGTCGCCTGGTCGCCGCCGAGCGCATCGGCCAGCCGGTCGAGATCGCCAACCGCATCACCAGCCTCCTGCAGATGCGCCAGGGCATGGACTTCATCTTCCTCGCCTCGACGCCGACGCAGGCCCGCCAGATCAAGCCGATCCTGGTCTACCAGAACGCCCGCGATCTGCCGGTGTACGCCACTTCCAACCTCAACAGCGGGGTCAACGAACCCGGCGTGAACCAGGATCTCAACGGCATCCTGTTCTGCGAAACGCCCTGGCTGCTGGACCCGAGCAATCCGCTGCGCGCCAAGATCACCGCCCAGTGGCCCCAGGCCGGCACCAGCATCGGGCGCCTCTATGCCATGGGCGCCGATGCCTACCTGCTGGCGCTGCACCTGCAGCAGCTCAAGGCCCTGCCCAACTCCGAGCTGCCCGGCCTGTCCGGCAATCTGAGCGTGGCGCCCGATCAGCGTGTGGTGCGTCACCTGCCCTGGGCGGAATTCCGCAACGGCGTGGCCCAGCCGCTGCCAGCCAACAATGCACCGCTGCCCACCACCAGCGTGCCGGCCTCGCTCAGCACGCCGTGAAGCAGGCCCCGCACCTCCAGCGCGGCAAGCAAGGCGAGGACCGTGCGCTGCAGTTCCTGCAGACGCACGGTCTGCGCCTGATCGCCCGTAACTGGCGCTGGCGTGGCGGTGAGCTCGATCTGGTCATGCTCGACGGCGATACAGTAGTATTCGTCGAGGTACGCGCCCGCAGGCACACCGCCTGGGGCGGCGCCGCGGAAAGCATAGATGCCCGCAAGCGGCAGCGACTGGTCAACAGCGCCGCCCTCTTTCTGCAATCCGAAGCGCGCTGGGCCAAGCGGCCTTGTCGTTTCGACGTGATCGCGATCGGCCCCGGGGCCGACGCGTCCCCTCAGGCACTCGAATGGATCAAACAGGCCTTCGAGGCCTGAGGCACTCCACAGCACAGGTCAAAGATATCGCGATGGACACCCACGCCCGCATCCAGAAACTCTTCCGGGACAGCATCGAAACCAAGCGTCAGGCCATGGAAGTCCTGATTCCGCATATCGATCTGGCCAGCCAGGTCATGGTCGCGGCCCTGCTCAACGAAGGCAAGATTCTCACCTGTGGCAATGGCGGTTCCGCCGGCGACGCCCAGCATTTCTCCTCGGAACTGCTGAATCGCTTCGAGCGCGAGCGGCCCAGCCTGCCGGCCCTGGCCTTGACCACCGACACCTCGACGCTGACTTCCATCGCCAACGACTACAGCTACAACGAGGTGTTCTCCAAGCAGATCCGTGCTCTGGGTCAGCCCGGCGACATCCTCCTGGCCATCTCCACCAGCGGCAACTCGGCCAACGTGATCCAGGCGATCCAGGCCGCTCACGACCGCGAGATGACCGTGGTCGCGCTCACCGGCCGCGATGGCGGCGGCATGGCCTCGCTGCTGCTGCCCGAGGACGTCGAGATCCGCGTACCTGCCAAGGTCACCGCCCGCATCCAGGAAGTGCACCTGCTGGTGATCCACTGCCTGTGCGACCAGATCGATCAGCAACTGTTTGGAAGCGAAGAATGAAGAAAGCTCCTCTGCTCGCCATCCTGGCGCTGTCCTTTGCGGTCGCCGGCTGCAGCAACGTGGTCACCGCCAGCCGCGACAAGCCCATCGACGACAACCGCGGCACCCGTACCCTGGGCAGCACCGTCGATGACGCCCTGATCGAGACCAAGGCCGCGGTCAACATCTCCAAGGCCAATGCCGACCTGGCCAGCTCGCACATCGTGGTGGTGAGCTACAACGGCGTGGTACTGATCGCCGGCCAGACACCGCGCGCCGATCTCAAGGCCCAGGCCGAACAGGCGGTGCGCAGCGTGCAGCGGGTCAAGACCGTGCACAACGAACTGCAGGTGACCGGTAACTCCTCGCTGCTGGCGCGGAGCAACGATTCCTGGCTGACCACCCGCATCAAGACCCAGATGTTCGCCGACCAGGACATCCCAGGCTCGCGCATCAAGGTGGTCACGGAAAACGGCATCGTCTATCTCCTGGGCCTGGTGACCCAGCAGGAAGCCGCCCATGCCGTGCAGCTGATCCAGAGCGTCTCGGGTGTGCAGCGCATCGTCAAGCTGTTCGAATACATCAACTGATCCCTATTCGCCGCCCAACAAAAAGCCCCGCAATGCGGGGCTTTTTGTTGGGCGGCGTGCCTTAGGCGGCCTGCCACTCGCTTTCGGCTTCGTCGCGGGTCTTGGACAGGCGTACCTGGCTGCCTTCCACGGACTGGACCCAGCTCAGCGGAATGTAGTGATGCTTGCCATCGGCGTCCTGATCGCGCTTGGTCAGCTTGATGCGATCGGCGCCCTCCATGTGGTCGACGGTGCCCACGTGCTGGCCGTCCGAACCGACAACTTCCGCATGCTCTTTGATCTGGGTTGCATCTACCATGGTGGTTCTCCGGCAGGTTAAGAAAAAAGGAGGCGCCTCTCTGAGTGCCTGCAGGATAGGAGGCGTGAGCAGCCGTCTGGGTTCGGCCTGTGCCGACGAAAGGCCATCATTGAGGTCAGAAGCCTGAGAACTGCGAAGAGGATCCACCGATGAGTGATGAGCCAAGCAAGCTGATCCGTTCCAAGGAACGCTGGGCCCAGGAGGGCCGCTTCCTCACCGGCCAGGGCGCACGCCCGGACAGCGAACGCCTGCCGCCCGGCCAGCATCGGGTTAGCAACTGGCCGGTCCTGGATCTAGGGGTACGCCCGGAAGTCAGCCAGGAACGCTGGCAACTGGCGGTGACCGGCGCGGTCGGCAAGACGCTGCGCTGGAACTGGGAGACCTTCGCGGCGCGGGCGACCACCCAGGCCATCAGCGACATGCACTGTGTCACCACCTGGTCACGCTATGACAATCACTGGATCGGCCTGCCGGTAAGCGAACTGCTGGACGAGGTACAGCCGCGGGACGAAGCGACCCATGTGCTCCTGCACAGCTACGACGGCTACATTACCAACCTGCCGCTGGCCGATTTCGCCGCACCTGGCGCCATGCTGGTGCACAGCTGGGAAGGCCAGCCGCTGACCGCCGAGCACGGGGGCCCGGTGCGGGCATTGATCCCGCACCTCTATCTGTGGAAGAGCGCCAAGTGGCTCAGGCGCATCGACTTCCGGGTCGGCGACACGCCTGGCTTCTGGGAGATGCGCGGCTATCACGACCGGGGCGACCCCTGGCAGGAGCAGCGCTACTCCGACGACGACGCCTGAGGCTCTCTCAGCGTGCGGCCGGAGCCAGCTGCAGCTCCACCGGATCGCCGGGGTTGAGACTGCGGATACGGAATTCGTCGCGGGTGAGACCGAGGATTTCCGTGGGATAGGTGATGCCTTCCTCGATCAGATTCAGGCCCTTCTCGGTGCGCGTCCAGCGGCCCAGGGAGGGCTGGCTGCTCGGCGAGGCCATCACCAGGGTGCCATCGCTGAGAAAGACATAGAGCATTCCCGGCTCGATGCTGTTGCTGGTCTTGATCTGCCAGACCTTGTTGACGAAGCCTTCCTGGGCACTGCCCTGCTTGTCGCCACCGCCCTGCCCGTAGCCGATCAGCCCGGCCACGACACAGAGCGCGCCTATCACCAGCACCACCACGCGCCAGTAACGACGCGCCTTGTCTTGCAAACTCATGTCACTCCTTGGGTGTTCTTGAGGCTGGCGAGGTAGGTGCCCAGCGGCGGGCGCTCCTGGAAATAGCCATGCAGCCCGGCAAAGATCGAATCGGCCAGCTGCTTCTGGTGGCGACTGTCGAGCAAGCGCCGGCAGTCGCGATCATTGGAAATGAAGCCCGTCTCGACCAGGATCGAAGGGATGTCCGGCGATTTGAGCACAGCGAACCCCGCCTGCTCCACCCGTTTCTGGTGCAGGTTGGTGATGTTCGCCAATTGCCCCAGCACCTTGTGGCCCAGGTCCAGGCTCGACGAGATGGTGGCGTTCATCGACATGTCCAGTAGCACGCCGGCCAGCATGGGATCGCGGCCCTTGAGAATCTCGTTGGCACCGATCAGGTCGACGTTGTTCTCGCTGTCGGCCAGGAAGCGCGCCGTGGTGGAGGTCGCGCCTCGCTCCGACAGGGCATAGACCGAGGCGCCATAGGCCGTACGTCGCGGTGCGGCATCGGCGTGCACCGAGACGAACATGTCGGCGTTGTAGCTGCGGGCGACCTCGACCCGCTTGCGCAGCGGCACGAAGAAGTCGTCGTTGCGCACCAGCTTGGCCTTGAAGCCCTTCTGCAGGTTGATGCGCCGCGCCAGATTCTGCGCCACGATCAGGGCGATGTCCTTTTCCCGATCACCGCGGGCGCTCAGCGCACCGGGATCCTTGCCACCATGCCCGGCATCGACCACCACCATGATGTCGCGCCCCGTGGCCAGGCCCTTGCCACGCTTGACCTCCAGCGGCGGCTCGGCGTCGACCGGCTTGCGTGCGGCCACTGCCGGCGTCCCGGCGCGCTTGAGATCGAGCACCAGGCGGTTGGACGCGCCCTCGCCCGGGCCGAGGATGAAGCTCTCCATCTCCACCGGATGGGCCAGCTCCAGCACCACCCGGGTGTCCTGGGCGCCATAGCGGGCGCTGCGCACGGCGCGCACCGGCGACCCCTGCAGGGCGAGGTGGTTGAGCACCGCGGGCGCCTGGGTATCGGCGAGATCGAGAATGATGCGATCCGGCGCCACCAGGGTAAAGGTCTTGTAGCGCACCGGTCCGGTGAGATCGAAGACCAGGCGGAGCTTCTCAGCGTCCTGCCAGGCCCGGGCACCCTTGAGTTGCTGCCGGGCGGCAAACGCCGGCAACCCGACGGGCAAAGTCATGCCAGCCAGGATCAGATTGAGCAGACGACGGCGATTCATGGGGTCCTCGCGAGAAACGAGAAACGGCTGGGAAGTTACAACATAACGCTAAAGATCGCCTGCCGACTGGCCCCTGTCAACTGCCATTCGGACAAAATATTCCTTAGAAAACGAGGGCATAGCGTTCGTTTGCAGAATCAGCTTTAGATACAGTCACTTGCCGCTCTCGCGAGCCGACCGTCAAAGGCGCGAACGGCGAGAAGTGCGACGGAGAGCGAATTTATCGGCGCCGTCATCGTCGAAGTGTCAGGCACTTCCGCCTTTGAAGGGATCACACCATGAACAAGAAGATTGCAGTCGCGACCGCCCTGCTGGCCGGCACCGTGCTGGCGGGCTGTTCCTCGGTCAAGAACACCGCCGACTACACCGTGGGTCGCGTGGAATTTCGCGAGCAGCCGCTGGTGAAGCAGGTGGAAAAGGGGATGGCCAAGGCTGACGTCCTGCGTATCGGCGGCACCCCGTCGAGCACCTACACCCGCAAGTATCGTCCGGGTACCTGCAACAACTATGTGCTCAACAAGGACGGCAAGGAGCAGGTCTATTCGATCGGCTTTGACAGCATGAACCGCGTCGACAGCAAGGACTTCGAGACCTGCGAAAGCGCCGACCGCGCCTGATCGGGGATCTGACCGGCCAGCCAGGCCGGGTGTCCTGACGGACGCTGGCGGCGTCTGATGGACAGGATCGGCGAGCGGCAGCACCCTAAGCCCTCGCCATCCATGAACGTTGCGCCGACGTCCTGCACTGCGGATCGACGCAGGCACGGCCAGCGCCGCCAGGCTCTACCCATCGTTCCAAGGAATTCAGGCATGTCCAGACGTCACCTCATACTCACAGCTGCGGTGCTTTCCCTGACTGGCTGCGGTGGCTATGACTACAGTTGCGATGCGGCCAAGACCGCCGAACTGGTTCGTCAGCAATACGCCCAGACCATCAACGAGATCTATGCGGACGACATCGCCGCTGGCCAGCCCGCGCTGGAGGCCAACCAGATCTCGCTGGTCGACATCAAGACCCAGGAAGAACCCTCAGACAGTGGCGAAGCAGGCTTCTATACCTGCAATGCGACCGTCGAGGCCACCTGGCCCAAGGCCGCTCTCGAACGCCTGGCTCCGGCCGCCGCTCAATTGGCCAGCGTGGGTGCCATCCTCGAAAACGGCCACCTGCGCCATGCGCTCAGCTACGAGTCCTCGCTGGAAGGCAGCGACAAGCAGCGCGTCGACATCACCCTGCCCGAAGCCGTGGACCTGAGTCTCAAGACCCTGGCCGGCCAGGAACCGATGGACGAATACCTGGAAGACGCTCCCGACGGCGAACAGGAAGCGCCCTGATCCACCGGCGCCTGCGCTGCTGTGCAGTGCTGGCGCCCGGGTGTATGATCCGGATTCCCCTCCGCCAGCATCCTCCGGCGGGTTCGTGAGCCCCGGCACCCCTGTGGAGATCCCGCATGGCGTCGTTGCCCTCCGGCCCGGCAATCGTCACTTCGCGTTTGCACCGTGCCTCGTCCGCGCTCACGATGACCAGAACCGTGATCTAGAAAGCCGCCTCGGAGAGACGCTTCATGCCTGACTATCGCTCGAAAACCTCCACCCAGGGCCGCAACATGGCGGGCGCCCGAGCGCTCTGGCGCGCCACCGGGATGAAGGACGAAGACTTCAAGAAACCCATCATCGCCATCGCCAACTCCTTTACCCAGTTCGTGCCGGGCCATGTCCATCTCAAGGACTTGGGCCAGCTGGTCGCCCGGGAGATCGAGAAGGCTGGCGGCGTGGCCAAGGAATTCAACACCATCGCCGTGGACGACGGCATCGCCATGGGCCACGACGGCATGCTCTATTCGCTGCCGAGTCGCGAGATCATCGCCGACGCCGTGGAGTACATGGTCAATGCCCACTGCGCCGACGCCCTGGTGTGCATCTCCAACTGCGACAAGATCACCCCCGGCATGCTGATGGCCGCCCTGCGCCTGAACATCCCGGTGGTGTTCGTCTCCGGCGGTCCCATGGAAGCCGGCAAGACCAAGCTGGCCAGCCACGGCCTGGACTTGGTCGACGCCATGGTCATCGCCGCCGACAGCTCGGCCAGCGACGAGAAGGTCGCCGAATACGAACGCAGCGCCTGCCCCACCTGTGGCAGCTGCTCGGGCATGTTCACCGCCAACTCCATGAACTGCCTGGTCGAGGCCCTCGGCCTGGCCCTGCCCGGCAATGGCTCGACCCTGGCTACCCACGCCGACCGCAAGGAACTGTTCCTGCAGGCCGGCCGCACCATCGTCGACCTTTGCCGTCGCTACTATCAGGAAAACGACGAGTCGGCGCTGCCGCGCAACATCGCCTGCCATGCGGCCTTCGAGAACGCCATGACCCTGGACATCGCCATGGGCGGCTCGACCAACACCATCCTGCACCTGCTGGCCGCCGCCCAGGAAGCCGAGGTGGACTTCGATCTGCGCGACATCGATGCCCTGTCGCGCAAGGTGCCGCAGCTGTGCAAGGTGGCGCCGAACATCCAGAAGTACCACATGGAAGACGTGCATCGCGCCGGGGGCATCTTCAGCATCCTGGGCGAACTGGCCCGTGGCGGTCTGCTGCATACCGACCTGCCCACCGTGCACAGCCGGACCCTGGGCGAAGCCATCGAGCAGTGGGACATCACCCTGACCCAGGACGAGGCGGTGAAGACCTTCTTCCGCGCCGGTCCCGCCGGCATCCCGACCCAGGAAGCCTTCAGCCAGGCGACTCGCTACGATACCCTGGACGACGACCGCGCCGAGGGCTGCATCCGCAGTGTCGCGCACGCCTATTCCCAGGAAGGTGGTCTGGCCGTGCTCTACGGCAACATCGCCCTGGACGGCTGCGTGGTGAAGACCGCCGGCGTGGATGAATCCATCCATGTGTTCGAAGGCAATGCCAAGGTCTTCGAGAGCCAGGACGCCGCGGTGCGCGGCATCCTCGCCGACGAGGTCAAGGCCGGCGACATCGTCATCATTCGCTACGAAGGGCCCAAGGGCGGTCCGGGCATGCAGGAGATGCTCTACCCCACCAGCTACCTGAAGTCCAAGGGACTGGGCAAGCAGTGCGCCCTGCTCACCGACGGTCGCTTCTCCGGTGGCACCTCGGGTTTGTCCATCGGCCACGCCTCTCCGGAAGCTGCAGCCGGTGGTGCCATCGGCCTGGTGCGGGATGGCGACAAGGTGCTCATCGACATTCCCCAGCGCAGCATCAACCTGCTGGTGAGCGACGAAGAGCTGTCCCATCGCCGCATCGAGCAGGACAAGCTGGGCTGGAAGCCGGCACAACCCCGTGCCCGCCGCGTGACCACCGCGCTCAAGGCCTATGCCCTGCTGGCCACCAGCGCCGACAAGGGCGGCGTGCGCGACAAGGCGCTGCTGGGCTGACCGTTACTGCGAGGCGATGGCAGCTGCCGTCGCCTCGCAGCACTGCTCCATCACTCCCCTCTGCTCTCCACGCTCTATTTCACCCCTCTGGCTCCGCTCTCTCCTCGCCACTCCGTCTGCCCCTGCCTTCCTTACAGCCTCCGTGCGGGTAACCCCCATTCCAGAGGGGTTCCACAGTTGCTTGGCTTGCTAATTTTGTAGAAGCGCAGCCTGTGATTCAGCTCACACCTCGCGATTAGCGAGCCGCTAGGCCGTTGAGTGATCAAAGGCTACCCTCCGTCTGCCGCTGAATTGATTCAGCGATAAGTTTGTAGTCAGGTTGAGCCCCAATGGTCACACCTATGCTGATCTTCCGCTGGAGCACGGCGGGTCAGGTGTAGGCCAGGCACGCGTCACACAACAACAATAAACAGGGAACATAAATGAATAAGAAAAAGGCTATGCCCTTGGCCAGGGTTTCGGTCGCCTCCTTGATGAGCACACTCCTGCTGATTCCTTCGGCACACGCCCTGGAAACGATCGGGTACTTCCGTACCGGGCTCGGCGATTCCTCCGGTTCCGACTCCATGCGCTGCTTCAAGCTGCAGGGCGCGCAGTCCAAGTATCGCCTGGGCAACGAATGCGAACAGTACGGCGAACTGGCACTCAAGCAGGACGTCCTGACCCTCAACGACGGCTCGGCAGTTGGCGTATACGGCATGGGCAGCTTCTTCAACCGCTACGACCGCACCCCGACCTTCAACGGGGACAATGGCGAGATCCGTGCCGTCCAGGCCTACGCCTACTGGAACAACATCGCCGCGCTGAACGGCGGTAATCTCTGGGCCGGCCGCCGTTACTACAAGCGGAACGACATCCACATCTCCGACTTCTTCTACTGGAACCAGAGCGCCACCGGCGGCGGTATCGAGGACGTCAACATCGGCGGTCTCAAGTACAGCCTGGCCTTCTCGCGCAAGGACAACCAGAACCAGAAGGACTTCCAGAACCGCCTCGACTTCAACGTCGCCGGTTTCAACACCAATCCCAATGGCTCGCTGGAGATCGGCGTCAGCTACCTGGACAAACCCACCAACCAGCCCAATGCCAACAGTGGTGTAGCCGTGACGCTGCAGCACAAGCAGGCCAACTTCATGGGCTGGGGCGGCGTGAACACCTTTGCCGTACAGCGCGGCCAGGGCCCGGGCACGGCGCTGGGCAGCACCGGCGATCCGACCCTGAGCAGCGCCGACGTCTCCTATCGCGTCGTCGACTTCTTCGACTGGCAGATCAGCCGCTACTGGGGTGGCCAGATCGCCGCGGTCTACCAGAAGGACGAACGTCCCAACGGCAATGACCTACGCTGGACCTCGCTGGGTGGCCGTCTGGTGTACGGCATCACCGACCAGTTCAAGTTCTCCACCGAACTGGGCCATGATCAGGTGCAGGCTCCCGGCGGCACCCGCAAGCTGACCAAGCTGACCCTGGCGCCTACCTGGTCGCCCAAGGGCCCGGAATTCAAGACCCGTCCCGAATTCCGCCTGTTCTACACCTATGCCGCCTGGAACCGGGCAGCCCAGCAGGCGGCCGATGAATTCGACGCCGGCTCCGCGCTGTCGAGCACCGGTACCTTCGGCAACGATCTGCACGGCTCCAACGTCGGCTTCCAGATCGAGCAGTGGTGGTAACAGCTCCACGGCGACCGACGCTCTGTCGGTCGCCTTCCCGTCTCTGAACCCGAGCGCACAACAATGAAAAGAACCGTCTCCCTTTCCGCCTTCACCGGTTGCCTGCTAGCCGCCACCCTGGCCAGCGCCACCGCCCAGGCGGCCCCCGTATCCGCCTGCCTCATCACCAAGACCGATACCAACCCCTTCTTCGTGAAGATGAAGGAAGGTGCCAGCGCCAAGGCCAAGGAGCTGGGCATGACGCTCAAGGCCTATGCCGGCAAGATCGATGGCGACAGCGAAAGCCAGGTCGCGGCCATCGAGACCTGCATCGCCGATGGCGCCAAGGGCATTCTCATCACCGCCTCGGACACCAAGGGTATCGTCCCCAATCTGCAGAAGGCCCGCGAGGCCGGCCTGCTGGTGATCGCCCTGGATACCCCCCTGGACCCGGTTAACGCCGCCGACATGACCTTCGCCACCGACAACCTGCTGGCCGGCAAGCTGATCGGCCAGTGGGCGCGGGAAACCCTGGGTGACAAGGCCAAGGACGCCCGAGTGGCCTTTCTCGACCTGAACGCCTCCCAGCCCTCGGTGGACGTCCTGCGCGACCAGGGCTTCATGCTCGGCTTCGGCATAGATCCCAAGGATCAGAACCGCATCGGCGACGAGACCGACTCGCGCATCGTCGGCCACGACGTGACCAACGGCAACGAGGAAGGCGGCCGCGCAGCGATGGAAAACCTGCTGCAGAAGGACCCGACCATCAACGTGGTGCACACCATCAACGAACCGGCCGCCGCCGGTGCCTACGAGGCGCTCAAGGCCGTGGGTCGCGAGAAGGACGTGTTGATCGTGTCCATCGACGGCGGCTGCCCGGGCGTGCACAACGTCGCCGACGGCGTCATCGGCGCCACCTCCCAGCAGTACCCGCTGCAAATGGCCGCGCTGGGCATCGAGGCGATCAAGACCTTTGCCGACAGCGGCAAGAAGCCTACCGCCACCGAAGGCAAGAGCTTCGTCGACACCGGCGTGAAACTGGTGACGGACAAGCCGGTACCCGGCATCCAGTCCATCGACAGCAAGACCGCCCTGCAGAAATGCTGGGGCTGATGGCCCCTCGTCTACGCTAGAGCAGACCGATCGCCCCGCCAGCCGTGCCGGCGCGGGCGATCGCCTCTCGGCCGATCCGCTTTCAGGAGATTGCCATGAGCGATCCGACCTCGCCTTCCCCGTCCGGGCAACCCTTCGAACAGGTGCTCAAGCACAGCGCCACGGAGGTCGCCTCCTTCGCCCGTGACGAGCGCAGCCCGCTCGTCAAATTCCGCCACTTCCTGCATTCGCGCCCCTCGGCGGTCTCGCTGCTGGTGCTGCTGTTGTCGCTGGGCATCTTCGGCGCCCTGCTGGGCGGCAAGTTCTTTTCCGCCTTCGCCCTCACCCTGATCCTGCAACAGGTCGCCATCACCGGGATCGTGGGCGCGGCCCAGACCCTGGTGGTGATCACCGCCGGCATCGACCTTTCGGTAGGCGCCATCATGGTGCTGTCCTCGGTGGTCATGGGCCAGTTCACCTTTCGCTACGGCCTGCCGGTGGAGTTGGCGATCCTCTGCGGCCTGGTGGTGGGCACCCTGTGCGGCATGGCCAACGGCTGGCTGATCGCCCGCATCAAGCTGCCGCCCTTCATCGTCACCCTGGGCATGTGGCAGATCGTGCTCGCGGCCAACTTCCTCTATTCGCGCAACGAGACCATCCGCGCCCAGGAAATCGGCGCGACCGCGCCGCTGCTGCAGGTGTTCGGCGACAATTTCCGCCTGGGGGGCGCGGTCTTCACCTACGGCGTGATCGCCCTGGTGGTGCTGGTCGCCCTGCTCTGGTACGTGCTCAACCACACCGCCTGGGGGCGTCATCTCTATGCCGTAGGCGACGATCCCGAGGCCGCGGCGCTGGCCGGGGTCAACGTCCGCCGCATGCTGATCACCGTGTACGGCCTGTCGGGGCTCATCTGCGCCTTCGCCGGCTGGGTGCTGATCGGCCGCATCGGCTCGGTCTCGCCCACCGCCGGCCAGTTCGCCAACATCGAGTCCATCACCGCGGTGGTGATCGGCGGCATCTCGCTGTTCGGCGGCCGTGGCTCGATCCTCGGCATGCTGTTTGGCGCCCTGATCGTCGGCGTCTTCGCCCTGGGCCTGCGCCTGCTGGGTACCGACGTGCAATGGACCTATCTGCTGATCGGCACGCTCATCATCGCGGCCGTGGCTATCGACCAATGGATCAGAAAGGCGGCCAGCTGATGACTACCGAACCCCTGCTGATGGCGCGCGGCCTGGTGAAGCGCTACGGCCGCGTCACCGCCCTTGACCACGCCGACTTCGACCTGCTGCCGGGCGAGATCCTCGCCGTGATCGGCGACAACGGCGCCGGCAAGTCCTCCTTGATCAAGGCCATCTCCGGCGCCCTGCGGCCCGATGAAGGCGAGATCCGCTTCGAGGGGCAGCCGGTGCAGTTCGCCTCGCCCATCGCCGCGCGCCGCGCCGGCATCGAGACGGTCTACCAGAACCTGGCGCTGTCGCCAGCGCTGTCCATCGCCGACAACCTCTTTCTCGGTCGCGAACTGCGCAAGCCGGGGCTGCTGGGCACCCTCTGCCGCACCCTGGACCGCAAGGAAATGGAGCGCATCGCCCGGGAAAAGCTCTCCGAACTGGGGCTGATGACCATCCAGAACATCAACCAGGCGGTGGAGACCCTGTCGGGTGGCCAGCGCCAGGGCGTCGCCGTGGCCCGGGCGGCGGCCTTCGGCTCCAAGGTGATCATCCTCGACGAGCCCACCGCGGCGCTGGGGGTCAAGGAGTCGCGCAAGGTGCTGGAACTGATCCTCGACGTGCGGGCCCGCGGCATCGCCATCGTGCTGATCTCCCACAACATGCCCCATGTGTTCGAGATCGCCGATCGCATCCACATCCACCGGCTGGGTCGCCGGTTGACGGTGATAGACCCGCGCGAACACTCCATGGCCGATGCGGTGGCACTCATGACCGGCGCCCAGACGGTGGCCGCCTAGTCGACTTCGACTGACCAGGCACCCTCCCGGGTCTTCCAGCCGGCAGTCGCCTTGGAAGACCCGGGTGGGGCCGCCTACCCAGAAGCGGATCGTCGCTTCTGCGACGAAAATCTGACCGAACGCTCAAGTTATCGCGCACTTGCACCGATAAAGCCTGAATAATTATTTCGGAGCTACACAACGTGCCTGCCTTGTCGTTGAAACAGAAACTCTCGTTGTCTGCCACCGCGGCCGTGCTGGTGGTGGGTGTAGGTCTGACGACCATCAACTTCTTCAACACCCGTGCGGCCCTCGAAGCCTCCACGATCGAACAGCTGAAGACCGTCAGCTTCGTCTTCAACGGCGGTGTCCGCCAGTGGTTCGACGGCAAGGCCGCCGCGTTGCGTGCCCTGGCGGCGGACACCCAGGAGACGAACCTTCCGGCCGGTCTCAATCAGGTCAAGCGTTCCGGCGGCTTCGACAACGTCTTCTATGCCCGCGGCGATGGCAGCCAGGTCAATGCCAACGGCGCTCAGTTACCGCAGGACAACAACGACCCGCGCCAATGGCTGTGGTACCAGCAGGCGATGCAGAATCCCGGCAAGGTGTTCTTCTCCATACCCACGGTGGCGGCGGCGACCAAGCAGAACGTGCTGTCCCTGGGCTGGGCGTTGCAGTCCGGTGGCAAGACCAGCGCCATCCTCGGCGCCGACGTCAGCATCGGCGACATCCTCGATCAGCTCAAGCGGGTGCAGCTGCCGGGTGCCGGTAGTGCCGTACTGGTCAACGGCCAGAACATCGTGCTGGGGCATGAAAACACCGCCCTGTTGGCCAAACCGCTCACCGAGCTCTATCCCCAGCTCACCGCGGACACCCTCCAGCGGCTGGCCCAGGCGCCCGGCGAGCGCTATGTCGAGACCGCCGCCGGCCAGCGGCTCTATGCCGCGCCCATGAATCGCGACGGCGAGACCCTGGTGATGGTGGTCGACAGTGGCGTCCTGCTGGCACCGCTACAGCGGCAACTCTGGATCAGCATCGTCATCCTGGCCGTGGTGCTGGGGGGCTCGCTGCTGCTCATCAACCTGCTGTGCAGCTATCTGCTGCGGCCGCTGGGTGTGGTCTCGAACGGTCTGCAGGTGATCGCCGACGGCCAGGGCGACCTGACCCGGCGCATTGCCGTACAGAGCAACGATGAAGTCGGCGGCCTGGCCGGTCACTTCAACCAGTTTGTGGCCAGCCTGCACGGCCTGATCGGTGGCGTGCGCCAGCATGCCCAGAGCGTGGACGCCGAATCGCAAAAGGTCCTGCAGCGCAGCGCCGCGGCTACCCAGGAGCTGGGACGTCTTCAGCAGGAGATCACCCTGGTGGCCACCGCCGTGACGGAGATGTCCTCGGCCACCCAGGAGATCGCCCGCAATGCCGAGCAGACCGCCGCGGCCATTCGCCAGTCCTCCGATAGCACCGCCCAGGGTCTGACGCTGGTGCAGACCAGCAAGGAATCCATCAACAGCCTGGCCCGGGAAGTCGACGACGCCACCCGGGTGATCGGCGAGCTGGATCACCACTCCCAGGCCATCGCCAAGGTGCTGGACAGCATCCAGAGCATCGCCGAGCAGACCAACCTGCTGGCGCTCAACGCGGCCATCGAGGCGGCCCGCGCCGGCGAACATGGTCGCGGCTTCGCGGTGGTCGCCGACGAGGTGCGGACGCTGTCGCAGCGGACCCAGGCCTCGACCCGGGAGATCAACGAGACCATCGGCACCCTGCAGCAGATGACCCGCCAGGCGGTGCAGCGCATGGACAGCAGCATGGCCATCGCCGAGCGCAGCGTCGCCGACGTGGAACGCGCCTCCAGCGCCCTGGAAGAGATCGCCCAGAGCGCCGGCGTCATCTCCGAAATGTCCCTGCAGATCGCCACGGCGGCCGAGGAGCAGACCTCGGTCACCGAGGAGATCACCCGCAACGTCATCACCATCAAGGGCCTCGGCGACACCCTGGCCAGCGGCGCCGAGGATTCGGAACGTCAGTCGCGCTCCCTGCAGCATCACGCCGCCGATCTCAATCGCGACGTGGCCCGCTTCATCCTGTAAGACGCAAGGCATAGCCGCCGCCCCCCAGGTCGGCGGCTTTCTCCAGGCCGAAGACCCTGCGCCACGGGGCGGGCATCCGGTAAGATCGGCGCTTTTTCCGCGACGACTCCGCCATGTCCCAGCCTTCCCGCTCCGAACTGCTCTACGGTCCCCAGGACCGACCGCGCCCGCTGATCGCCCTGCTCGCCGCCATCCAGCACCTGCTGGCGATCATCGTGCCCATCGTCACCCCCGGTCTGCTGATCTGCCAGGCCCTCGGTGTCTCGCCGCGCGACACCAACCTGATCGTGTCCATGTCGCTGGTGATCTCGGGGATCGCCACCTTCGTCCAGTGTCGCCGCTTCGGGCCCTTCGGTGCCGGGTTGCTGATCGTCCAGGGCACCAGCTTCAACTTCGTCGGCCCGCTGATCGCCGGAGGCGCGCTGATGGTCAAGAACGGCACCCCGGTGGAAGCCGTGATGGCGGCCATCTTCGGCGTGGTGATGGCCGGCTCCTTCGTCGAGATGGGCGTGTCGCGGGTGCTGCCCTTCGTCAAGCGCCTCATCACCCCGCTGGTGACCGGCATCGTGGTGCTGATGATCGGCCTGACGCTGATCAAGGTCGGCCTGATCAGCATGGGCGGCGGCTTCGCGGCGCTGGGCAACGGTACCTTCGCCAATGGCGAGAACCTGCTGCTGTCGGGCACCGTGCTGGCCACCATCGTGGTGCTCAATCGCCTGCCGCTCCGTGGCCTGCGCAGCAGCGCCATCGTCGTCGCCCTGCTGCTGGGCTATGCCCTGGCGGCCTGGCTGGGCCGGCTGAATTTCACTGGCATGCACGAGGCCGCCTGGGTGCAGATCCCCCTGCCGCTGCACTTCGGCCTGGGCTTTTCCTGGTCGCTGTTCGTGCCCCTGCTGGTGATCTATCTGGTGACCTCGCTGGAGGCCATCGGCGACATCACCGCCACCAGCAAGGTCTCCCGCGAACCGGTGGAAGGCCCGCTGTGGATGCAGCGGATCAAGGGTGGCGTCTTGGTCAACGGCGCCAACTCGCTGCTGGCCGGGCTCTTCAACACCTTTCCCAGCTCGGTGTTCGCCCAGAACAACGGAGTGATCCAGTTGACCGGTATCGCCAGTCGCCATGTCGGCCTCTGGATCGCCGCCATCCTGGTGCTGCTGGGCCTGTTCCCGGCGGTGGCCGGGGTGATCCAGGCGGTGCCCGAGCCGGTGCTCGGGGGTGCGGCCATGGTGATGTTCGGCGCGGTCGCCGCCTCGGGGATCAACATCCTCGCCAGTGTCGAACTGGACAGACGCGCGCTGCTGATCATCGCCGTGTCCCTGGCCCTGGGCCTGGGCATCTCCCAGGTGCCGGAATTTCTCGCCCATATGCCGGCCGGCCTGAGGGCGGTGCTGGAATCCGGCGTCGCCACCGGCGGCCTGTGCGCCCTGCTGATGAACTGGTTCCTGCCGGAGACGCCAAAAGCCGCTGGCTAGACCAGGCTTTTTCATCCGCGGGCTGAAGTTCCGCGCAGGGGTGCCGATAAGCCTGGCAAGTCACCTGTGGGCTTGCCGCGATCGTCGTTTCGAGCGTGGGCGACCCACCCAGCAGAGCGCCCATGATCAGCCCGGATGTTCCTGTCGTTAAGGTCCCGCTGCGCGAATATGCCGTCCTGGCGCGTGCCATGGGCGCCACCGTCTTTGCCCAGAACCTGGAGAAGCAGCCGGGCGAACTGGTCGGCTGGCGCTTTCCCAAGGGCTGCTTCGTGCAGAAGGCGCACTTCCAGATGCTGCTGGGCCGCCAGCCGGAAACGCTCTAGGGATTACCGTCCAGCGCCGCGAGAAAGCGCTGCGCCTCGGCCAGTTCGGTCTCGTTGAAGACGGCGACCCCGGCGCGCTTCAGCGCCGCCGCAGTAACGCCCTCACCGGCTACCCGGGTGCCGCTGAAGCGGCCATCGTAGTTTTCCACATTGCCGCACGAGGGACTGCGCGCCTTGAGCACCGCCAGGCGGATGCCATGCCGCGCGATCAGTTCGAGGGCGGCCTCGGCACCGGCGACGAAGGCGGCGGTCACGTCCTCGCCGCCATCGGTCACGACCGGCAACCGACCATCCAGCACCGCTCCACCCTGGCCACCGGGGATCTCGGCCGGCGGCCGCGGCGTGGACAGGCCCCCGGCCACCTCCGGACAGAGGGGCACGATGCGCCCTTCCGACTGCCAGACGCCCAGCAGATCGAAGGGGCCATGAGCGCCACCGTCATAGCGCACCCGATGCCCCAGCAGGCAGCGACTCACCAGTATCTTTTCCATACGCCCTCCAGGTCCGTCGCCAGTCTACCGCCTAGCCCTGCAGCGGATTCTCGCCACGGCGACGGAACCAGCCGGTCAGCGACAGCCGCTCGCGGGTGGCCGGCAGCACCTCGTGGGGCAACTGGCCGGAGAGAAAGCACACCAGGCTGCCGCCCAGGGGCAGGACATCCTGCTGGCGCTGCTCATCCAGATAAAGGCGCAGCTCGCCGCCCTGCTCCGGCAACCAGGCGTCGTTGAGATAGAGCACCAGGGAGACCATGCGCCGGTCGTCGTCGCGGAAGCGATCCAGATGCCGGGCATAGAAGGCACCGGGCGGATAGAGGGCGAAGTGGCTCTCGTAGTCTTCCAGGCCCAGGAACAGGGTGCGGTTGAAGGCCTCGCGCAGGGTATCCATCAGGTGCAGGTAGCGCTGCACGCCCGGATGGGCATCGTCCGGTTCCAACCAGGCGATGTGATCGCCACGCACGCCCTCACGGATCAGCGGGCTGTCGCCACGGCCGATGCCGGCGCGCTCCAGTTCGCCGCGGGCATGGCGCAGCCGGCATTCGGCGGCCAGCTCGGCGGTGAGGTCCGGCGGCAGGAAGATGCTCTGCCGCGACCAGCCATGGCTGGCGAGATCGTCGACGATACGTTGCAGCAGGGGATGCTCGGGGTGCAGAGCCATCGCGGGAACCGTAGGAACCGGACCAGGCCGGCGGGATGCCGAGTGTAAGAGAAGTCGGCCACGGCTGCGCGCCTGCCTTGACCAGGCGACGAATGCCCGGGATGAGCGCCTCGACAGCCAGCCTGGGGTTGCCGACAATGGCGGACTTTCCGGCTCCGTGCCGCTGCCCGAGGTGTCCATGCGCGTTCTGTTCGCTTCCCTGCTTTTCGCCATCAGCCTGCCCGCCCTGGCCGACGATACGGTCAGCCTCTATCAGGCCGCAGGTTGGCCCGAGCAGCGCGGCCACTTCCGCGACGCCCTGCAGGCCGCCCAGCAGCGCTATCAGAACAGCCTGCCGCCGGCGCTCTACCAGAGCCTGGTGGACAACAGCAACAAGCGTTATACCGCCGCGGCCATCGACCAGCGGGCCCTGGCCGCGCTGCGCCAGAGTCTGCCCGCCGAAGGCCCCGCACTGCAGTTCTTCCAGTCGCCCGTCGGGCGCAAGGTGGTCGCCGCGGAAATCGCCGCCACCCGCAGCGATCAGCTGGCCAAGCATGCCAACGGCGTCCCCCAGGTGCAGGCCAGCCCGGCCCGGCGCGCCCAGGCCAAGCGCCTGGCCACTGCCCTGCCCGTGCGTGAAGCCGGCGCCGAGGTCAGCGTGGCCCTGGCGGGCCTCGCCGCCGACAGCCTGAGCTCGATGCTGCCGGGCCTGATGGGGCAGCAGCAGTCCGGCGGCATGATCGAGCAGCAGCGCCAGCGTTTCATCCAGCAGATGAATGCCGGTGACCTGGAGAACACCCTGCTCTATGTCTACCGCACTCTGAACGACAACGAACTCGGTCAGTTCGCCGACTTCGCCAGTTCGCCCAACGGCAGTGCCTACTACCGGGCCGCCGTGGCCGCGCTGCGCGCCGGTCTGGGCAGCGGCGGGCAGTAAGACGGCTCAGGCGAGACGCTCGTCCAGCCAGCGAAAGTAGCGCTGGCGCAGGGCCTCGGTCTCGTTGACCAGATGGTGCCGCGCCTCCGGCAGGCGCAAGACCTCGGGCCGGGTGAACTTGGCCTCCAGCACCCCCAGGTTGTGCCGCCAGTCGACGGTGAAATCCTGCTCGCCCTGGATCACCAGCGGGCTACGGGTACTGGCCGGCGCCCCTTCCAGTTGCGGAATCCAACGCGCCAGGGCGCCGACCCATAGGGCCGGCAGTTCCCTGGGCTGCAGGCTGTCCTGCTGCAGAAAATCGAGAAAGGCCGGATCGCCGGAATTCACCGAAAAGCGCCGCGGCAGGGCCCGCACGAAGGGCTTCACCAGCCGATAGGTCCACAGGCTCTGGCGCCAGGCGTGGGGCCTGACCAGAGGCGCCAGCAAGATCGTCTCGCCCAGCTCGGGGGCAGGCTCGCCGCGCAGCAGATAGTCCAGCAGGATGGCGCCGCCGGTGCTCTGGCCCAGCAGGTGCCAGGGCCGGGGCAGGTCCAGGCGCCGGGCCTCGGCGATCAGCGCCGTCAGGGCGGTCTGGTATTCGGCGAAGTCGTTGATGCTGGCGCGGGCGCCACTGGACAACCCATGCCCAGGCAGGTCGCAGGCCAGCACTGCCAGCTGCCGCGACAGGGCCCAGTCCACCACATGGCCATAGAGGCCCATGTGATCGTAGTAGCCGTGCAGCATCAGCAGGCTGCCCCGCGGCTCGCGCGGCCACCAGCCCTGGATGGCGAGCTGATAGCCACCGGCCGCGAGCGCGCCCAAGGCCACCGTCACCTCGGGTCGCGTCCGGCTGTCCGCCAGGCGGTAATGGGCGCGATAACCCAGGTGGTCGTCAGCCGCGGGCAGGTCGCGGTGCAGGGGCACCAGGGTCCCGCGCAGTCGGTCTAGATCGAAGGAAGAGATCATGGGTCGGTTCAAGGTGAAGTTGCCACCATGATCAGCGTCCAGACCGCCACGGGACAAGGGGCCGCCAACAGACTTTTCCAATTGTTTCAAAATGCGCAACTCTCCCCTGCGCAAAGGTGTCTGAATATTTCACTGCCTAGGCAGTATTCTGGATGCGCTTGATTGCCTGGGCAGATACTGCAATGTCACATTTCGACCGTAGCAACTTTCCATTGCGCAACTCCGTAGGTCATCTGATCCACCTGGCGAACCAATACAAGGATCGCGTGCTGGACAGCCACCTGGCGCCTTACGACATCACCGCTGCCCAGTTCAAGGTGCTGCTGCTGCTCGCTCGCGACCAGACCGACACCCCGGCCGAACTCAGCCGCTGCCTGTCCCTCGACAGCGGCGCCATGACCCGCATGCTCGATCGCCTGGAAGCCAAGGGCCTGCTGCGCCGGGTGCGCAGCCTGAGCGATCGCCGCCAGGTGCGGCTGGAGTTGACCGCCCAGGGTCAGGCCCTGAGCAGTGAACTCATGCAGATCGGCGTGGATGCCCTCAATGACCTCACCCACTGCCTGGATCGCCAGGAGCTGGATGACCTCGAACGCCTGCTGCGCCGCCTGCTCAGCCCCTCCGGCCTGCTGCCGGAGACCTCTGGAGACCTCTGACCCATGACCTTTCGCCTGCCGTTGACCGCCCTCTGCGCCGCCCTGCTGCTGGCCGGCTGCGTGTCGTCCGAGGGGTTGCACACCCAGGGACGCGCCGTGGATCCGGCGACGCTCAAGGGCGACGCCACCTTTGCCAGCGATCGCCTCTCTCCCGCCCAGTGGCCGAGCGCCGACTGGTGGACCCGGCTGGGCGATCCGCAGCTCGACAACCTGATCCGCGAGGCCCTGCGCGACAGCCCCTCGCTGCAGGAAGCCGATGCGCGCAGCCGCCAGGCCGATGCCGCCGTGCTCGCCGCCGATGCCGATCGCTATCCACAGATCAACGCCAACGGCGGCGTGACCCGCTCGCGCCTGGCACGGCCGGATGACCCCGTCGGCCAGGGCGAGCGCTACAGCACCCTGCGCCAGTTCGATGTGAGCGGCAGCTACAGCTTCGATCTCTGGGGTGGCCAGCGCGCCGCCTGGGAAGCTGCGCTCGGTCGCGCCCGCGCCGGCGAGGTGGATCGCCAGGCCGCCCGCCTGACGCTGGCCGCCGACGTCAGCCGCGCCTACAACCAGCTCGGCCTGGCCTATGCCAATATGGACGTGGCCCAGCAGGACCTGGAGCGTACCCGCGGCATGCTCGACCTGGCCCAGCGCCGGGTGGACGCCGGCCTCGACAGCGACTACCAGTTGCAGCAGACCCAGAGCCTGGAGGCCAGCTCCGCCGCGGCCCACACCGCCGCCGAACAGCAGGTGCGTACGGCGCAGATCCGCCTCGCCGTACTGCTGGGCAAGGGGCCCGACCGCGGCGCCGAGATTCCCCGACCCAAGCTGATCGCCCCTGCCGCGGTGAATCTGCCCGGCCAGCTGCCCGCCGAACTGGCCGGTCGCCGCCCGGACCTGATCGCCGCCCGCTGGCGGGTGGAGGCCGCGAGCAAGGACATCGCCGCCAGCAAGACCAACTTCTATCCCAACCTGGACCTGACGGTGGCCGCCGGCAGCAAGGCCATCCTCGGCGACGCCTTGCTCGGCGGTCCGGCGCGCTTTTTCAACGTCGGCCCGGCGCTGTCGCTGCCGATCTTCGATGCCGGTCGTCGCCGCGCCGATCTCGCCAGCCGCGATGCCGACTATGACCTCGCGGTGGCCCAGTACAACCGGACCCTGGTGCAGGCACTGGGCGACATCGCCGACGCCATCACCCGCCAGCGCTCGCTGGACCAGCAGATCGTCGAGCAGCAACGGGCACGGGACATCGCCAAGAGCTCCTTCGACATCGCCATGCAGCGCTATGGCGCCGGCATCGGCAACTACCTCGATGCCCTGACCGTGGAGCAGCAACTGCTGCAGACCGAACGTCAGCTGGCCAGCCTCCAGGCCGACCGCGTCGACAGCGGCGTGCTGCTGATGCAGGCCCTGGGTGGCGGCTTCCAACCGTCCAAACTGCCGCCGGCGCCCGCCGCCGCGGCCACACACTGATACCGAGAGCCCGACCATGGCCGATTCCGCCGCAACCCCCAACGACAATGCCCAGGAGCAGAAGCCGCAGCGCTCCGGCAAACGCAAATTCCTCCTGCTGCTCCTGCTGCTGGTGGTGATCCTGGCCGGCGTGGGTGTCTACTGCTACCACCTGTTCTATGGCCGCTTCCATGCCGATACCGACGATGCCTACGTCAACGGCAACCTGGTGCAGATCACGCCCCAGGTCGTCGGCACCGTGACCCGCATCGCCGTGGATGATGGCGACTACGTCCGCCAAGGCCAGCCGCTGGTGGAATTCGATCCCAGCGACACCGCCGTCGCCCAGCAGAGCGCCGAGGCCAACCTGGCCAAGACCGTGCGCCAGGTGCGCGGCCTGTACAGCAACGTCGACAGCTACAAGGCCCAGGTGGCCGCCCGGCGCGTCGAGGTCGAACGGGCCCGCGCCGACTACGCCCGCCGCCAGCAACTGGCCAAGGGCGGCGCCATCTCCAAGGAAGAACTGGCCCACGCCCGCGACACCCTGGTGTCGGCGCAGAGCTCCCTGACCTCCGCCCAGCAGCAACTGGACACCAACCAGGCACTGGTGGACGACACCGAGATCGCCTCGCACCCGGACGTCAAGGCCGCCGCCGCCCAGCTGCGCCAGGCCTACCTCAACCATGCCCGCAGCACCCTGGTGGCGCCGGTCAGCGGCTATGTCGCCAAGCGCTCGGTACAGGTCGGCAGCCGCGTGCAACCCGGCGCGGCCTTGATGGCCGTGGTGCCGCTGGACCAGATCTGGATCGATGCCAACTTCAAGGAAACCCAGCTCGCCGAGATGCGCATCGGCCAGCCGGTGGAGATCCACTCCGACCTCTATGGCGACGACGTGCGCTATCGCGGCGTGGTGGAAAGCCTGGGCGTGGGCACCGGCAGCGCCTTCTCGCTCCTGCCGGCGCAGAACGCCACCGGTAACTGGATCAAGATCGTCCAGCGACTGCCAGTGCGTATCCGCCTGGAAGGCGACAACCTGGACAAGCATCCGCTGCGCATCGGCCTGTCGACCGTCGTCGATGTCGACCTGCACGACCAGGACGGCGCCCGCCTGCCCACCACCACGCCGCAGCAGCCGCGCTACAGCACCGATGTCTACGATCACCAGCTGGCCGAGGCCGATCAGCTGATCCAGCAGATCGTCCACAACAACGGTCCGGCCGCCCGCGCCGCCGGTGTCGCCAAGCGCTGACAGCCAAGGAGGCTCCCAGCGAGCCTCCCCGTCCACCCCTTCTGGTAATCCGTCATGAGCGATAACGCCTTTCGCCCGGCGAGCCTGCTGCTCGCTACGGTGGGCCTGTCCCTGGCCACCTTCATGCAGGTGCTCGACACCACCATCGCCAACGTCGCCCTGACCACCATTTCCGGCAACCTCGGGGTGAGTTCGGAACAGGGCACCTGGGTCATCACCGCCTTTGCCGTGAGCAACGCCATCGCCCTGCCGCTGACCGGCTGGATGGCGCGCCGCTTCGGTGAGGTGAAGCTGTTCATGGCCGCCGTGGTGCTCTTCGTCATCACCTCGTTCCTGTGCGGCATCGCCACCTCCATGCCGGAGCTGGTGATCTTCCGCGCCATGCAGGGTTTCGTCGCCGGCCCGCTCTACCCCATGGCCCAGACCCTGCTGCTGGCGATCTTTCCGGCGGCCAAGCGCGGCATGGCCCTGGCGCTGCTGGCCATGGTGACGGTGGTGGCGCCCATCATCGGGCCCATCGCCGGCGGCTGGATCACCGACAACTACAGCTGGCCGTGGATCTTCTTCATCAACATTCCCATCGGCATCTTCGCCACCCTGGTGGTCTGGAGCCAGCTGGGCAAGAAGCCGGAAAAGCTGGTGCACCAGCCCATCGACTATGTCGGGCTGATCCTCCTGGTGCTGGGTGTGGGCGTATTGCAGGTGGTGCTGGACAAGGGCAACGACCTGGACTGGTTCGAATCCAACCTGATCTGCCTGGGCGCGGCCTTTTCCGCCGTGGCCCTCACCGCCCTGGTGATCTGGGAGCTGACCGACAAGCATCCCATCGTCAACCTGCGGCTGTTCCGCTATCGCAACTTCAGCTTCGGCACCCTGGCGCTGGTGCTGGGCTATTCGGGCTTCTTCGGCATCAACCTGCTGCTGCCCCAGTGGCTGCAGACCCAGCTCGGCTACACCCCGGTGTGGGCGGGCCTGGCCGCGGCGCCCATCGGCATCCTGCCGGTCATCCTCTCGCCGCTGGTAGGGAAGTTCGCGCACAAGACCGACCTGCGCCTGCTGGCCGGGGGCTCCTTCCTGGTGATCGGGGCCTCGTGCTTCATGCGCGCCACCTTCAACAACGAGGTGGACTATCGCCACATCGCCGAGGTACAGACCTTCATGGGCCTGGGCGTGGCGCTGTTCTTCATGCCCACTACCAGCATCCTGCTGTCCAGCCTCAAGCCGTCGGAGCTGGCGGACGGCGGCGGTCTGGCGACCTTCCTGCGGGTGTTGGGTGGCAGCTTCGCCTCCTCCCTGACCACCTGGTTGTGGCAGCGTCGCGCCATCCATCACCATGCCCAGCTGACCGAGGACGTCACCGTCTACAGCCCGGCCACACAGCATTACCTGGACGCCCTCGGCGGGCCGTCGCAGCAGGCCTATGCCCAGCTGGACAAGGTGGTGGAAGGCCAGGCCTATATGCTCTCCACGGTGGACTACTTCACCCTGCTCGGCTGGATCTTCATGGGGCTGTTCCTGATCATCTGGCTGGCCAAGCCGCCCTTTGCGGCCAAGCCGGGGGCCGGCGGTGGCGACCACTAGGACAGGGTCTAGGGCGCGTGATGCTGGGTCTGCAGGTAGTCGGCGATGTCGCCTAGATCCTCGGCGTCACCGATGCCCCAGAATCTCATCTTGGTGCCTGGCACCTTCTGCTCGGGATCACGCAGAAAGGCCGCCAGGGCCTCGCGATCCCAGGCGAAACCGGCCTGGCGCATGGCTTCGGAGTAGTTGTAGCCGGCCAGACTGCCGGCCTGGCGGCCGAAGAGGTCGTTGAGCTGGGGGCCGAAGCCGGACTGGGCGCCGGGCCCCACCGAATGGCAGTTGTGGCAGCGCCGCAGGAAGAGATTGCGGCCGTTGTCGGCATCGGCCCAGGCCAATTCACCACTGAGCAATGCCAGCACGGCCAGCCCAGCCAGGCCCTTCATCGCTGGCACTTCCGGCAATAGACGCTGGCGCGCTGGCCCAGGCGGATCTCTTGCAGGCCAGTCCCGCAGACCTTGCAGAATTCGCCCTTGCGGCCGTAGACGAACAGCTCCTGCTTGAAATAGCCCGGCGCGCCGTCGCCGCCGATGAAGTCGCGCAGGGTGGTGCCGCCACTCTCGATGGAGCGCGCCAACACCTTCTTGATCTCTTCGGCCAGGCGCTCGTAGCGCGCCCGGGACACGCTGCCGGCCGCCCGGCGAGGATCGATGCCGGCGGCGAACAGTGCCTCGGC
Organism: Pseudomonas sp. 313; assembly: GCF_000316965.1. Taxonomy (NCBI): domain Bacteria; kingdom Pseudomonadati; phylum Pseudomonadota; class Gammaproteobacteria; order Pseudomonadales; family Pseudomonadaceae; genus Pseudomonas; species Pseudomonas sp. 313. The sequence goes on from NZ_ANBZ01000061.1 coordinate 95,282, forward strand.
GGCGTAGATGTTGCCTACTCCCACCACCACGGCGTTGTCCATGATGAAGGGCTTGACCGCCATGCTGCGTCCACGCGACAGCTCGAACAGCCGACCGCCGTCGAAGGCATCGGTCAGGGGCTCAGGGCCCAGCTTGCTGAGCAGCACATGGGCGTGGGGATCCTGGGTCCAGAGCAGCGCACCGAAGCGGCGCGGATCGGTGTAGCGCAGCGACAGCCCGGATTCCAGCTCGATGTCGACGTGCTCGTGCTTGGCCGGCGGCTGGTCGGCCGGCACCAGGCGCAGGCTGCCGGACATGCCCAGGTGACCGATCAGGGTGCCGCTCTCGGCGCGGATCAGCAGGTACTTGGCCCGTCGCTCGACGGCCTCGATGCGCTGCCCGGACAGGCGCTCGTCAAGGTCCTCGGGTACCGGCCAGCGCAGCCGGCCATCGCGGACGATGACCCGGCGCACGCGCTGACCGACGACATGGGGCGCGATGCCACGGCGAGTGGTTTCGACTTCAGGTAGTTCGGGCATGAGGATCCAGGAGGATTGCGGACGCCTTAGTAATTGATCCGACCACTGCCCATTTCAAGGATTGTCTCCTTGAGCGACTCGAAGTCGTACTCGGACAGGCCGACGTGATCCAGCACCCGCGGGGCGATGGCCTGCCACTCGTGATCCTCGTCCTGGCCGCCCAGGGCGCGATAGCAGCCACAGATGTGCTCGGCCATCTTCAGCAGGGCCAGCAGATTCTTGATCTGGATATCGGTGGTCGAGTCCTCGTCGAAGACCGACTGGGCGTTGTGGTGATTGGCGATGGCCTGGCCGACGTGCTCCGGCAGGCGCCAGGAGCGGGAGATGAAATAGCCCACCACGGCGTGGTTGGTGTTGAATATCCGGTTCTCCACATCCACCACCCGCACCTGCTCGTTGACGCTGGCATAGGCCTCTTCCAGCACCGCCATGTAGTTGGGGAAGCGCTTGAGCATCAGCGGGATGCCACAGTTGTGGAACAGGCCCAGGGCATAGGCCTCGTCCGGGGTCGGGTAGCCGGTCTTCTTGGCCAGGCTCAGGCAGGTCTCGGCCACGTCTTGGGCGGTGTCCCAGAAGCGGTTGAGGATGACGATGGTCTCGTCGGTGAGCTCGCCCTTGATCGACTGGGCATTGATCAGGTTGATGACCGACTGGCTGCCCAGCAGATTGACCGCGCGCTGGATCGAGGTAATGCGATTGCTGAGGCCGAAATACGGCGAGTTCACCAGCTTGAGCAGGGCGCCCGACAGCCCCGGGTCCTGACCGATCAAGCGGGAGATGACCTTGAGATCGGGGCTGGGCATGAGTTGTTCGAGCTGCAGATCCACCATGATCTGCGGCTGCGGCGGAATGCTGATGCCTTGCAGAGCCTGACGGATCTGCTCCTCGGTCAGCTGAGGGGACGCTTGGGACATGGGGACTACTCTGCGATGGATGTCGCAAATTTACTCCGCGCCGTGCGCCGATGCCATCGGGCGCGACGAAGGAACTTCAGAGGGGTAAAGCGAGACGGATTTAGGAGCGCTGGCAAAAGGCTAGCCCGACCGAATTCCAATCGAGGTATCCGCAACCATGGCTACATCCCTGAACGGCAAGAAAATCGCCATCCTGGTCACCGACGGCTTCGAACAGGCCGAGCTCACCGGCCCCAAGCAGGCCCTGGAACAGGCCGGCGCCCAGACCCACATCATCTCCGCCGAGAGCGGTGAGGTGCGCGGCTGGGACGGCACCGAGCCGGCCGACAGCTTTCCGGTCGACCTCACCTTCGCCGCAGCCAATGCCGGTGACTATGACGCGGTGCTGTTGCCCGGGGGCGTGGTCAACGCCGACACCATCCGCATCGACGCGCAGGCCCAGCAGCTGACCAAGCAGATCGCCGATGCCGGCAAGCCGGTGGCCGTCATCTGCCATGGCGCCTGGCTGCTGATCTCCGCCGGCCTGGTGCAGGGCAAGACCCTGACCAGTTGGCCCTCGCTGACCGACGACCTCAAGAACGCTGGCGCCACCTGGCAGGACCAGGAGGTCATCGTCGACGGTCAACTGGTGAGCAGCCGCAAGCCGGACGACATTCCAGCCTTCAATCGCGAGTTCATCAAGCTGCTGGCAGGCTGACCCTCGGAGAATGGCACTTTGATCTCATAAGACTGAACTTATGGCAAAGTGCCAGGGTCTTATCGAGTGCCCCCAAAGCACTTTTAGCCCGCCCTGCCCGGCGGGCTTTCTTTTGCCTGGCGTTTGGCCTCAAGCCTGGAAGTCACCTTGCAGATCCACCAGATGGCGGTCGATAGCGGCCAGGCGCTGACCCTGATCGCCCATGCCCAGCCATTCCAGCTTGAGGTGGGCCTCGAACGGCAGCAGGTAGGCCAACTGGTAGCCCAGGGCCTGGCGGTCGGCGACTTCACCGCCCATGTCCAGGCTGGCGACCATGGGATGCTGGGCCAGGGCCACCAGCAGCGCCATGAGATCGGCGTCGCCATCGCGCAATGGCTGGGGCTCGCTTTCGGGGAGCCACTCCACCTCTCCCACCACCAGGTGATCGGGCTGTTCTTCCTGGCTCAGCAGGCGAAAGCGCCGGCCACCTTCGATACGGATGCCCAAGAGGCCGTTGCTCTGCTGCTGCCAGTCGCGGATCAGCGCCTCGCAGCCGTAGGCGCCCAGGCGATTGGGCGCCGCACCGGTCTCGTGGCCTTCGAGGATGGTCACCACGCCAAAGCTGCTGCCCCGCTTGAGGCAACGACCGAGCATGTCCAGATAACGGGCTTCGAACAGCTGCAGATCGAGGCGGCAACCGGGAAACAGGGTGGTGTTCAGGGGAAACAGGGGCAGCGTCATGCAACCTCCAGGGCTTGAGGGTCCTGCTGGATAGAACATCGAGCGCCGCCGAAGGCTCCCGCGCGGCGACGCGCGGAGCCCGACCGGATCAGAAGCGATAGACCTCGGCGCCGGTGCGAATGGGCACCACGGCTGGCAGCGTCGGCCGGGCCTGGGCCTCCTCGACGAGTTTTTTCGGCTCCTTGCGCGCTACCTCGGCCCCACGCCGGCCGCGCTGGGCGACCTTGGTGAGATCGGTGGCCAGGCGTGCGGCCAGTTGCTGCAGCAGCTCGCTCTGGGCCCGCACCTGGGCTGCGCGGTCGCCGGCATGACGCGCCTGCAGATGGACCACTTCGCTATCCAGCAGGCGGCCCTGGCCATCGCGCAGCTGCCAGCTGGCATCCAGCGCCGCAGGTGCCTGATCGCCCGCATCGAGGCGGGTCACCACCAGCTCCACGCGATACTGGGGATCGAAGCCCGCGGGTTGCTCACCCACCACCACCCGGCCGCTGTTCAGGCGACTGGCGAGTTGGCGCTGCAGCAGTTGCCGCACATTGGCATTCAGCGGTCCGGCCCAGTGATCGCCCGTGGTCTTGAGACTGCCATCGGGCTGGCGTTCCAGCAGCACGTCGCGCTGCAGATAGTCGGCCAGTTGCAGGCTTTCGATCCACACCGCAAGCCCACGCTCGCTGCTCGCCGGCGCGCGGGCGTTGCCGCCGTCGAGCTGGTAGTAGTGGCTGGGGCCGAGGCTGGCACAGCCACCCAGGCCGGCCAGCAGGCCAACGAGCGCCAGCCTGGCGAGACATATCCGTTTCATCGAGGCTCTCTCTCGACGGGCACCATGGCCCAGCGAGTCCTGGTCGAAAAAATCCGGACTATGCTAGCGGCTGACTGCAGACGGCTCAAGTTTCCACCTGCAGCGAGTCCACCCGCTGGAAGCCACGCGGCAGCTTGTTGCCGCGCCGGCCGCGCTCGGCGCGGTAGTGCTCCAGGTCGCTGCCCTTGAGGGTATAGGGTCGCTTGCCGGCCTGCAGGGTCAGGGAAGCACCGGCCGGCACCACGGCCAGATCGACCACGTACTCCTCGCGCTTGGCGACTCGCTCGCCAGGGATGGAGATCAGCTTGTTGCCCTTGCCCTTGGCCAGTTGCGGCAGCTCGGTGATGGCGAACACCAGCAGCCGTCCCTCGTTGGTGACCACCGCGATGGAGGTGTCCTCCAGGGAAGCCACCGGCTTCGGGGCCAGCACCTTGGCGCCGTTGGGCAGGCTGATCAGCGCCTTGCCGGCCTTGTTCTTGGCCTGCAGGTCCTCGCCCTTGACCACGAAGCCGTAGCCGGCATCCGAGGCCAGTACATAGAGGCTGCTGTCGTCCGGCAGGAGCAGACACTCGAAGCTGGCCCCTGGCGGCGGCGTCAGGCGTCCGGTCAGAGGTTCGCCCTGACCCCGCGCCGACGGCAGGGAGTGAGCCGCAACCGAATAGCTGCGCCCGGTGGAGTCGATGAAGACGGCGAACTGATTGGAGCGGCCCAGGGCTGCCGCCTTGAAGCCGTCGCCGGCCTTGTAGGACAGCCCGGTCGGATCGACGTCATGGCCCTTGGCCTGGCGCACCCAGCCCTTCTCGGACAGCACCACGGTCACCGGCTCGGTGGGCATGAGTTCGGTTTCGGACAGGGCCTTGGCCTCGGCACGCACGACGATGGGCGAGCGACGAGCGTCGCCGTAGGTCTCGGCGTCCTTGATCAATTCGTCGCGGACCAGATTGCGCAGCTTCTTGTCGCTGCCCAGCAGGGTCTGCAGGCGCTTCTGCTCCTTGAGCAGCTCGGCCTGTTCGCCACGGATCTTCATCTCTTCCAGCCGCGCCAGCTGGCGCAGGCGGGTTTCGAGGATGTAGTCGGCCTGGTCCTCGGAGAGCTCGAAACGGGCCATCAATGCCTGCCTGGGATGCTCTTCGGTACGGATGATGTGGATCACCTCGTCCAGGTTGAGAAAGGCGATCAGCAGGCCGTCCAGCAGGTGCAGGCGGCGGTTGACCTTGTCCAGGCGGAACTGCAGGCGGCGACGCACCGTGCCGATGCGGTAGAGCAGCCACTCCTGGAGGATCTGCCGCAGGTCCTTGACCTGGGGTTTGCCGTCCAGGCCGATGACGTTGAGGTTGACCCGGTAGCTGGATTCGAGATCGGTGGTGGCGAACAGGTGCTGCATCAGTTCGTCGGCATCGATGCGGTTGGAGCGCGGCACGATGACGATGCGGGTCGGGTTCTCGTGGTCCGACTCGTCACGCAGGTCGGCCACCATGGGCAGCTTCTTGGCCTGCATCTGGGCGGCGATCTGCTCCAGCACCTTGGAACCGGAGACCTGGTGCGGCAGTGCGGTGATGACCACGTCGCCGTCTTCACGGCGGTAGACGGCACGCATGCGCACCGAGCCGCGCCCGGTCTCGTAGATTTTGCGCAGGTCGGCGGGTGGCGTGATGATCTCGGCTTCGGTGGGGAAGTCCGGACCCGGCACATGCTCGAGGAGTTCGGGAATCCCGGCGATGGGATCGTCCAGCAGGCGCACGCAGGCAGCCGCCACCTCACGCAGGTTGTGCGGCGGGATGTCGGTGGCCATGCCCACGGCGATGCCGGTGGTGCCGTTGAGCAGCAGGTTGGGCAGGCGTGCCGGCAGCACCGCCGGTTCGTTCAGGGTGCCATCGAAGTTGGGCACCCAGTCCACGGTGCCCTGCCCCAGTTCATTGAGCAGCACCTCGGAATAGCGCGACAGCCGCGCCTCGGTATAGCGCATGGCGGCAAAGGACTTGGGATCGTCCGGCGCACCCCAGTTGCCCTGGCCATCCACCAGCGGATAGCGATAGGAGAACGGCTGGGCCATCAGCACCATGGCTTCGTAGCAGGCCGAGTCGCCATGGGGGTGGTACTTACCGAGCACGTCACCCACGGTACGGGCGGATTTCTTGTGCTTGGCGTCGGCGTCCAGGCCCAGTTCGCTCATGGCATAGATGATGCGACGCTGGACCGGCTTGAGACCGTCGCCGATGTGCGGCAGGGCACGGTCCATGATGACGTACATGGAATAGTTCAGGTACGCCTGCTCGGTGAAGTCGGCCAGCGAACGGCGTTCGACGCCATCCAGGCTCAGGTCGAGGGGTGCACTCATGGGAGTCCTTTGGTGTTACGTCTTTGATCGGGGGGCCCGGTCCATCGCGGTCATGGACCGCTCCTACAGGCGCTCGATACACCTGTAGGAGCGGTCGCTGCGGCGAACCGCCATGACCGCGATAAGCGCAGCCAACATATTTAGAGCAGCACTTCGGCGCGATCGCCCTTGGATTCCAGCCAGCTCTTGCGGTCGCCGGACCTCTTCTTGGCCAGCAGCATGTCCATCATCTCGAGGGTGCCAGGCACGTCCTCGAGGGTCAGCTGCACCAGGCGTCGGGTGTTGGGATCCATGGTGGTCTCGCGCAGCTGCAGCGGATTCATCTCGCCGAGGCCCTTGAAGCGGGTGACCTGGGGCTTGCCGCGCTTCTTCTCCGCCGCCAGGCGATCGAGGACGCCGTCACGCTCGGCCTCATCGAGGGCGTAATGGACCTCCTTGCCCAGGTCGATGCGGTACAGCGGCGGCATGGCCACATAGACATGGCCGGCGTCCACCAACGGGCGGAAGTGCTGCACGAACAGGGCGCACAGCAGGGTAGCGATGTGCAGGCCGTCGGAGTCGGCATCGGCGAGGATGCAGATCTTGCCGTATCTCAGCCCGCTCAGGTCGGCGCTGCCGGGATCGATGCCGATGGCCACGGCGATGTCGTGCACCTCCTGGCTGCCCAGCACCTCGCTGCCGTCCACTTCCCAGGTGTTCAGGATCTTGCCGCGCAGCGGCATGATGGCCTGGAATTCCTTGCTGCGCGCCTGCTTGGCGCTGCCGCCGGCGGAGTCGCCCTCCACCAGGAACAGCTCGGATCTCATCGGATCCTGGCCGGCGCAGTCGGCCAGCTTGCCGGGCAGCGCCGGCCCTTGCGTGATCTTCTTGCGCTCGACCTTCTTGCCCGCCTTGAGGCGGCGGCCGGCGTTGTTGATGGCCAGCTCGGCGATCTGCTGACCCAGCTCGGGATGGGCATTGAGCCAGAGGCTGAACGCGTCCTTGACCACCCCGGCGACAAAGGCGGCCGCCTCGCGGGACGACAGCCGCTCCTTGGTCTGACCGGAGAACTGCGGCTCCTGCATCTTCATCGAGAGGACGAAGGCGATGCGCTCCCAGACGTCTTCCGGGGCCAGCTTGAGGCCACGCGGCAAGAGGTTGCGGAATTCGCAGAATTCGCGGATGGCATCCAGCAAACCTTGGCGCAGGCCGTTCACATGGGTACCGCCCTGGGCGGTGGGAATCAGGTTGACGTAGCTTTCCTGCACCGACTCGCCGCCCTCGGGCAGCCAGAACAGCGCCCAGTCGACCGCTTCCCGGGCCGAGGCCAGGCTGCCGTGGAAGGGGGCCTCGGGCAGCCGCAGGGCATCGCCCACGGTGTCGATCAAATAGGATCTCAGGCCGTCTTCGTAATGCCATTCGCTACGCTCGCCGCTGGCTTCGTCGAGGAAGCTCACCGCCAGGCCCGGGCAGAGCACCGCCTTGGCCTTGAGCACGTGCTTCAGACGGCTGACGGAAAACTTGGGCGAATCGAAGTACTTGGGATCCGGCCAGAAGTGCACGCTGGTGCCGGTATTGCGCTTGCCGACGCTGCCGACCACGGCCAGCTCGCTGGCCTTGAAGCCGTCGGCGAAGGCCATGCCGTATTCGTTGCCGTCGCGCTTGACGCGCACCTCGACGCGGGTCGACAGGGCGTTCACCACGGAGATGCCCACGCCGTGCAGGCCACCGGAGAATTGGTAGTTCTTGTTGGAGAACTTGCCGCCGGCGTGCAGCTTGGTGAGGATCAGCTCGACGCCGGAGACGCCCTCTTCCGGATGGATGTCCACCGGCATGCCGCGCCCGTCGTCGAGCACCTCGAGGGAGTTGTCGGCGTGCAGGATCACCTGCACCTGGCGCGCATGACCGGCCAGGGCCTCGTCCACGCTGTTGTCGATGACTTCCTGGGCCAGGTGGTTGGGCCGGGAGGTGTCGGTGTACATGCCAGGGCGCTTGCGCACCGGATCGAGTCCGGAGAGGACTTCGATGGCGTCGGCGTTATAGGCGTTCTGCGTGGCCATGGGGTCTCTATTCGAAGGTGTTGAAATCCAGCTCGCGCCAGAGCGCCGGATCGAAGCCGGCCAGCTCCAGCAGCAGCGGCAGCTGGCGATGGAAGCCCTGGAAGCCGTGGTCGCCACCCTGCTCGATACGCAGGGTGCAGGCGCCGTAGTAGCGTTCGGCGTCGCGGTAGTCGAGGGTCTCGTCGCCGGTCTGCAGCCAGACGTGGAAGCGCTCGGGATCCGCCGGCGCGGCGACTTCGAGCGCACGCATGGCCTCGACGTGGGCCTCGGTGAGGATCCAGATCTCGCCGGTATGGTGATTGCGCTGGAGCCCCAGGTAATGCTCCATGAAGCGCCAGGGCCGGACCGCGGGGTTGATCAGCACGGCCTTGAGCCCGTGGTGCTCGGCCAGGACGGTGGCATAGTAGCCGCCCAGGGAGCTGCCGACCAGCAAGGGGGCGTCCAACTCGGCCAGTTCGCGCTCCAGGAGCGCGAAGGCGGCATCGGCATCGTTGGGCAGCGCCGGGGCACGCAGGCGGTCCGCCAGGCCGAGTCGGGTCATGCAGGCGGTCAGCTGCCGCGCCTTCAAGGACGCGGGTGAGCTGTTGAAACCATGGATATAGAGGATCGACGGCATCGGGCCGCTCCTACTGGATAAAAAAACAGGTAAAGAGTAACCCGTTTCGACCCGCGCGACCAAGGCAGCCGACCGGCGTCGGCGTCAGTAGCCCGCCGCGCTGTGATCCACAGTGAAGGCATGCTGTTGCAGACGCGAGACACCGGTTTCCAGGGTGCCATCGGGCAACAGGCGCAACCAGCGATAGCCCGGGGCCTGGTCGCCCGCCTTGAAATCCTCGCTGCCCGGCTCGAATTGCAGACCGGTGGACGGCGAGGCCAGCAGACGCACGCCGTTGCGCAGCTGATCGAATTCCTGATGGATGTGACCCCAGAGCACGACCTTGACCTGAGGATGGCGATCCAGCACGGCGAACAGCTCGTCCGGCCGGTGCAGCCCCAGGGGTTCCATCCAGCCACAGCCCACCGGGACCGGGTGATGGTGCAGGCAGATCAGTGCGGGGCGTTCGGGCGCAGCGCTCAGGGCCTCTTCCAGGGCCAGCAGTTGCGCCTGCTCCAGCTCACCGAACACGCAGCCGCGCACGGTGCTGTCGAGCAGGATGAGACGCCAAGCGCCCAGGTCGGTGACGGATTCCAAAAAATCGCGATCGCCACAGGCCTTGGCCATGGGCGCGTTCTCGTCATGGTTGCCGGCCAGCCAGCGCATGGGCGCGTCCAGCGGCTCGGTCAGCGCGCAAAAGCGCTGATAGGACGCCACGGAACCATCCTGGGAGAGGTCACCGCTGGCCAGCAGCAGATCGATGCGTGGCTGCTCCCGTAGCACCTGGGCGACCACCTGTTGCAGGCTGGCCGCCGTATCGATGCCCAACAGCCGGCCATTGGCACGAGCAAACAGATGACTGTCGGTCAGTTGGACGACGAGGGGAGTGTTGACACTATCCGGCAAACTCACCAAAGCCTCCTAGGCATAAGGGGACAACGAGCGCAGGCAGGGTGCAGAAAAGTTCCCGGGGACTTGCGTGCATGCATCACATTTTCGCAGCTTGGCGAGCGAGAGGGAAGCCGCGGCTGTCAGCGTTGCGCCCTGGTACTCATCGCTGCAGGATGGGTTCAGCCTCGTGGCCACAGGCCAGGCAGTGACTCAGCCACTCGCCGAGAAACAGATTGAGCTGGTTCTTTTCGTCAGGCTGATGCATCGCCTGGTTGGGATAGGGATAGCGTCCGAGCAGGTGCCGGGAGGCCCCGGCCGACACCACTTCCGCCATCCGCGCGTCGTGATAGACCCGCACTTCCAGCTCGGGAACCGGCAGCCAGGGCAGCCCCAGTTCCTGGCGGACCCGCAGCACCGTCGTATAGGGACAGGCCTCGGTGACCTCCAGCGCCAGCACCCCCAAGGGGCGCTCGCCTTGCGACAACATGACGCGGCGCGATACCACGGCTTCGCGCATCTTGGGCAGAAGCCGCATCAGCCGCACGTAGTTGGCCTCGCACGTGGCCTGCAGGCCCGGCAGGTCAACTCGATAGCGATCTCGCAGTTTCAGCCCCATAACCCCCGTACCTCGGCGCGATTGAGCGCCAACCATTGCAGGGCGATGATTGCCGCTGCGTTATTGATTCGACCGTCGCGCACCCCTGCCAGTGCCTCGTCCAGCGACCAGACATGGACGCGAATGTCCTCGCCCTCCTCCTCCAGACCATGGACGCCACCGGCGTCCGCGGAGCTGCAGCGGCCCAGGTAGAGATAGACCTGTTCGTCACTGCCGCCGGGCGAGGGGAAGTAGGTGGAGATGGGCCAGAGCGATTGCAAGGTCAGCCCGGCTTCTTCCTCGGCTTCCCGATGAGCGACCGCCTCGACGGCCTCGCCCTGCTTGTCCACCAAGCCCGCCACCGGCTCAAGCAGCCAGGGATGAGCGGTCTTTTCCATGACGCCGACGCGAAACTGCTCGATCAGCACCACCTCGTCGCGCACCGCATCGTAGGGCAGCACGCAGACGGCATCGGGACGCACGAAGACCTCGCGCTCCAGTTCCGGGCCCAAATCACCGGAGAACTGGCGATGGCGCAGCCGGAAACGGGCCATGCGGTAGAAGCCCTGAAAGCAGATCTCGCGGCTCAGGATTTCAACGGCGGGCGCCTGGGATTCATTGGCTTCGGTCATGGGCGCTCCAGCGCTGATTGCAGGTAATCAGATCATCCTAGCGTGCCGCCTGCGCTCGTGCAGCCCCCGGCGCGCCAAGTCGCGAAAAGGACAACAAGCCGGGAAACCTGCGCCCACCCCTGGCAAACTTATGGGGCCAGACGGGTTCGAAAGCCGTCGTTCTCTGTTTCCAGGACAAGGAATCCCATGCGTATCCGCCCGCTCCTCCTGCTCGCCGGCCTGCTGCTCGGTGGTTGCCAAAGCGTCTTCGGCCCCAACCTCGACAAACCCCTCACGCCTCGCCACCAGGCCTGGGAGCACCGCCCCGCCGGCTGCCAGGGCGAAGACTGCCCACTGATCAACATCGACTACGTGGAGTTCGGCGAACCGGCGCTGGACGCCCTGGTGCAACGCCACCTGCTGGGCCTGGCCCGTGCCGAACCGGGCGCGCCCATCCCCGCCTCGCTGGCCAGCTACGAGCAAAATTTCCTCGCCAAGGCCCAGCCGCGCTGGAGCAGCTATCTGCAGGCCAAGGTGCGCGAACAGCATGACGGCCTGGTGATCATTGAATTCTCCAGCTACCTGGCCAACGGCGGCGCCCATGGCCTGGCCGGCCGCGACTTCGTCACCTGGGATCGCCATCTCGATCGGCAGATCACCCTGGGCGACATGCTGGTGCCGGGGCAGGAAGCCGAGTTCTGGCGCCTGGCGCAGCTGTCGCGGGAGGCCTGGATGCTCAGCAACGGTGTCGGCGATGCCGAATTCCGTCAGCAGTGGCCCTTCCTCAAGACCAACAACGTGGCCCTGGACTTCGGCGCCCTGACGCTCAAGTACGACATCGGCAGCATCGCCCCCTATGCCATGGGCCATCCGGAGCTGAAGATCCCCTATCCCAAGCTCAACGGCATCCTCAAGGGCGAGTATTTCCCGGGGCGCGGGAAGAGTCGCCAGCCGTAGTCCGCCCTGTTGGGCTTCGACGGTGGAGCCGTCTCAGCCCAACCTACGGTGTCACCTCGGACCGCGACCGACGTAGGTTGGGTTGAGCGCAGCGAAGCCAACAGGCCCTATTCAGCAGCGCACCGTTGGGTTTCGACGATGGAACCGTCTCAGCCCACCCTACGCCTGCTAAGCCAGCACACTGTTCTCGTAGGTTGGCGCTGAGCGCAACGAAGCCCAACAGGCCGGACCCTAAACTCGCTTCAACCCCAGCAGCGCCTGTGCGGTACCGGCCACCACGATGGCCGGCAGGGTCGCGCCCCAGGCTGGCAGCAGGGTCGGCAGCAGGTGGTAGACGGCCACGCCCAGGGCCCAGGCGATCAGGGATTCCAGGCGCAACGCCCGTACCCGCTGCGGAGCCTTGCGGCGGCGCAGCAGGAAGTGATCCACCAGCACCACGCCGAACAGCGGCGCGAACACCGAGCCGATCAGCAGCAGGAAGTGCTCGTACTGGGCCAGGGGCACCAGCAGCGCCAGCAGGGTGCAGAGAATGCCGATGGCCAGGGTCAGCTGCCAGATCTTCACCTGGGCCAGGAAACCCGTGGCCACCGCCGCCGAGTGATAGGCGGCAAAGGCATTTTCCGATTCGTCCAGCAGGATCAGCAGCAGTGGCAGGCCCAGGCCGGCCACGGCCAGGGCGCGTAGCAGAGCGTCGGCTTCACCGCCGCTGGCGAAGGCCAGGGTGTAGGCGAAGCCCAGGCCCATCAGCCAGAGGTTGCCGCAGAAATAGCCCAGCATGACGCCTCGCCCGGCGCTACGCCCGGTGCGGGCGAAGCGGGTGTAGTCGGCGATCACCGGTAGCCACGACAGCGGCATGGCCACCACCAGGTCGAAGCCCAGGGCCTGGGTCAGGGAGCCATCGCCCGGGCGCTGCCAGAGCGCGGCCAGGTCGGCGCGCAGGAACAGGTCCAGGGTCAACCAGCCGCAGGCGCCCAACAGCAGCCAGATACCCCAGCGGCTGAGGAAACGGCGCACGAAGGTCAGGGGACCAGCCACCGCCAGGGCCGTGGCCAGGGCGCCGAAGACCAGGGTCCAGAGCACCGGCGAGGCCCAGCTCTGCAGGCCCCAGCTGCCCAGCAGCACACTGGCCGCCTCGCGCATCACCACCAGTTCGAAGGCACCCCAGCCGATCAGCTGGGTGATGTTGAGCACCGCGGGCAACAGCGCGCCGCGCTGGCCGAGACTCTGGCCCAGGGCGGTCATGCCGGCCAGGCCCGTGTCGCTGCCCACCAGGCCGGCAGCGGCCAGCAACAGCACCCCGACCGCGGTGCCGAGCACCAGCACCAGCAGGCCGTCGGCCAGGCCCAGTCCGGGCGCCAGCAGCGCGCCGGCCTGGGCCACCATGAGGCCGATACCCAGGGAGAACCAGAGAGTGAAGAGATCGCGCCCGCCAAGGATGCGGCGGTCCGCCGGAACGGGGACGGTGGGGGTATAGAGGCCGGGGGCCTGGGCCATGATGGGTCTCGTGAACAAGGGGTTGAGGGCGCCCAACGTCGTTGGGTGACGCCGGGCATTGTTGGGCTTCGCTACGCTCAGCGCCAACCTACGGTGGTTTGTCTGGAACCGTAGGTTGGGCTGAGACGGCTCCATCGTCGAAGCCCAACATTGCAGGGTGACCTGGGTATTGTTGGGCTTCACTACGCTCAGCGCCAACCTACGGGAACAGCGTGCTGGCCCAACCTACGGTTGTCAGACCTGCTTGTAGATCACCCCTCCTTCGTCCTTGAAGCGCGCGGCCTGTTCCTGGAAGCCGGCCTCGATGGCCTTCTGCTCGTCGGTCAGGCCGTTCTCCTTGGCGTAGTCACGGACTTCCTGGGTGATCTTCATGGAGCAGAACTTGGGGCCGCACATGGAGCAGAAGTGCGCCACCTTGGCCGAGTCCTTGGGCAGGGTCTCGTCATGGAAAGCACGCGCCGTGTCCGGGTCCAGGCCCAGGTTGAACTGGTCTTCCCAGCGGAATTCGAAGCGTGCCTTGCTTAGTGCGTTGTCGCGGATCTGGGCGCCAGGGTGCCCCTTGGCCAGGTCGGCGGCATGGGCGGCGATCTTGTAGGTGATGATGCCGGTCTTGACGTCGTCCTTGTTGGGCAGACCCAGGTGCTCCTTGGGCGTCACGTAGCAGAGCATGGCGCAACCGAACCAGCCGATCATGGCGGCGCCGATGCCGCTGGTGATGTGGTCATAGCCGGGGGCGATGTCGGTGGTCAGGGGGCCGAGGGTGTAGAACGGCGCCTCGTCGCAGCACTCCAGCTGCTTGTCCATGTTTTCCTTGATCAGCTGCATGGGCACATGGCCCGGGCCTTCGATCATGGTCTGGACATCGTGCTTCCAGGCGATCTTGGTCAGCTCGCCGAGGGTTTCCAGCTCGCCGAACTGGGCGGCGTCGTTGGCATCGGCGATGGAGCCCGGACGCAGGCCGTCACCCAGGGAGAAGCTCACGTCGTAGGCCTGCATGATCTCGCAGATGTCTTCGAAGTGGGTGTAGAGGAAGTTTTCCTTGTGATGCGCCAGGCACCACTTGGCCATGATGGAGCCGCCGCGGGAGACGATGCCGGTGACGCGCTTGGCGGTCAGGGGCACGTAGTGCAGGCGCACCCCGGCATGGATGGTGAAGTAGTCCACGCCCTGCTCCGCCTGCTCGATGAGGGTGTCGCGGAACAGCTCCCAGGTCAGTTCTTCGGCGACGCCATCGACCTTTTCCAGGGCCTGGTAGATGGGCACGGTGCCGATGGGGACCGGCGAGTTGCGGATGATCCACTCGCGGGTCTCGTGGATGTGCTTGCCGGTGGACAGGTCCATCACGGTGTCGGCGCCCCAGCGGATGCCCCAGGTCAACTTCTCGACCTCTTCCTCGATGGAAGAGCCCAGGGCGCTGTTGCCGATGTTGCCGTTGATCTTCACCAGGAAGTTGCGGCCGATGATCATCGGCTCCAGCTCCAGGTGGTTGATGTTGGCCGGGATGATGGCGCGGCCGCGGGCCACCTCGTCGCGGACGAACTCAGGCGTGATCTCCTGGGGAATGCTGGCGCCGAAGCTCTGGCCACGGTGCTGGTTGCCGAGCAGGCCGGCGGCGCGGGCCTCCTGCAGCTTCATGTTCTCGCGGATGGCGATGTATTCCATCTCCGGGGTGACGATGCCCTGGCGGGCATAGTGCATCTGGGAGACATTGCGCCCGGCCTTGGCCCGGCGCGGCTGGCGCGCCAGGTCGAATCTCAGGGCGGCGAGGCTCGGATCGGCGAGCCGCGCCTGACCGAATTCGGACGAGAGCCCGGCCAGCAGTTCGGTGTCGCCACGCTCTTCGATCCAGCGCGAACGCACGTCCGGCAGGCCCTTGCGCAGGTCGATGCGGGCGGTCGGGTCGGTGTAGGGACCGGAGGTGTCGTAGACGAACACCGGAGCGTTCTTTTCACCGCCAAAGGCGGTGGGGGTATCGGCGAGGGAGATTTCCCGCACCGGCACGCGAATGTCGGGACGCGAGCCAGTCAGATAGACCTTGCGCGAATTGGGCAACGGCTGGGTGGACTGGCGGTCGACGCGGGTAAAGTCGGTGACGTTGTTCTGCTTGTTCATCGAGGCTCTCCTGGTGGGCGCGTTGCCGAGGGAAGAACCTGGACGAAGGGGTGGGCACGCAGGAAGACGCAAGCCCGGACGGATGGCGACCACGGAGACGAATGCGGACGCCCTCTTGTTCCCTACGCAGGTTGACGCACCGCCATGCGGCGCGCCTAGCCTGATCAGGTTCAACGGGATCCGGGACTACCCGATCTCAGCGCCTCGTAGCGCACCCCGACAAGAACGCGGTCAGTGTAAACCCAGACCGGCAGAAACTTCGACCGCTATTTCCTCTCCTATGGCGGATTCGGACGAAGTCACTACACTGGCCCGGTCCCTCAAGGAAGGCTCCCAGAATGCGAAGATTCCTGCTGCTCGCGGCACTCTGCACCACGGCCGGTCTGGCCCAGGCCCAGGTGGCCGGCAGTGGCCTGCTCGACGTCTACCGCGAGGCGCTGGACAACAACGCCGACCTGGCCGCCGAGCGCGCCGGTCTCGGCGCCCAGCGCGAAGCGGTGCCCCAGGCGCGGGCCGGTCTGTTGCCGCAACTCGGCCTTGGCGCCCAGTTCAACGACACCCACACCAGCCTGGAGCTGAAGGACAATCCCGCGCTGGGCGTCCAGGGTGGCCGCTACAGCAGCGATCGCAGCAGCCAGCTGATCCAGGCCACCCTCAGCCAGCCACTGTTCCGTGCCGACCGCTGGTTCCAGCTCAAGGCCGCCCAGGCCGCCACCGAGCAGGCCGAGCTGCAGTTTTCCGCCACCCAGCAGCAACTGATCCTGCAGACCGCCGAGGGCTATTTCAGCGCCCTGCGCGCCCAGGCCGCCCTGGCCACCGCCCGTGCCGAGGAAAAGGCCTTGTACCGCCAGCTGGACCAGTCCCGCGAGCGCTACAAGGTCGGCCTGACCGACGACACCGACGTGCTCCAGGCCCAGGCCAGCTTCGACAACGCCCAGGCCAACCGCTCCCAGAGCGAGCAGCAGGTGGCCGACGCCTTCCAGGCCCTGACCCGGCTGACCGATCGCGACTACGGCAGCATCGCCGGCATCCGCCACGACCTGCCAATCCTGCCGCCGCAGCCCAACGATGCTCGCCAGTGGGTGGACACCGCCATGCGCCAGAATCTGCAGCTGCTGGCCGCCGGCCAGGGTGTGAACGCGGCGCAGGAAACCCTGCGCCAGCGTCGCGCCGGGCACCTGCCGACGGTGGATGCGGTGGCGCGCTACAGCCACAGCGACAACGATGCGGTGAATCTGCCCAACGCCGAGCAGCTGGCGCTGTTCGGCAGCCCGGTCAACAGCCGCAGCATCGGTATCCAGGTGGAGCTACCGCTGTACAGCGGCGGCGCCACCAGCTCCCAGGCGCGTCAGGCCTACCAGCAGCTGGACCGGAGCGAACAGCAGCAGGAAAGCCTGCGCCGCCAGGTGGTGCAGAACACCCGCAATGCCCATCGGGCGATCAACACCGACATCGAGCAGGTGCGTGCCCGCCGGCTATCCATCGCCTCCAGCCAGCGCGCCCTGAGAGCCACCGAGATCGCCTACCAGGTGGGCAGCCGCACCATCGTCGACGTGCTCGACGCCCAGCGGCTGCTGTACAACGCCGTGCGCCAGTACAACGATGCCCGCTACAACTACATCCTGGATACCCTGAGACTCAAGCAGGCGGCCGGTACCCTGGCGCCCAACGACCTGCTGGCGCTGTCGGGCTATCTCGACCCCCACTACGACCCGGATCGCGACTTCCTCCCGCCGGACCTGGCCAAGACCCGCGCCGAGGTCCTGCCGGCGCGCTCGGCTCAGGGCGTGAGCAATTTATCCAGTCCGGAGAGCAGGCGCTCCAGCGCGCCCTGATTGGCGGACAATACCGCGAGACCCGCCTGCCGGCGCCGCTCGGCTTCCGCCGGTTCGGCCCAGAGCCGGGCCACGGCGGTAGCGATCGCGAATGCCTCTGCCACGGTTTCCAGGGCGCCGGCGTCGCGCAACTGGGCGACGATGTCGAGGAAGTTGAATACGTGCGGACCGCTGAGCACCGGCACGCCGAGAGCAGCCGGCTCCAGCGGATTGTGGCCGCCGCGCTCGATCAGGCTGCCACCGACGAAGGCCACGTCGGCCAGGGCGTAGAGAAACAGCAGCTCGCCCATGGTGTCGCCCAGCAGGACCTGGGTCTGCGGTTGCACCGCCTCCCCCGTCGAGCGCTGGATCACGCTGAAATCTTCGCGGCGCACCTCGGCCAGTACCTCGGGAAAGCGCTCGGGATGACGCGGTACCAGGATCAGCAGGGCATCGGGGCGTGCGGCCAGCAATTGGCGATGGGCCTGTAGCAGGATCTCGTCTTCACCGGCATGGGTGCTGGCGGCGATCCACACCGGGCGCTGGCCCCAGCCCTGGCGCAGCGCAGCGGCGCGGACCGGCAGTTCGGGATCGATGCGCAGGTCGAACTTGATGGAGCCTGTCACCGTGACCCGCTCGGCACGGGCGCCGAGGGCGCGGAAGCGCTCGGCTTCCACCGGCGTCTGCACCGCCAGCCAGGCCAGCTCCGCCAGCATCGGCCCGGTCACCCCACCCAGTTTTCCGTAGCCCCGGGCGGAGCGTTCGGACAGCCGGCCATTGGCCAGGGCGATGGGAATATCGCGGCGCGCCGCCTGGTGGATGAGGTTGGGCCAGAGCTCGGTCTCCATCACCACCCCCAGGCTGGGCCCGAGCCGGTCGAGGAAACGCCCGGCCAGCCATGGCAGGTCGTAGGGCAGGTAGCAATGCTGGACGTCATCACCGAACAGGGCGCGGATGCGCTCCGAGCCGGTGGGCGTCATGCAGGTCACAATGATCGGCAGGTCGGGATGCCGCTGGCGCAGGGCGCGGATCACCGGCGCGGCGGCGATGCTCTCTCCCACCGACACCGCGTGCACCCAGATGCCGCCGGGCGGCACCTCAGGCAAGCCCAGCGCCAGGCGTTCGCCGATGCGCTGCCGATAGGCGGGCGCCTTGCGTCCGCGCCAGAGCAGGCGCAGCAGGATGAAGGGCAAGGCCAGGGTGAAGATCAGGCTATAGAGGGTACGGTTCATGGCGGCAGAGCTTAATGAAGCCCGGCCGCCAGTGCGAGCCCGTTCGACCTAGTGCGAATGCCGCGGCACCCCACCCTCGCGCGCGATCACCTTGAGGTGCAGGGTGGCCGGCTCCAGGCAGCCACCGGTGGAGAGCTGGCCCACCAGTTGCCGATAGAGCTCCTGCCAGGGGGTCTGGGCCGGCGGCAGGTTGGGCGTCCATTCGGCGCGGCGGCGTTCCAGTTCGCCATCGTCAAGCAGCACGTCGACGCTGCGGGCATTGAGGTCCACGCGCAGCCGGTCGTTGGTCTTGAGCAGGGCCAGGCCGCCGCCCACCGCCGCTTCCGGCGACATGTTGAGGATCGAAGGGCTAGCCGAGGTGCCGCTCTGGCGACCGTCGCCCAGGCATGGCAGGGAATCGATACCCTTCTTGATCAGCGCCGCCGG
The DNA here is from genome assembly GCF_000316965.1 of Pseudomonas sp. 313. Classification (NCBI taxonomy): domain Bacteria; kingdom Pseudomonadati; phylum Pseudomonadota; class Gammaproteobacteria; order Pseudomonadales; family Pseudomonadaceae; genus Pseudomonas; species Pseudomonas sp. 313. Next base: position 114,032 of record NZ_ANBZ01000061.1, read on the forward strand.
GGGCGCCATGTTGACCACCTCGGCGCTGCCCGGATAACCCACCGGACCGGCGCCGCGGATCACCAGGATGCAGCGTTCGTCGATGTCCAGCGCCGGATCGTCGATGCGCGCGTGGTAGTCCTCCGGGCCTTCGAAGACGATCGCCCGCGCCTCGAAGCTGTTTTCCTTGCCGGGTTCGGCCAGGTAGGTCTGGCGAAAGGCCTCGCCCACCACCGACATCTTCATGATGGCACTGTCGAAGAAATTGCCGCTGAGCACGATGAAGCCGGCGCGGTGCTTGAGCGGCGCTTCGTAGGGCTGGATCACGGCCGGATCCGAGCTGGCGGCCCCCTCGGCGATGGCACCGATGGTGCGCCCGGATACCGTCAGGCAGTCGCCGTGCAGGCGCCCCGCCTTGAGCAATTCGTGGAGCACCGCTGGCACCCCGCCGGCGCGGTGGAAGCCCTCGCCCAGGTACTTGCCGGCCGGCATGCAGTTGGCCAGCAGCGGGATGTCCTCGCCCAGGCGCTGCCAGTCGTCCAGCGACAGTTCCACGCCCATGTGGCGGGCGATGGCGATCAGGTGCGGCGGGCAGTTGCTGGAGGCGCCCAGGGCCGAAGCCACCACGATGGCGTTCTCGAAGGCCTCGCGGGTCATGATCTGCGAGGGGCGGATGTCGTCCAGCACCAGCTGGCAGATGCGCTTGCCGGTGGCATAGGCCATCTGGCCGCGCTCGCGATAGGGCGCGGGGATGCTGGCGCAACCGGGCAGCGACATGCCCAGGGTCTCGGCCAGGGCATTCATCGACAGGGCCGTGCCCATGGTGTTGCAGTGGCCCACCGAAGGCGAGGCGGCGGTGGTCAGGGCCATGAAGCCCTCGTAGTCGATCTCGCCGGTCGCCAGCAGGTTGCGCGCGTGCCAGAGCACGGTGCCGGAGCCGATCAGCTCGCCTTTGAAATGCCCGTCGAGCATGGGCCCACCGGACAGCACGATGGCCGGCAGGTCGGTGGTGGCCGCGGCCATCAGGCAGGCCGGGGTGGTCTTGTCGCAGCCGGTGGTGAGCACCACGCCGTCCAGGGGAAAGCCGTGCAGGATCTCCACCAGGCCGAGGTAGGCCAGGTTGCGATCCAGGGCCGCGGTGGGGCGGCGACTCTGCTCGGCGATGGGGTGCACCGGGAATTCCATGGGGATGCCGCCCGCATCGCGGATACCGGCCTTGACCCGCTGGGCCAGCTCCAGGTGATGACGGTTGCAGGGCGTGAGGTCGCTACCGGTCTGGGCGATGCCGATGATGGGGCGACCGGACTGGAGTTCGTCGCGGGTCAGGCCGTAGTTCATGTAGCGCTCGACATAGAGCGCGGTCATGTCGGCGTGGGCAGGATCATCGAACCATTGCTGGCTGCGCAGCGGGCGTTTGGCGGAAGTCATGATGGTCTCTAGTTGTTATTAGGAAAGAGCGGTTAGCGACCCAGCAGGCCGCGGGCGGCCAGGTTGTGCATCAGGGCACCGAGGCCGAAGCGCCAGGCCGGGGCCTGGTCGCTGGTGGTCACCCTATTGTGCAGGGTTCCCAGCAGCGGGCTGGCGATGCTCACCACGTCCCCTACCTTGTGGGTGAAGCCACCGCCCGGGGCGTCGCGATCCTGGGTCGGGGCGAATAGGGTGCCGAGAAACAGCACGAAACCGTCGGGATACTGGTGGTTGGCATTGAGGGTCTGGGCGGCGAGATCGGTGGGATCACGACTGATCTGCGCCATGGAGCTGCTGCCATTGAGGTGAAAGCCGTCTTCGCCCTGGACTTCCAGGGTCACCACACACTGGCGGACCTGGTCGAGATCGAAGGTCTCGTCGAACAGGCGGATGAAGGGCCCCAGGGCGCAGGAGGCGTTGTTGTCCTTGGCCTTGCTCAGCAGCAGGGCGCTGCGGCCCTCGATGTCGCGCAGGTTGACGTCATTGCCTAGGGTGGCGCCATGCAGGCGGCCGCGGCTGTCCGCCACCAGCACCACCTCGGGTTCGGGATTGTTCCATTGGGACACGGGGTGGATGCCGATGGCGCTGCCGCTGCCGACCGCGGCCAGCACCGGCGCCTTGGTGAAGATCTCGGCGTCCGGCCCGATACCCACCTCCAGGTATTGCGACCACATGCCCTTCTCGATCAGCAGCGCTTTGAGCGCCTGGGCGCGCGGACTGCCCGGCTCCAGGCCCTGCAGATCCGCGCCGATCACCGCCTGCACCTGCTCGCGGATGGCCACGGCGCGCCCGGCATCGCCGCCGGCCTGCTCTTCGATCACCCGTTCCAGCATGCTGGCGGCAAAGGTCACTCCGGCGGCTTTGATCACCTGCAGGTCGGCCGGTGGCAGCAGGTGCAGACGTGCGGGGTCGGCCTGCTCGCCACTGTTGGCCAGCAGGTCATCGAGGCTGCCGAGGTAGCGCCCAGGGGTATCGCGCAGGGCCTGCAGCGGCGCCTCTTCCTCGAACAGGGCGCTCAGCGTAGCAAAGCGTGCCGAGATATCGAAGACGCCGTCCTCGCGCAGCACCACGGGCGAGGGACCGGCCAGCGGACCGGGCACCCAGGCACGACCGACCAGAGTGCCGGCCAGGCCATCGGTGGGAAGGGTATTGGCAGGCGAGAGACGAAGGGGCATGGGCAGGACTCCAGGGCTGATGGGTCCACGCTAGGCAGCCGGACTGATAAACTCAAATGGGCTTATTTCATCATTCGATAACCTGCGCTTATCGCCTGGGAGGCATGCGTGTCCGAGCCGTCGTTCAGCCAGATCAGCCACTGGCTCAAGTTTCGCCACCTGCTGCTGATCGATACCCTGGGGCGCACCCGCAACATGCACCTGGCCGCGCAGCAGATGAATCTCAGCCAGCCGGCCATCAGCAAGATGCTCAAGGAGCTCGAGCACCTGCTGGGCTTCGCCCTGTTCGAGCGCCAGCCACGCAGCATGCCGCCCACCGCCCTGGGCGAGCACGTGCTGCGTTACGCCCGGGTGGCCCTCAACGATGCCCGCGACTTCGCCGAGCAGATCGACAGCCTGAGACGCGGCGGTCACGGCCAGCTCAAGGTTGGTGGCATCTTCGCCGCCACGGCGGTGGCCCTGCCCCAGGCCATCGTCGCGATCAAGCAGCGCTGGCCGCTGCTGGCCATCGAGGTGGTGGAGCAGACCAGCGATCACCTGATGGAGATGCTCGACGACAAACTGCTGCACCTGGCGGTGGCACGCTTCACCGACGAAGCCCAGGCCCAGCGTTTCGACTTCCAGCCCCTGGCACCGGAGCCCTTCCGTTTCGTGGTCAACGCCGATCATCCACTGGTGGGCAGCGGCCCCGTGGGCCTCGACCAGGTGCTGGCCTGGCCCTGGATCCTCTATCCCAAGGGCACGCCCATCCGCGGGCGCATGGAGCGGGCCTTCGCCGCCGCCGGCCTGCCGGTGCCGAACAACACCATCGACACCATCTCCATGCAGACCTTTCTCCAGGTGCTGCGCGCCGGCCCCATGATCGGCATGCTGCCGGAGGCCATGGTCGAGCCCTATCTCGCCAGCGGCGCGCTCAGTGCGCTGGAGCTGCCGCTGCACCTGCCGGCGCAGGACTACGGCATCCTCACCCGCAAGGGCGAACCCCTCGGCGAGGCCGCCCGGGAATTCGCCGCCATCCTGCTGAGCCATGCCGGTCGCGAGGAGTCCGCAGCCTAGACAGCTCGATAACGCGCCGTTATCGAATGATCCGCAAATGCCATTGGGAAAGAATCGCTCTCGCTCCTAGAGTGGCCTGGCGATCCAGACGGCCACCCCGCATCCCCGGCCGCCTCCGACCTCTTCAATAACAACAACGGGCCCCAAGGCCCCGAAGGTCATTCCCATGTTCGAGACCACCGCTCCCCAGGGCGCCGCTGGCGACGCCTTCGAAGAACGCACCTATCGCAAGGTGGTGCTGCGTATCCTGCCGATCCTGCTGCTGTGCTACATCGCCGCCTACCTGGACCGGGTCAACGTCGGCTTCGCCAAGCTGGACATGCTCGACGATCTGGGCTTCAGCAACACCGTCTATGCCCTCGGCGCCAGCATGTTCTTCTGGGGCTACTTTCTCTTCGAGGTCCCCAGCAACCTGCTGCTGCATCGCTACGGCGCGCGCTTCTGGATCGCCCGCATCATGCTGACCTGGGCGATCATCTCCATGGCGGTGGCCTTCACCCAGCCGCTGGCGCAATTCTTCGGTCTGCAGTCGAGCACCCTCTTCTATGTGCTGCGCTTCCTGCTGGGCGTCTGCGAGGCGGGCTTCTTTCCCGGGGTGATCCTCTATCTCAACTACTGGTTTCCGACCCGCCGGCAGAGTCGGGTGATGTCGGGCTTTCTCATCGCCCTGCCCTTCAGTCTGAGCTTTGGCGGCGTGCTTTCCGGTTGGCTGATGAGCAGCCTGCACGACTGGCACGGCCTGGCCGGCTGGCAGTGGATGCTGCTGGTGGAAGGGGTGCCTTCGATCATCATGGCGGTGGTGGTGTTCTGCTGCCTGAGCGACAACATTGACAAGGCGCCCTGGCTAGACGCCCGGGAAAAGGCCCTGCTCAAGCGCAACCTGGAGCAGCAGAACGCCGGCAAGGCGTCGCGCCTCAGCGAGGTGTTCTTCAATCCGCGGGTCTGGCTGCTGGTGTTCATCCTGCTGACCTTCAACACCGGCTTCTATGGCCTGGCGTTCTGGATGCCTTCGATCATCAAGAACGCCGGGGTCAGCGGCAGCCTGCAGATCGGTCTGCTCACCGCCATCCCCTACAGCGTCGCCCTGGTGGTCATGCTGCTCAACGCCCGCCACTCGGCACGCACCGGCGAGCAGCGGATGCATGCGGCGGTGCCGGCCTTCGTCGGCGCCCTGGGCCTGGTGCTGAGCGCCTGGTTCATCCACAACATCGTGCTGTCGATCTTCTTCCTCACCGTGGCCGCCTCGGGCCTGCTGGCGCTGATGCCGATCTTCTGGTCGCTGCCCGGCACCCTGCTTTCCGGCGTCGCCGCGGCGGCGGGTATCGGCATGATCAACGCCATCGGCAACCTCTCCGGCTTCACCGGCTCGATGATCACCGCGACCATGGAAACCCTCACCGGCGACATCAACAACGGCACCTATGTGCTCGGCGCCTGCCTGTTCGTCAGCGGCCTGCTGATCCTGGCGATCCCGGCGTCGATGCTGCACCGGGCGCCGACCGCCGTGCCGCTCGACCTCAAGACCGCCTAGCCCGCCTCGGGCACGGCCGAACGCCCGGCTCCCGCGGCGCTCGGTCGCCCGATCCCCAGCGCCATCACCGCCGCGACGATGCCGGTCAGCCCAGCCAATACCAGGGCCTCCTGGTAGGAACCGAAGTGCTCGCGCAGGGCGCCGGCGAGAAAGGCCGCGCAGGCGGCGCCGAGCATGTGGCCGCAGAACACCCAGCCGAACACCACCGGCGCACTCCTTTCACCAAAGCTCTGGTTGGTCAGCTTGACCGTGGGCGGCACCGTGGCGATCCAGTCCAGCCCATAGAAGATGCCGAACAGCAGCAGCTGCTCGGGGGCGAAACCGGAGAATGGCAGGTAGATCAGCGAAAGCCCGCGCAGGCTGTAGTAGACGAACAGCAGGCGGCGCGGATCGTATCTGTCGGTCAGCCAGCCGGAGGCGGTGGTGCCCACCAGATCGAAGATCCCCATCAGCGCGAGGATGCCGGCGGCCTGTACCTGGGACAGGCCGTGGTCGTGGCCCATGGCGATGAAGTGGGTGCCGATCAGGCCGTTGGTGGTGAAGCCGCAGACGAAGAAGGTCAGGAACAGCAGCCAGAAATCGCGGCGCCGACTGGCCATGGCCAAGGTGCCGAGGGTCACGCGAAACAGATTGCCCGGTGCGGTGGCGACCGGCGCCTGATAGTCCGCCGGGGCGCCATGGGGTCGCAGGCCGACGTCCACCGGCCGCTCGGGCAGCAGCCAGGCCACCAGCGGGATCAGCGCCGCGCTGGCCACGGCCACGGTCAGCACCACGGTCTGCCAGCCCTCATGACTGGCGAGATGGGCCAGCAGCGGCAGGAACACCAGGTTGCCGGTGGCGGTGCTGGCGGCCAGCAGGCCCATCATCAGGCCCCGGCGGGCGACGAACCAGCGATTGACGATGGCGGCACCCAGCACCATGGCCACGCAGCCCGTGCCCAGGCCGCTGAGCACGCCCCAGGTGGCCACCAGGTGCCAAGGTTCGCGCATCAGGGTGCTCAGGGCGGTGGCGAGGCTGATCAGGGTGAGGCCGCCGAGCAGGGTGCGGCGGATGCCGAGGGTCTGCATCAGGGCGGCGGCGAAGGGCCCGACCAGGCCGTAGAGGAAGATGCCCACGGCGGCGGCGAAGGACACGCTTTCGCGGCTCCAGCCAAAGGTCTCCTGCAACGGCAGCAGCAGTACGCCCGGGGTGGACCTCACCCCGGCCGAGACCAGCAGGGCGAGAAAGATCAGCGCCAGGACGACGAAGACATAGCGCTGGCCGAGGGCGGGAGGTGTGGTCATGGCGATCATCCCGGATCGAGGAGGAATGACCTGAGTATCGCAGCGCTTGCACCTAGGCGCTGGTCAAGCTGCCCCACGGATTCGGCCAGAATACGACTGTCATGGGAAGAGGCCATGGGCAAGCGCTGAGGCTCCGTCATGTTGGGCTTCGCTTTCGCTCAGCGCCAACCTACGGCGCTCCGCGTAGGTTGGCGCTGAGCGCAGCGAAGCCCAACACATCGATTTCAACCAATCGCCCGCAACTCTTCGGCCAGCCGTTGCGCCAGCCAGCGCGCCGCCGGCCCCGGTGCGGCGTTGCGGCGCCAGGCCAGCTCCACCACCAAGGCCGGCGGCACCCAGTCGCAGGCCAGTTCGGCGAGCAAGCCCTGGTAGGAGGGATAGCGCGCCACGTGCCGCGGCAACCAGCCCCAGCCCAGGCCGCGCATCAGCAATTCGGCGAGCAGATAGAAGCTGTCGGCGCGCCAGACCTGGGGCGCGATCTGCTCGCCACCGGGATAGGGGTTCTCCAGCGGCGCGATCAGCAGCTGACGGTGGCGGGCCAGTTCGCGCCGCCCTACCCCGCGCTGGCTGGCCAGGGGATGCTGGGCGCCGCAGGCGGTGACCTGGGCGACATCACCCAGGGCCTGGCGCTCCAGGGCCTGAGGCATGTGCTCATGGCGAAACAGCAGGCCGAGGTCGGCCTGGTTGGTCAGCAGCTTGCGCGCCACATCGCCCTGGGCGCCGCTGGTGAGCTGGACTTCTAGGTGCGGGAAGGCCGCGGCCAGGGCGTCCAGCGCATCGAGCACCGGCTGGTAGGGCATGGCTTCGTCCAGCGCCAGGCGCAACAAAGGCTCCTGACCGGCGCAGAGGGCCTGGGCACGGCTGTCCAGCCGCTGGCATTGACGCAGGACCTCCCTCGCCTCCTCCAGCAAGGCCAGACCGGCCGCGGTGATGACCGGCGTACGACCATTGCTGCGCTCGAACAGCGCGACGCCCAGATCGCTCTCCAGCAGAGCGATGGCGGTACTCACCGCCGATTGCGCCCGTCCCAGACGGCGTGCCATGGCCGAGAAACTCGCGCCCTCGGCGATGCCGACGAAGATCTCCAGCTGCTCCAGATTCCATTGCACGACCCATCTCCTCAACGGATAGGTATCAACTTTCACCTATCGCCCGGAAAGGCACAATGGGGGCCTTCGACAGGAGGAATCATCATGAGCGGATACATCTACCTGGCCATCGCCATCGCTGCCGAGGTCGTCGCCACCACCTCCATGAAGGCCATCAGTGGCTTCAGCAAGCCACTGCCACTGATTCTGGTCATCACAGGCTACGGCCTGGCCTTCTGGATGCTGACCCTGGTGGTGCGCAGCATTCCCGTGGGTATCGCCTACGCCATCTGGGCCGGGCTGGGCATCGTGCTGGTCAGCATTGCCGCGGCGGTGCTCTACGATCAGAAGCTGGACCTGCCGGCCATGCTGGGCATGGGCCTGATCGTCGCCGGCGTGGTGGTGATCCAGCTGTTTTCCGACAGCACCGGGCATTGAGACCAGCGGCGGCGAGGAGCGTGTAAAATCACTCCTTTGCCGATTATCCAGCAGGCCGTTCATGTCCCAACCCTGGTCCACCGATATTCTCATCGTCGGCGGCGGCGTCGCCGGCCTCTGGCTCAACGCCCGTCTCAGACGCGCCGGCTACGCCACCGTGCTGGTGGAGACCGGCGCCCTGGGCGGCGGCCAGAGCGGCAAGTCTCAGGGCATCATCCATGGCGGCACCAAATATGCCCTGACCGGGATGCTCACCGGTGCCTCCGAGGCCATCGCCGACATGCCGCGGCGCTGGCGCGAAAGCCTGGCCGGCAGCGGCGAGCTGGATCTTTCCGGTGTACGCCTGCTCTCCGAGGCCCACTACCTCTGGTCGCCGGGCAGCCTGGCCGGCAACCTCACCAGCTTCTTCGCCAGCAAGGCGGTGCGCGGCCGCGTGGATGCGGTCAAGGGCGACGAACTGCCCCCGGCCCTGCGTGACCGCGCCTTCAAGGGCAAGGTCTATCGCCTGGCCGAGCTGGTGCTGGACGTACCCAGCCTGGTCGCACGCCTGGCCGAACTGGCCGGCGACAGCCTCTTGGCCGGGCATGACCTCCAGCCCCTGCGCGAGGACGGCGAGCTGACCGGTCTGGTGGTGGACGGCCAGGCCATCCGCGCCCGCCGCATCGTGCTCACCGCCGGCGCCGGCATGGCCGATCTGCTCCAGGCACTCCATCTGGAACAGCCGGCCATGCAGCGCCGACCGCTGCACATGGTGGTGGTCAAGGGCCCTATGCTCAAACCCCTCTATGCCCACTGCCTGGGCGGCGGTCCCAAGCCACGCCTGACCATCACCAGCCACCCCACCGCAGACGGCCAGTGGCTGTGGTACCTGGGCGGCGACCTGGCCGAGGCCGAGGGCGTGGCCCGTGAGCCAGCGGCGCAGATCGCCACGGCGCGGGAAGAACTGCAGCGCCTGCTGCCCTGGATCGATTTCGCGGGCGCCCAGTGGGCGACCCTCCGGGTGGACCGCGCCGAACCAGCGCAATCCGGACTGGTGCGGCCGGACAACGCCTTCCTCGCCGAGGAAGGCCGTCTGCTGGTGGGCTGGCCGACCAAGCTGGCGCTGTCGCCGGACCTGGCCGACCGTGTCCTCGCCCACCTCGACCGTGACGGTATCCGGCCGGGACAGCACCCCGCCCTGCCCGCCCATCCGCAACCGCCGGTGGCCGCGCCCTTCTGGGAGGAACTGCTGCCATGAGCCTGCGCACCCTGCACGGTCTGCAGCGTCCGCTGGGCAGTACCGGTCTCGAGATTTCCCCCCTGGGCCTGGGCACGGTCAAGTTCGGCCGCGACCAGGGCGTGAAGTACCCCAACGGCTTCACCATCCCCGACGACCGCGCCGCCGCCGACCTGCTCAGTCTGGCTCGCGAGCTGGGCATCAACCTGCTGGATACCGCCCCGGCCTATGGCCGCAGCGAAGAACGCCTGGGTCCGCTGCTGCGTGGCCAGCGCCAGCACTGGGTGATCGCCAGCAAGGTCGGTGAGGAATTCGCAGGCGGACTGTCCAGCTTCGACTTCAGCCCGGCCCATACCCGCCGCTCGGTGGAACGCAGCCTGAAGCGTCTGGAAACCGACTGGCTGGACCTGGTGCTGGTGCACTCCGACGGCAACGACCTGAGCATTCTCGAAGACAGCGGCTGCTACGAGACCCTGGCCGAACTCAAGCGCGAAGGCCTGATCCGCGCCTTCGGCTTCTCCGGCAAGACCGCCGCCGGCGGCCTCAAGGCTCTGGAAACCGGCGATTGCGCCATGGTCACCTTCAACCTCAACGAAGACGCCGAGATCCCGGTGATCCAGGCCGCCGCCGCCCAGGGCAAGGGCATCCTGATCAAGAAGGCCCTGGCCAGCGGTCACGCCGTACTCGGCGCCGGCCAGGATCCGGTGCGGGCCAGCTTCGCCCGGGTGTTCGGCGAGCCCGGGGTGAGCAGTGCGATAGTCGGCACTATCGATCCCCTGCACCTGTCACATAATGTCCGTACCCTGGCCGAAGTGATCACCGCTCGGCCCTGATCCAGAGCGTTTCGCTGAACCCTTGCCTTCGTCCGCTGGACGTCCTGCCCGGTCGCCCGGGACGGCGCGTCCGCGGCACACTACAACAGGAGTCGGCCATGCCCCAGCTCATCGCCCGCCACAATCCCAAGGCGTTCAAGACCCTGCCCCTTTCGGTCGAGGCCAATCATGACGGCCTCACCTACCAGGCGCTCGGCCAACCGCTGAATTTCAGCGAGATGCTGGAGCGGCGCAAGCCGATCGAGATCGAGGATGCCCAGCACTTCAGTGCGAAGCTCGCCAACCTGGGCGTCTCGGTGCGCCTGACGCTGAACTGGCAGGGCCAGGACCACTGGCTACTGGTGCGCCAGCGCCGGCCCGATCGGGGCGACGTGGTGCTCAAGCTGATCTCCGGCTATATCCCGACCCACGAACTGGCCCTGCCGCTGCTCACCGCCGTGCAGGAGGTGGCCGAGGAGTGCCTGATCGAGACGCCGCGCGGCTGGCTGGCCGGGCGCTTCGCCGACACCTGGCTACCGACGCCCTATGCCCCGGCCCTGCCCTATCGCGAGGACGTGGCCTTTCGCCTGAGCCCGCGTTCGGGGGCGGCACGGCCGGTGCGCTGCGGCAGCCTGGCGCTGCTGGAGCGTCCGCGCGCCTATGTGCACACCCCCACCGCCTCGCTGCAACTGGTCTATGACCTGCTGCTGGAGCTGCCCAAAGAGTGCAAGGCGCCAAGTCTGTTCCACGTCGACGAGAAGATCGAGAACGGCCAGCTGCTGGCGCGCCTGGCCCGCCAGCGCCCGGATCTCTATCTGGTCGCTCTGGACGACGGCAAGCCCACCGGCGAGCTCTATACCCTGTCGGTCGGCCAGCGCCTGCCGGTGTCGACCCGCGGCCTCTGGCTGTCGGAAAGCTTCGCCCGCCAGGACGGCTGGCTGGTCCACGACAGCCGCGTGCGCTGGCGCGACTGGCTGGAGCGCATGGCGCCCCAGAGCGCCCTGCAACGGGCCTAGGACACAGGGAGAACTAGTCGCCACCCGCGCGGCGTTCGCCGACACCGCCGCCGGCCGCGGCCTGAACCCGGCCGGCTAATCGCGAAAAGGGCAGCGTCTGGATCCACACGGTGCCGTGACCGCTCAGGGTCGCCAGCACCAGACCCTCGCCGCCGAACAGCATGCTGCGCAGGCCACCGGCCAGCTTGATGTTGTAGTCGATGCCACTGGTGAAGCCCACCAGACAGCCAGTGTCCAGGCGCAGCGTTTCGCCCCTGAGTTCCTTGCGGATCACCGTGCCCCCGGCGTGCACGAAGGCCATGCCATCGCCTTCCAGCCGCTGCAGGATGAAGCCTTCGCCGCCAAAGAAGCCGGCGCCCAGGCGCCGGGTGAAGGCAACGCCGATACGGGTGCCCTTGGCCGCGCAGAGAAAGGAGTCGCGCTGGCAGAACAGGGTGCCGCCCAGGGCTGCCAGATCCAGGGGGATCACCTGACCCGGATAGGGCGCGGCAAAGGCGACGTGGCGCTTTTCCCGGCCCTCGTTGGTGAAATGGGTCATGAACAGCGACTCACCGCCGAGCATCCGCTTGCCGGCACCCCAGAGCTTGCCGAGCAGTCCGTCGGACCCATCGCCCATACGTGCGGTGAAATCGATGTCGGCCTCCATGTAGGTCATGGCACCGGCCTCGGCGATCACCGTCTCGCCGGGATCGAGACCGATCTCCACCGCCTGCAGGGATTCGCCGAGGATACGATGGTCGAGGATATGGCTGGCCATGGTGAGCTTTCTCGGTAGCTGCGGAAGCGTCCAGCCTAGCAGTCACCGGCCGCCTTGGCGCGCCCCTTCAGGCGGGTGAACGGCGCTTCGCTGTCCGCTCGCACTCGTCGGCCCGGCAGCCAGACGGTGGAACGCCAGCCCGCTTCCAGGGTTCACCTCTAGGTACCCGCCGGCTTCCTGTCCGGCTCAGTTCCAGAGGTGAACATGACCAAGCAATCCGCCCATTCCCCCGCTCAACCCCTGCACGGCACCCAGGAGCACGGCAGCGCCGGGGGCTGGGGTGCGCTCAATGCCGTGACCCAGCACCTGAGCCGCCAGAAGGTGTTGATGCGCGGCAACAAGGCATTGCTGACCATGAACAAGCCGGGTGGCTTCGACTGCCCGAGCTGCGCCTGGCCCGATCCGAAGACCCCGCATACTTTCGAATACTGCGAGAACGGCGCCAAGGCGGTGGCCTGGGAGGCCACGCGCAAGCGTACCACCCCGGAATTCTTCGCCGGCCATACCCTGAGCGAACTGCGCACCTGGACCGACCATGACCTGGAAGACCAGGGCCGTCTCACCCACCCCCTGCGCTACGACGCCGCCAGCGACACCTATCGCCCGGTGAGCTGGGCGGACGCCTTCGCCGAGATCGGCGCCGAGCTGCGCGCCCTGGACGATCCCTGGAAGCTGGAGCTCTACACCTCGGGCCGCTCGTCCAACGAGTCGGCCTTTCTCTATCAGCTGTTCGGTCGTCTCTACGGCATGAATAATTTCCCCGACTGTTCCAACATGTGCCACGAGACCACTACCACCGCCATGCCAGAGAGCATTGGCGTCGGCAAGGGCACCCTGGACCTGGAGGATTTCGCGCAGGCCGACGCCATCTTCATCATCGGCCAGAATCCTGGTACCAACAGTCCGCGAATGATGAGCGAACTGCACGACGCCGTGCACCGCGGCGTGCCCATCGTCACCTTCAATCCGCTGCGGGAAAAGGCCCTGGTGCGCTTCGCCTCGCCCCAGGCCGTGCGCGATATGGCCTTGCCGGGCGGCGGCGTGGCCATCAGCTCCCAGTACCACCAGGTGCGTATCGGCGGCGACATGGCGGCCATGCAGGGGCTGTGCAAGGTCGTCATCGAGGCTGACGACGAAGCGCGCCGCAGCGGCGCCCCGCGCATCCTCGACGTGGCATTCATCGAACAGCATTGCGTCGGCCTGGAAGCCTTCGCCGAACACTGCCGGGGGCTGAGCTGGGAGCGTCTGGAGCGCTATTCCGGCCTGACCCAGGCGGCCATGCGGGACGCGGCTCAGGTCTACATGAAGGCCGAGCGGGTGATCGCCTGCTGGGGCATGGGCGTGACCCAACACCGCCGCGGCGGCGATGTCCTGCAGCAGATCATCAATCTGTTGCTGCTGCGCGGCAACGTCGGCAAGCCTGGTGCCGGCCCCTGTCCCATACGCGGCCACTCCAACGTCCAGGGCGACCGCACCGTGGGCATCTACCAGAAGCCCAAGGAACCCTTCCTGGCGAGGCTGGACCAGGCGTTCGATTTCCAGGCGCCCCGCGAGGGCGGCGACGACGTGGTGGAGTGCTGCGAAGCCCTGCTGCGCGACGAACCCCAGGCCTTCATCGGCCTGGGCGGCAATTTCTTCCGCGCCATTCCCGACATCGACCGGGTAGCGCCCCATGTCGCCAACCTGCGCCTGACGGTGCAGATCGCCACCAAGCTCAACTGGAGCCATACCCTGCACGGTCGCAGCACCTTCCTGCTGCCCTGCCTGGGCCGCACCGAACGCGATGTCCAGGCCAGCGGAGTGCAAACCATCACCGTGGAAGACTCCATGTCCATGGTGCACGGCTCAACCGGTAGCCTGGAACCGGCCTCGCCGGAACTGCTGTCGGAGATCGCCATCGTCGCCGGCATCGCCAAGGCGACCCTGGGCGAGCGCTATCCCCATATCGATTGGGACGCCCTGGTTGGCAATTACGCGCTCATCCGCGACAAGATCGAGGCGGTGCTGCCCGAACAATTCGCCGACTACAACGCCCGTATCGAACAGCCTGGCGGCTTCCGCCTGCCCAATGCGGCCCGTGAACGGAAATGGGATACCCCCACCGGCAAGGCCAACTTCCTCTTTCCCGGCGACGTGCTGGACGAGGACGACAGCCCACCGGATGCCGAGCATCTGCAACTGATGACGATCCGCAGCCACGACCAATTCAACACCACCATCTATTCCAATCGCGATCGCTATCGCGACATCGACGAACGCATGGTGGCCATGCTCAGCCCGGAGGACATGCGCCGCCACGAGGTGCAGGAGGGTGACTTCATCGACTTCGTCGGTGATGCCCTGGACGGCTATCCGCGTCGGGCCGGGCCCTTCAAGGTCATCGCCTTCGACGTACCGGCCGGTTGTTGCGCCGCCTACTATCCCGAGACCAACAGCCTGGCCCCGCTGGCCAACCACGACACCCGCAGCCATACCCCGGCGTCGAAGTCCTTGCCGGTAAGAATTGAAAGGCTGAGTCAGGAACAGGCGATGCAACGGCGGGGGTTGATTGCGGCGGGATAGTCCTACGCGGCTACAGATCGACTCACGGAGTTCTCTTCACGCCGCCAGAGACTCAAGGCTTCCAGAGACTTGGTAGTCCTGAGCTGATTGGTTAAGTCAACTGCACTGCCTGGCAAAAGACCAACAAGATCCAGGCTGTGATTGCTGATCCTGGATAACCCTGGCGTAAGACGCCACATGCGGTGATAAGGAGGCCGCGGCCATGCGAGGCGCTTCCGTACGCCTGTAGTCCCCTGGCCATTGATTAAGGCTCAAGGGTAGGCGCAAATGAAGAGAGGGCGGGCTCTGGCGTTGTCGTGTCCAGAAAGGTCCCCATGCCTGCCTACGCTTCGCCTTGTTTGATCTCGAAAAACCTAGTGCGAATATGAGTTAGGGACCAATCACCTGGCTTCGGTCGGGAATGAATTTTCGCACACTTACATCAGGTCTTCTGCATATCTTGCCGGCCTAACCAGAGCCTTGTTCATAAGCTTGCGAAACAAGGAGCAACGCTCTGGATGCAACTGCGTAAACAATTGCCAAGCCTGTCATCATGAATGTTAAAAACCATGCCATCGTATTAATGGAATCAGGTGCCACCAAGTTAGTGACACCAATCATGAACGCCCCATAAAGCAGCGGGATTAATGAAAGGCAGAAGGCAATTTTAACCAGCCTCTTGAACTTTAAAATAGATTCGAATTTTTCACCGCACTGCGCCACTCTGCCAGCAGCATTCAGCTTTAGCAAAGCTCGAATCAAATCATAAATTGAAGCGGCGCCACCTATAAAGCAAACCCAAGCCATAGGGTCGTTCAGCATAAACTTAGACTGAGAGCCGAAGAAATACAAAACCAAGTAACCAATGGGTGCAACCAATAGGAAAAACACAACACCATACATATCGAAGGCGACATCGATGAATTGCTTCCTACTGTCTCCGCTCAGCTTTCGACTAATACGCCAGTACATAAGCGGCGTGATCAATATCACTATCACAAAGACAAAGGCTGTAGACACCTGAACCCATTCCTTGGCATAGAAGCTTTCGAACATCAGAACCTATCCTTACAGAAATACATAGAAATTAGCATCAGGAGGCACTATTGTTCTGATACAGCATGTGCTGTCTGCCTCTGACCTGTCCGTTCGCGAACCCCGTATCACCGGAGAGTAGTAGGCATTAAAAGCATGGCGCCGAGTATCATCAGCGCGGCGCCGATGACCCTGTCTAGTACGATTTGCTTGCTAAGCATCTTCTGACGGAGCATCTCTGCAGAGAAAAAGATAGCGACGAGACTGAACCAAGCCCAGTGAGAGAACGACATGAACAGACCGTAGGCGAAGTTTGTGACAAGAGAGCTGTCAGGCTTTACCACCTGAGTGTAGGTCGACACAACGAACAGCATTGTCTTCGGATTGAGGGCATTGGTAAGAAATCCCATCCGAAAGATCGACAGTAGGCGCTCAGATGTTCCAAAGCCAGCATTGAGGTCAACTCGGTTTTTGTTAGTGAATGATTTTATACCTATATATATCAGGTAGGCTGCCCCGAGCAGCTTCATAGCGAACAGTAGGCGAGGTGACTGCACAATCAACAGGGCGATACCGAATACTGTGTAGAAGACGTGTATCTGAACACCACAAGCAATACCCAAAGCTGCTGTCAGGCCGGCCTTTCGACCGTGCAGAAAGCTGTTACGGGTTACCATGGCAAAATCGGGGCCCGGGCTGATAACTGCCAATATGGTGATCAATGCTACAGCTAGAATTTCGTTCATGTCGATCCTTTATGATGGACGAGCCTGAATGGCCCGTCCATGAACGGCTCTACTTTTTATTGAAAGTAATGACCAAGACGTCTCGGTAGGCTTCTCGTTCGGTATCGAGCTGGATAATTGGCGTTACGCCATGCATTACCCTTTCATCATTCACGATAGCAACGTCCATAGGGTTGGTGAGCGTGAAGGCAGTCAGCCGCCTCTTTTGCCTATCGTGTATAGATGTCTCACCGTTAACGACATTAACTCGATTGATCAACATCATGAATACGAAATTTACGCCGTCACGATGTACACCTTCGGGGGTGGGCGAGGAGCTCTGGCCTGGCTTGGCGTAGATCCGAAATTGATGAACCTCAATATGCCAAGAAAAAAACGGAGTGAGTTGTCCAAATGCTTCGCAGCACAGCCTCATAGAAGCGAGGAACGCTCGATTGTTGATCGTACCCGGATCAATTGGCGAAAAGTGCCGAGCGATATCGCCGTTGAGCTGATTGTAATCCAGGCTTTGATAGTGAGGCTGATGCGGAACAAGCTCGACCGATACGCCCAAAGGGTCAGCGTGAAAAGTTGCATGCCGACGATAGCGATAACTACCGCCGTCCCTCATGTAGCCATCCTGCTCCAAGAGATTCCAGCTTTCTTGAAACGCAGTCCATTCTTCCAAAAAGTCTTCATCCTGTTCAGCTAGCAGCTTGGACGTACGCCTTGCCGGCAGGTTTATAAAATCATTTTTGGCGATATTTTTGCACAGGTCCTCAACCCCTTTACGGACGCCGGCAAAGCTGTGACTGGAACGATTGGCAGATTGAGCAAAGCTAGAGGTGCTATCCATATCACTGTCCTAGATGTGTTCATAGAAGCTTTTTTTCCGAGTGGCTGCTGGATGATGCCTTGTTGCTTACCGAGATAAAAACGATTTAAAATCGCCTAACCTGTTCCATTTCGTTGCCGATCGATATGAAACTGCCACCACTGAATGCTTTGCGTTTTTTTTGATATTGCAGCCAGAACCGAAAGCTTTGTGGAGGCCGCGGCTGAGCTGCATGTCACGCACAGTGCCGTGAGTAGACAGGTACGACTATTAGAGGACGATCTGGGTGTTTCCCTGTTCGACAGAAGAGGGCGATCTATATATCTGAACAAGGCTGGACGTGAGCTGAGACAGGTCACTAGTAGAATGTTCGACGAGCTCGCGCAGGTGTCAGATCGAATCCGAAACTCGGCCATGGAGAATGTTTTGACCTTGTCCTGCGAGCCCACGATAGCGATGCGTTGGCTTATTCCTAAGCTGGGGTCATTTCAATCTGCATGTCCCGATATTACTTTGCATTTGGTGGCAGCAGGCGGGGCAATCGATTTTCGACGTACCAGGGTTGATATTGCGCTCCGCCGCAATGATTTCAAATGGGATGACAGTGTCGAAGCGCTATTCATCTGCAAAGAGCGCACAGGGCCGGTAGCGGCAGGAGCTCACGCATCAAGCATTGATAATGAAGATACAGTTTTTCTTCATACGAGCTCACGCCTCAATGCTTGGCCTACCTGGGCGTCGACGGCTGGCAGATCAATAAAAAGCAAACGTAACGTAACCTACGAACACTTTTATCTCTCCATTCAGGCTGCAACTGCTGGGCTGGGTGTGGCTATAGCTTCTTTTTTGATGGTACAAGAAGATGTTGCTGCGGGACAGTTGGTGGCGCCGCATGGATTTCTCGAAGACGGATCTGCTTATTATCTTTTATCTCCAGAACCGATTTCCGGCTGTGACAGTCGTCAGCGCTTCGCGAACTGGCTGCTAAGAGAGATCAGGAACAACGAATAAGTAGTTAAAAGACTCTATCAGGCCTTAAATCAACGCTTTCAAATGAGGGGCTGATACCACCGGCACAGTAAACATCTCGGCAGCACCATCTCAGCCGACGTGTCACATATCAATCCCAAGGACACTGCGGTTAAGAGTCTATCTTATGTAAGAAAGGCCCCATTAGAGGCGGCCTCTGGCAATGATCGAAACTTACCTAGGCGCTGGAAACCTTACATCCGGCGTCCTCGCCCGGCCTCCGGAGAAGAACTGGGCGCTTTATTTCTTGAAGTGAGCTGAATACAGCGAAGCCCAACAACCAGACGCGGCTCCGACTGTTGGGTTCGGACGATGATGCCGGCTCAATCCACCCTACGCGGCCGGTCAGACGTCCCGCAGCTCGCCAGCGAAGCGTTCCAGGCGCCGTCGCAGCCGTTGGTTCTCCCGCCGCAGTTCTTCCACCTCATCCAAGAGGTGCAGCGCTAGAGCGGTCGCGGACCAGTCCAGGTCCAGTTCGTGGCGCAGACGCACGGCGCGGCGGGCGCGGTGCAGGGCACCGGTGTCGAAATGCCACTCGGCCGGGCGCTTGCCACGCTGGGGCGCCAGGATGCCGTGTTCGACGATTTCCACCACCACCGGCTCGCTCACCTCGCAGAGCACGCAGAATTCCTGCAGGACGATCAGACTGCTCATCAGACTTTCCTCCAGTCTTGGCGGGGATCGAAGGCCGCCCGCTCGGCCAGTTGGCGCCACAGCGCCTGGGTTGCTTCATCGCCTTTGGGCGGCATCACCACCTTGAGCAGGGCATGCAGATCGCCCTGCCCGTTCTTGCCGGCCAGGCCCTTGCCCCGTACCCGCAGCCGCGCACCGTTCTGGCTGCCGGGCGGGATGCTGAGCATGATCTGCCCATCCAGCGTCGGCACCTGCACCTTGGCGCCCAAGGCCGCCTCCCAGGGGGCGAGCGGCACGCTGACCACCAGGTCCTGGCCATCCACGTCGAACAGGGGATGAGGCACCAGACGGATGACCAGGTAGAGGTCACCCGGCTCCGCGCCACCGATGCCCGGCTCGCCCTGCCCTTTCAAGCGGATACGCTCGCCGTCGGTGCTGCCGGCGGGAATCTTGACGTTGAGGGTCTTGGTGGTCTCGCCGACGCGCCGGCCCAGCTCGTCACGCTGCGGCAACGAAAAGCTCAGCGGCTTGGTGCTGCCGGCCTGGCTCTCTTCGAGAAACAGAGGTAATTCCAGCTCGACGTCGCGGCCACGGCGGGCGAAGCCACCCTGCTGCGAGCGTCCGGCGGCACCGAACAGGGACTCGAAGAAGTCCGAATAATCCTGGCCGAAGCCGGCATGGGGATCGCTGTAGTCGGCACCCGAGCCCGGTTGCCAATCCGGCGGCACCTGGAAGCGCTCGCCCTGTTGCTGATAGAGGCGCACCTGGTCGTATTCCGCACGCTTGTGCGGATCGCGTAGGACATCATAGGCCTCGGCCACCTCCTTGAAGCGGGCCTCGGCATCGGCCTCCTTGCTCACATCGGGGTGGTACTTGCGCGCCAGTTTGCGGTAGGTGGTCTTGAGGGTCTTGTCGTCGACATCAGGGGCGACGCCGAGCACCTCGTAGTAGTCCTTGAAGTCCATTGCGGTCTCCAGTGGGGGTTCCCCTAGAGACCGCGCGGTGCCTGCAACGGTTGCATGACTCTGGTCAGTCGCCGCGCTTGCGGAAGGCCAGGCTACCGGCCAGCACGGTAAAGGTCGCCACCAACGCTACCAGGATCCAGAAGCCATGGGGCGAATCGGCAAGCGGAATGCCGCCGACGTTCATGCCGAAAAAGCCGGCGATGATGTTGATCGGCAGGGCCAGCACCGTGACCAGGGTCAGGGTGAACAGGGTGCGGTTGGTCTGCTCGGCGGAGGCGGCGGCGATCTCCTCCTGCAGCAGCTTGAGACGCTCCACCAGGGCGGCGAGGTCGTCCAGCACCCGGTCGAATTCCTCGGTGGCCTCGCGCAGGGTCTGGATGTCGTCGCGGCGCAGCCAGGCGGGCGGCCGGTTGAGCAGGCGCAGCAGCGAGCCCGGCTCCAGGGCCAGCAGGCGCTGCAAACGCACCAGGGCGCGTCTCAGACTACCCAGCTCGGCGCGACTGGCGGCCAGCCGCTGGGACAGCAGCCGATCCTCGATGGCATCCACCTTGACCGTGGTGTCGCGGATGATGCCGGTCAGCACATCGGCCTGGTCGCGCAGCAGATGCACCAGCAATTCCAGGGTCGAGCCGAAGCCCTCGCCCCGGCGTACCGCGTGGCGCAGGCGATCCACCGAGCGCAGCGGCTGGGCCCGGGCGGTCACCAGCAGTCCCGGTCGGGCACAGGCCCAGAGGGTGGCGACGTCCACCGAGACCTGTCCGTAGGCCAGGGTCACGTCGTTCACCACCCCGAGCAGGGTATCGTCGGCTGGCTCCAGCCGGGTCGAATGGGAACCGGCGTGTAGGGATTCGAAGAATTCCTCGGGCAGTCCCAGGTGCTCGCGCATCCAGCGCTCGGCGGCGGCATGGGCCAGGTTGAAGTGCAGCCAGCGAAAGCCACCCTCTTCCGCGTCCCAGGGATCTTCCGGCGCCATGGTCAGGGCACGCCCCGGCTGACCGGAGGTGAAATGGTAGGCATAGAGCAGCCCCAGCCGTTCGGCGGCCGGATGCAGGGGGATCAGGGTGTTGGTCATGGCTACCTGCGGAGGGAACGCGACATCAGGGCTCTGTTAGCAGGTCCGGATGAACCTTTGATGACAGAGCCCCGAGTCAGCAGGTGCCAGCGGCGCCCCCGAAAAGGAGGCGCGGCGCTTATTGCGGACGCATGTGCGGGAAGAGGATGACGTCGCGGATCGACGGCGAGTTGGTCAGCAGCATCACCAGGCGGTCGATGCCGATGCCTTCGCCGGCGGTGGGCGGCATGCCGTATTCCAGGGCGTTGATGAAGTCGGCGTCGTAGTGCATGGCCTCGTCGTCACCGGCGTCCTTTTCCTGGACCTGCAGCATGAAGCGCTCGGCCTGGTCTTCGGCGTCGTTGAGCTCGGAGTAGGCGTTGGCGATCTCGCGGCCACCGATGAACAGCTCGAAGCGGTCGGTGACGCTGGGATTGTCGTCGTTGCGCCGGGCCAGCGGCGAGACCTCGAAGGGGTACTCGGTGATGAAGTGCGGCTGCTCCAGCTTGCTCTCCACCAGCTCCTCGAAAATCATCACCTGCAGCTTGCCCAGGCCTTCGTGGCCGAGGACCTTGGCGCCGGCCTTCTTGGCGATGGCGCGGGCCTTCTCGACGTCCTGCAGGTCTTCCGCAGTGATGTCCGGGTTGTACTTGAGGATGGAGTCGTACACCGACAGGCGCACGAAGGGCTCGCCGAAGTGGAACACCTTGTCGCCATAGGGCACGTCGGTGGTGCCGAGCACGGCCATGGCCAGTTCGCGGAACAGTTCCTCGGTGAGGTCCATGTTGTCGCGGTAGTCGGCGTAGGCCTGGTAGAACTCGAGCATGGTGAACTCGGGATTGTGCCGGGTCGAGACGCCTTCGTTACGGAAGTTGCGGTTGATCTCGAAGACCTTCTCGAAGCCACCGACCACCAGCCGCTTGAGGTACAGCTCCGGCGCGATACGCAGGAACATGGCCATGTCCAGGGCGTTGTGGTGGGTTTCGAAGGGCTTGGCCGCCGCGCCGCCGGGAATGGTCTGCAGCATGGGCGTTTCCACTTCGAGGAAACCGCGCTCCATGAGGAAGCGGCGGATGTGGGCGATGACCTGGGAGCGCACGCGGAAGGTCTGGCGCACCTCTTCGTTGACGATCAGGTCGACATAGCGCTGGCGATAGCGCAGCTCGGTGTCGGTCAGGCCGTGGTGCTTGTCGGGCAGCGGGCGCAGCGACTTGGTCAGCAGGCGCACGTCGCTCATGTTGACGTAGAGATCGCCCTTGCCGGAGCGGGCCAGGGTGCCTTCGGTGGCGATGATGTCGCCCAGGTCCCAGGTCTTGACCGCTTCCAGGGTCTCGGCCGGCAGGGTCTTGCGGTCGACGTAGACCTGGATGCGCCCGCTGGTGTCCTGCAGCACCATGAAGGCGCCGCGGTTGAGCATGATGCGGCCGGCCACCTTGACCTTGATGCCCGCGGCTTCCAGCTCTTCCTTGGTCTTGTCGGCGTACTGCTGCTGCAGGTCACCGGCCAGGCTGTCACGGCGGAAGTCATTGGGGAAGGGAATGGCCTGCTGGTCACGCAGCGCGGAAAGCTTTTCCTTGCGCTGGGCGATCAGCTTGTTGTCTTCCTGTTCCTGGGCTTGGGGATCTAGGGGTTGTTCGCTCATGTCTGCTCTTTACCTGGGGTGCTGACCGTAGGAGCGGCCCATGGCCGCGATAGAGTTTTATCGCGGCCATGGCGGTGCGCCGATGCGACCGCTCCTACAGGAAATGATGGATTAAACGCCCTGCTTGAGGCTGGCTTCGAGGTATTCGTCCAGATCGCCGTCGAGCACCTTGTCGCAGTCGCTGCGTTCCACGCCGGTGCGCAGATCCTTGATCCGCGAGGCGTCGAGGACGTAGGAGCGGATCTGGTGGCCCCAGCCGATATCGGACTTGGAGTCTTCCAGGGCCTGGGAGGCGGCGTTGCGCTTCTGCATCTCCAACTCGTACAACTTGGCCCGCAGCATCTTCATGGCGGTGTCCTTGTTGGCGTGCTGGGAGCGCTCGTTCTGGCAGGCCACCACGGTGTTGGTGGGCACGTGGGTGATCCGCACCGCGGAGTCGGTGGTATTCACGTGCTGGCCGCCGGCACCGGAGGAGCGGTAGGTGTCGACGCGCAGATCGGACGGGTTGATCTCGATGTCGATGTTGTCATCGATCTCGGGCGAGACGAACACCGCGGTAAAGGAGGTGTGGCGACGGTTGCCCGAGTCGAAGGGACTCTTGCGCACCAGGCGGTGCACGCCGATCTCGGTGCGCAGCCAGCCAAAGGCGTATTCGCCCTTGATGTGCACGGTGGCGCCCTTGATGCCGGCGACCTCGCCTTCCGACAACTCGACGATCTCGGCGCTGAAGCCGTGCTGGTCGGCCCAGCGCAGGTACATGCGCAAGAGCATGTTGGCCCAGTCCTGGGCCTCGGTGCCGCCGGAGCCGGCCTGGATGTCCAGGTAGCAGTTGTTGGGGTCCATCTCGCCGCTGAACATGCGGCGGAATTCCAGCTTCTCGAGGATGCCGCGCAGGCGCTCCACCTCGGCCGCCACGTCATCGACCGCGCTCTGGTCTTCCTCTTCGGCGGCCATTTCCAACAGGTCGTTGGCATCCGCCAGGCCGCCGTTCAGCTCGTCCAGGGTACCGACCACCTGGGCCAGCAGCGCGCGCTCGCGGCCAAGGTTCTGGGCGTATTCGGGCTTGTTCCAGACAGCGGGGTCTTCGAGCTCGCGCTCGACTTCGACGAGACGATCCTTTTTCAGATCGTAGTCAAAGATACCCCCGAATGGTCTCGGTGCGGCTGGAGAGGTCCTTGATGCTGGTGACGATCGGGTTGATTTCCATGGGGGAAACACTCGCGAGAAAAGCTGTGGAAAAGCTCGCGAGTATAACCCAATCGGCGGCGAAACTCAGCGTGCGACGGGGATTCGCCGCCTGCTGGGCCTCAATCGGCGTCGAGATCGCGGTGGCGGGTTTCCGGCAGACACAGCAGGCCTACCACCAGGCTGACGCCGGTCACCAGTACCGGGTACCAGAGGCCGTAGAAGATGTCGCCGGTATAGACCACCAGGGCGAAGGACACCGTGGGCAGGAAGCCGCCGAACCAGCCATTGCCGATGTGGTACGGCAGCGACATGGAGGTGTAGCGGATGCGGGTGGGAAACAGCTCCACCATCAGTGCCGCAAGGGGTCCGTAGCAGAGGGTGGCGATGAGGATCAGGGCGAAGATCACCGCCACCACCATGGGCTTGTTGACCTGCGCCGCATCGGCCTTGGCCGGGTAGCCGGCGGCCTGTACCGCGGCGCGCAGGGCTGGCTCGTCATAGCCGACGATGACCTTGTCGCCGACATTGACCTGCACCGCGTCCCCCGGTGCCGCCGCCACGCTGCGGTAGGGCAGTCCGCTCTTGGCCAGCAGGGTCTTGACCCGGTCGCAGGGGCTGTCGAAACGCGCCTTGCCTACCGGATCGAACTGGAAGGTGCAGGTGGCCGGATCGGCGGTCACCACGATGGGCGCCTGCTGGCTGGCCTGGTAGATCTGTGGATTGGCGTAGTGGGTCAGGGCCTTGAACAGCGGAAAGTAGAGCACCGTGGCCAGCAGCAGGCCCAGCATCAGGATCGGCTTGCGGCCGACCTTGTCCGACAGCCAGCCGGCGATGACGAAGAAGGGGGCGCCCAGGATCACGCTGACGATCAGCAGGTTGTTGGCCAGCACCGGATCCAGCTTGAGGGTCTGGGTGAGAAAGAACATCACATAGAACTGCGACAGGTAGAAGGTCACCGCCTGGCCGCCGTTGATGCTGAACAGCGCGATCAGCACCACCTTGAGATTGCTCCAGTTGGTGAAGGAATCGCGGA
Organism: Pseudomonas sp. 313; assembly: GCF_000316965.1. NCBI lineage: Bacteria > Pseudomonadati > Pseudomonadota > Gammaproteobacteria > Pseudomonadales > Pseudomonadaceae > Pseudomonas > Pseudomonas sp. 313. The sequence goes on from NZ_ANBZ01000061.1 coordinate 138,527, forward strand.
TCGGCGCCTTGCTCTGCTTGCCTTCGGCCTTCATGCGCAGGAAGGCCGGCGATTCGTGCATCGACAGGCGGATCCAGGTGGAGATGGCCAGCAGGAAGATCGACAGCAGGAACGGCAGGCGCCAGCCCCAGACCTCGAACTGGTCGCCGGTCAGGTAGCGGCAGACCAGGATCACCACCAGCGACAGCAACAGCCCCAGGGTCGCGGTGGATTGCAGCCAGCTGGTGTGGGCACCGCGCTTGCCGGGCGGCGCGTGCTCGGCGATGTAGGTAGCGGCGCCGCCGTACTCACCGCCCAGGGCCAGGCCCTGCAGCAGGCGCAGCACCACCAGGATGATGGGTGCGGCCACGCCGATGCTGGCATAGGTGGGCAGCAGGCCGACGCCGAAGGTGGCGATGCCCATGAGGATGATGGTGGCGAGAAAGGTGTACTTGCGCCCGACCAGGTCGCCCAGGCGGCCGAACACCAGGGCACCGAAGGGCCGCACCACGAAACCGGCGGCGAAGGCCAGCAGGGCGAAGATGAAGGCGGTGGTGTCGTTGACGCCGGCGAAGAACTGCTTGCTGATCACCGCCGCCAGGGCGCCGTAGAGAAAGAAGTCGTACCACTCGAAGACGGTTCCCAGGGACGAGGCGAAGATCACCTTGCGTTCTTCGCGGCGACTGCTGGCCGCGCTGGGTTGGACCCGGGGTTGGGCATAGTCGGACATCGCACGTTCTCCTGACCCGGGATCGCCGGGCTGATTGTTGTTATGGGCGACAGCTACTACGGTGGAAACGGCGGGAGGCCCCGCCGTCGGTGGAACCGGATGGACGCAGCTAGGCCGCCGAGACGGCGCTGGCCCGGGCGACCGCGGCGGGCAGCTCGTGACTGCCCTGCTCCCGCGCCTCGGCCAGCATGAAGGTGGCCGCCTGCTCGGCGATCATCAGGGTCGGCGAACAGCTGTTGCCCGAGACCAGGGTCGGCATGATGGAGGCGTCGGCCACCCGCAGCCCGGGAATGCCATGCACCCGCAGGCGGGCGTCCACCACGGCGTCGGCGCCCTGCCCCATGCGGCAGGTGCCGGAAGGATGGAAGATGGTGGTGCCAATGGCGCCCGCGGCTTGCTGCAGTTCTTCCTCGCTCTGATAGGCCGGGCCTGGCAGATACTCCTCGGGCCGGTAAGCGGCCAGTGCCGGCGCCGCGGCGATGCGCCGGGTCAGGCGGATGGCGTCGGCGGCCACCTTGAGATCCTCCGGCGCGCTGAGGTAGCGCGGCTGGATCAGCGGCGCGGCCAGCGGGTCGGCGCTGCGGATGGCCACCTGGCCACGACTGGCCGGGCGCAGGTTGCACACCGAGGCGGTAAAGGCGGGAAAGCCGTGCAGGGGCTCGCCGAAGCGCTCCAGCGACAGCGGCTGCACGTGATACTGCAGATTGGCCGAGGGCTGCCCGGGATCGGAACGGGCGAAGGCGCCCAGCTGGCTCGGCGCCATGGCCAGGGGACCACTGCGACTCCAGAGATACTCCAGGCCCATGCCCAGCTTGCCCCAGAGACTGCCGGCCAGGGCATTGAGGGTCGGCACGCCGTGCACCCGATAGATCAGCCGCAGTTGCAGGTGATCCTGCAGGTTGCCGCCGACCCCTTCCAGCCGATGCTGGACACCGATGCCCAGCCCTTCGAGCAGGCCGCGCGGACCGATGCCGGAACGTTGCAACAGGGTCGGCGAGCCAATGGCGCCGGCGCAGAGCACGATCTCCCGCCGCGCCACCAGGCGCTGGGGTTCGGCCTGGCCCGGCAGCCGCGCCAGCACCGCCCGTGCCCTGCCCTCCTCCAGCAGCACCCGCTCCACTTGCACCCCGGTCAGCACCTGCAGATTGGCACGCTGGCGGATGGGCTTGAGAAAGGCCTTGGCGGCATTCCAGCGCACGCCATTACGCTGATTGACCTGGAAGTAGCCGCAGCCTTCGTTGTCGCCGGTGTTGAAGTCTTCCACCGGCGCGATGCCGGTTTCACCCGCGGCACTGCGAAAGGCATCGAGCAGGGTCCAGTGCAGGCGCTGCCGCTCGACCCGCCATTCACCCCCGGCACCATGAACGGCCGAGGCGCCGTCGCAATGATCTTCCATACGCTTGAACAGCGGCAGTACGTCCTGCCAGCCCCAGCCGGGATTGCCAGCGGCGGCCCAGCCGTCATAGTCACGGGCCTGGCCGCGCATGTAGATCATGCCGTTGATGGACGAGCAGCCACCCAGCACCCGGCCACGCGGATAGTTGAGCGCGCGGCCACCCAGGCCCGCTTCCACCTCGGTCTTGAAGCACCAGTCGGTGCGCGGATTGCCGATGCAGAACAGATAGCCGACGGGGATGTGGATCCAGGGATGGTTGTCACGGCCGCCGGCTTCCAGCAGCAGCACGCGATGGGCCGGATCGGCGGACAGCCGATTGGCCAGCAGGCAGCCGGCCGGACCGGCGCCGACGATGATGAAGTCATATTCCGCAGCAGGACCGGGCATGACGTTCCCTCGCTTTTTTGTTGTTGTGGTCCCTATCCTAGTGTCGTCATCCGCGAACAACAGTCGCAGAAAACGGGCAACGGCTGTGCATTTCTGAACAGAGACCAGCAAGCGGCCAGGTAGACAGGCCTAGACGAGGAAAAGGGATGTTCGACTGGAACGATCTGCGGGTTTTTCTGGAGGTCCAGCGCCATGGCCGCCTGCTTACCGCCGCCCGCAGCCTGGGCGTCAGTCATGCCACCGTCGCCCGTCACTTGGAGGCGCTGGAACGCGCCCTGGGCAGTCAGCTGCTGGTGCAACAGGCCAGCGGCTATCAGCTCACCCCCGCCGGCCAGGCCCTGCTGGCGCATGCCCAGGCGATGGAAGAAGCCGCACTGCTGGCCCAGGAGGCCGTGACCCAGCGACTCAATCCGCTGGGTCAGGTACGGGTCGGGGTGACCGAAGGCCTGGGCACCGGTTTTCTCGCCCAGCGCCTAGGAGCGCTGCTGCGCGATTATCCGGGCCTGGAAGTGGAGCTGGTCTCGGTGCCGCGCTTCGTCAGCGTCACCAACCGCGAAGCGGACATCGCCATCACCCTGGAAAGGCCCACCGCCGAAGGCCTGATCGGTCGGCGACTGACGCCCTATCGTCTGAGGTTCTATGCCAGTCGCGCCTACCTGGATCGAGCACCGGCGCTGGATGCCGAAGCCGACCTCGGCGAACAGACCTTCATCGGCTACGTCGACGACCTGCTGTACACCCGCGAACTGCAATTCATCCAGGGACTCTGTTCGGATCCGCGCATCGTCTTTCGCAGCACCAGTGTCATCGCCCAGCGCGAAGCGGCCTGCGCCGGCATCGGCATCGCCGTGCTGCCCTGCTATCTGGTAGGTCAGGGCACGCCGCTGGAGGGCGTGTTGCCAGAACGCTCCTTTACTCGGGAATACTGGATCTCGACGCACCGGGAATTGCACCGCTCCGCGCGCCTGCGCGTGGTCTGGGATTTCCTGCTGCACCTCTGCGCGGCGGAGCGGAGCGTCCTGCTGGGCGAGGAACGCCCGCTCGCCTAGCGGTCAGACCGCCGCGGCCTCACGTTCCAGTTCGGCCCGCAGGCCCGGCTCCAGGCGCAGCTGGCGTGCCAGCTCGTCCAGGTAGGCCTTTTCCATGTATTGCTGATCGTCGATCAGCATCAGGCTGGCCAGGTACATCTCGGCGGCCATCTCGGGCGTTTCCGCCGCCGCGGCGACCTTGGCCGGATCCAGCGGTTGTTCCAGTTCGCGCTGCAACCAGCTGCGCAACTCGGGATCGTTGTCCAGCTTGGCCATCTCGGCTTCGATGGCCTGGCGCTCCTGGTCATCGACATGACCATCGGCCTTGGCTGCCGCGATCAGGGCGATCAGCACCGCCCGGCCATGGGCCTCGGCTTCGTGCTCCGGTACCCGATCCACGGTACGGGGCTCGACGGCTGCCGTACCCTGGGCCTGATTGGCCTGCCAGGACTGATAGGCCTTGTAGGCCACCATGCCCAGCGCCGCCAGACCGCCATAGCCGACCGCCTTGCCACCCATGGCGCGACCGCGCTTGCTGCCCAGCAGCGCAGTCAGGGCCCCAGCCGCCAGGCCGCTGTTGCCCAGTCCGGAGAGCAGACCGCCCAGGGAATCCTTGCCGGTGGATGCCGTGCCGGGTCGGGGGGCCGAGTGACCGGTCTTCTTGGCCAGGGCCTGCTGGCCCGCCTTGAGCAGTTGATCAAGCAAACCGCGGGTGTTCATGGATGACCTCCACAGAGTCAGGATTCAGCTCTTTAGGACCGCTGAGCACACCGTCTGGCTCCCGGCACCTGCTTACCGAATGTTGCCGGGGTCGCCGTCGCGACCAGCCGGTTGATACAAAATATTGCTGACCGCGGGCCGCCCACGGCGCTACTCTTGCGCCTTTCCCTTGCAGTTGCCGGAGACACCCCATGCGCTCGCGTCTGGCTGTGCTGTTCGCGCTTTCGCTCGCCCTCATCGCCGGCCAGGTCCAGGCCGCCGCCGAGGATGCCCGCCTCATTGCCAATCGCTATCTCGATGCCTGGAACGATCACGATGCCGAGGCCGCCAGCGCCCTGCTCGACCCCAAGGTGCAGTATTTCGACAGCGGCGCCGCCACCACCGAGACCAGCCGCACCCAGGCCCGCGACCGCATCGTCAAGGTCACCCTCAAGGCCGTCCCGGATCTACAGGTAAAGATGGTGCACAAGCCGGTCATCGGCCCGCGCAGCATCGCCTTCGAATGGGAACTGACCGGCAACCGCGTCACCGCCACCGGCAAGCAACCGGTCAAGATCCGCGGCGCCAGCATCATGAAGATCCGCGACGGCCGCATCTGGTATCTGGGCGACTACTACGACAGCGACGCCCTGGAGGCGATGCTGCGCCCGGTCAAGCCCTGACTCGGGGAGCCATCCGCACGGATGGCTCCGTCCCGCGCCCTATTCCTCCCCGAACGGCTTGCGCAGCGGCGTATCCCGGTGCGCGGCGCGCACGTATTGTGGCGGCCAGGAGACCTTTTCCCGTAGGGCTTCGGCGGCATTCAGCGGCCAATAGGGATCGCGCAGCAGTTCGCGGGCCAGCAGCACCAGATCGGCCTGACCGGTACGCAGCACGTGCTCGGCCTGGGCCGCATCGGTGATCATGCCCACCGCGCCACTGGGAATCCCAGCCTCCTTGCGCACCCGCTCGGCGAACTGGGTCTGGTAGCCGGGCCCGGTGGGAATGTCGGCCTGGGCGGCGGTGCCGCCGGAGGAGACGTCGATCAGGTCGACGCCCAGGGTCTTCAATCGGCGTGCCAGCTCCACCGTCTCATCGACATCCCAGCCGTCTTCCACCCAGTCGGTGGCTGAAACCCGCACGAACAGCGGCAACGCTTCCGGCCAGACCGCGCGGACATCAGCGGTGACTTCCAGCAACAGGCGAATGCGATTCTCGAAATTGCCGCCGTAATCGTCCTCGCGGCGATTGGAGAGCGGCGAGAGGAACTGGTGCAGCAGATAGCCGTGGGCGGCATGGACCTCGGCCACCTTGAAGCCGGCCGCCAGGGCGCGCTCGGCGGTGTCCACGAAGGCCCGGCGGATGCTGGCGATATCGTCGCGATCCATGGCGGTGGGCCGGGTGTGCTGGGGATCGAAGGCGATGGCCGAGGGCGCCACCGGCACCCAGCCGCCTTCGGCGATGGGCACGCTGCCGTGCTTGCCGAGCCAGGGTTGCCAGGTACTGGCCTTACGGCCCGCATGGGCCAGTTGGATACCGGCTACGCTGCCCTGGCCTTCGATGAACTGGGTGATACGGCGCAGGGGCTCGATCTGCTCGTCCTTCCACAACCCCAGGTCCTGGGGCGTGATGCGCCCGTCGGCGGTGACCGCGGTAGCCTCGAAGATCACCAGGCCGGCGCCACCGGTGGCGCGACTGCCCAGGTGAACCAGGTGCCAGTCGTTGGCGAAGCCGTCTTCGCTGAAATACTGACACATCGGGGAGACCACCACGCGATTGGGCAGGGTCAGCTGACGCAGGGTCAGGGGCTGGAACAGGAGACTCATGGCGGACCTCGTCTAGTCGGGATTCACCGCATTGGAGTGTTCCCGAACAGAATAGGTCGCTGTTCCGACTAACGCGGTGCCAGGTGCACCACCAGCAACTGCACGCTCTCGTTGCCGCGGAATTCATTCACGTCCAGCCGATAGGCCAGCTCGGCCCAGCGGATGTTGGGATCGGGCCAGGTGTCACGGTCGATGTTGAAGGCGATGCCGTCCAGCTCCGGGCCGCCCTGCTCGCTGCGCAGGGTCAGCTTGAGGTGCCGTTCCTTGAGCAGGCGCTGGGAGAGGATCTCGAAGGTGCCGTGAAACAGCGGCTCGGGGAACTGCTGCCCCCAAGGGCCGGCCTTGCGCAGGGCCTGGGCCAGATCGAGCTGGAATTCGCTCGGAGCGAGGCAGCCATCGGTCTGCAGGCGCCCACTGAGGTCGTCGGCCTGCAGATGGCGACGGACCTCGGCGTCGAAGGCGCTGGCAAAGGTCTCATAATGCGCCTGGGGCAGACTAAGGCCGGCGGCCATGGCGTGACCGCCGAACTTGGTGATGAGCCCCGGATGACGGGTCGCCACGGCGTCCAGGGCATCGCGGATGTGCAGCCCGGGTACCGAACGCGCCGAGCCCTTGAGCATGCCGTTGCCACTGCCGTCGTCGGCGAAGGCCAGCGCCGGGCGGTGATACTTTTCCTTGAGGCGCGAGGCGAGGATGCCGATCACGCCCTGGTGCCACTCCGGGTCGAACAGACAGAGACCGAAGGGCAGATTGTCTTCCGGCAACTCCTTGAGCTGCTTGAGCGCCTCGCGCTGCATGCCCTGCTCGATGCTCTTGCGATCCTTGTTGAAGTCGTCCAGCTGCTGAGCGTATTCCTGCGCCAGTTGCGGGTCTTCGCAGAGTAGCAGCTCGATACCGATGGACATGTCGTCCAGGCGCCCCGCCGCATTGAGCCGCGGGCCGAGAATGAAACCCAGGTCGCTGGAGGCCACCTTACCCGGTTGGCGCCCGGCCACTTCCAGCAGCGCCTTGAGCCCCGGGCGCGCCCGACCGGCGCGGATACGCATCAGTCCCTGGTGCACCAGGATGCGGTTGTTGGCATCAAGCGGCACGACATCGGCGACGCTGCCGAGGGCGACCAGATCCAGCAACTCGGCTAGGTTGGGCTCGGCCAGGCCCTGACGGGCGAACCAGCCGTTCTCGCGCATGCGACTGCGCAGGGCCAGCATCACATAGAAGATCACCCCGACCCCGGCGATGCACTTGCTGGGGAAGGCACAGGCCGGCTGATTCGGATTGACGATGGCATCGGCGGCGGGCAATTCGGCACCCGGCAGGTGGTGGTCGGTGATGACCACCTGCAACCCGGCCGCCTTGGCCGCGGCCACGCCGTCCAGGCTGGAGATGCCGTTGTCGACGGTGAGCAGCACCTCGGGTTCGCGCTGCAGGGCCACGGCAACGATCTCGGGCGTCAGGCCGTAGCCGTATTCGAAGCGATTGGGCACCAGGTAGTCGACCCAGGCCGCGCCCAGGCGGCGCAGGGCCAGCACGCCCACGGCGCTGGCGGTGGCGCCATCGGCATCGAAATCGCCGACGATGAGGATGCGCCGGCGCTCTTCCAGAGCGCGCGCCAGCAGCTCCACCGCCGCCTCGATGCCCTTGAGCTGGTGATAGGGCACCAGCCGCGCCAGGCCCTTGTCCAGTTCTTCCGGCAGGGTCACGCCGCGCGCGGCATAGAGCCGGGTGAGCAGCGGCGGCAGATCGCCCAGGTCGGGCAATACCGCCGGCAGCGGACGGGGCTCCAGGCGCATCAACGTTCGCCCAGCAGCCATTCCAGCTGCAATTCGTGCTGACCGCGGTCGTCGGTGACGAACAGGGTGCCTTCGCTGATCATCACCTGCCAGGAAATGCTGCGCGGCAGATCGCGGGCCAGTTCGGCCAAGGGCTCGGCGGGAACCGCGGCGATGTGCAGATTCTTCAGCGTCCTGACCGCGTCCACCACCTTGGTCTGCCAGACGCGCAGATTGCCGTAGGCCAGCAGGCTGGTGCGCTCGGTGCGACGGCTGCACCAGGTCAGGCGCTCGGCATCGGGCTGGCCGACTTCGATCCAGTGCAGCACCCGGCCATCGAGACTCTTTTCCCACAGCGCCGGCTCGTCGACGTCGGACAGGCCACGACCGAAGGCCAGCTGCTCGTTGTACCAGAGCACATAGGCCAGCAACCGCACCGCCATTCGCTCCTCGGTCTCGGAGGGATGCCGCGCCACGGTCAGGCGCAGATTCTCGTAGACCCCGCGATCCAGATCGGTGAGGTTGAGTTCGACTTTGTAGGGCGTGGCTTGCAGAGCCATGGGCGGGTCACCGGCAGGGAAAGCCGGGCATTGTACCGGAAAAGGCCGAGGGGCTTGGGACCGTGGATCCGTAGGTTGGGCTGAGCGTAGCAGCGACGGTTGGAGTCTGCCTCGTTGGGCTTCGACGATGGAGCCGTCTCAACCCAACCTACAGGTCAGCGTAGGTTGGGTTGAGCGCAGCGAAGCCCAACAAAGACGGTTGGAGTCCGCCGTGTTGGGCTTCGACGAGGGAGCCGTCTCAGCCCAACCTACGGTCCAGCGTAGGTTGGGCTGAGCGCAGCGAAGCCCAACAAAGACGATTCGCGTCCGACTTTGTTGGGCTTCGACGATGGAGCCGTCTCTGCCCAACCTACGGTCGTAGGTTGGGCAAACTACCCTACAGCGGCTGACCACGCTTGCCGTGGCGGGCGACGAAGGCCTGGACGGCGGCGAGGTCGTTGGGCAGCACGGTGCAGCGCTCTTCACGCTGCAGCAGATCGGCCAGGTGGGTCGGCAGGCTGAGGGTCGCGCCGATGCCGGCCTTTTCCACCGCTTCGGGGAATTTCACCGGGTGGGCCGTGCCAAGCACCACCATCGGGGTGGCCAGGCTGCGGCGGCATTCGCGAGCGGCGCTCACGCCGATGGCGGTGTGCGGATCCAGTACCTCGCCGGTGGCGGCAAAGACCTCGGCGATGGTGGCGCAGGTCTCCTCGTCGCTCACGGCCAGGGAGTCGAACAGCTTGCGCGCTTCGGTCCAGCGATCGTCCGCCACCGTCAGGGTGCCGCTGCTGCGGAAGTTCGCCATCAGCTCGGCCAGGGCCAGGCCGTCGCGACCGTGCAGGTCGAACAGCAGGCGCTCGAAGTTGGACGAGACCATGATGTCCATGGACGGCGACAGCGTGGCTTCCAGCTGCTGCTTGTCGTAGCGGTTGCCGGACATGAAGCGGTGCAGGATGTCGTTGCGGTTGGTGGCCACCACCAGCTGGCTCACCGGCAGCCCCATGTTGCGCGCCAGGTAGCCGGCGAAGATGTCGCCGAAGTTGCCGGTGGGCACCGAGAAGGCGATGGAGCGCGCCGGGGCACCCAGCTGCAGGGCCGCATGGAAGTAGTAGACGATCTGGGCCATGATCCGCGCCCAGTTGATCGAGTTGACCGCCACCAGCGGGGTGCCCTTGAGGAAACCCTGATCGGCGAAGCTGGCCTTGACCATCTCCTGGCAGTCGTCGAAGTTGCCTTCGATGGCGATGTTGTGGATGTTGTCGCCCAGCAGCGTGGTCATCTGCCGGCGCTGCACTTCCGACACCCGCTGGTGCGGATGGAGGATGAAGATGTCGACGTTCTCGCAGCGCTTGCAGCCTTCGATGGCCGCCGAGCCGGTGTCGCCGGAGGTGGCGCCCATGATCACCACGCGTTCGCCGCGCTTGGCCAGCACATGGTCGAGCAGCCGTCCCAGCAGTTGCAGGGCGAAGTCCTTGAAGGCCAGGGTCGGGCCGTGGAACAGCTCCAGCACCCACTCGTTGGCATCCAGCTGACGCAGCGGCGCGATCGAGCTATGGGCGAAACCAGCGTAGGTCTCTTCCAGGATGGCCTTGAATTCGGCATCGGCGATGGAGCCGGCGACGAAGGGCTTCATCACCCGGAAGGCCAGCTCGTGGTAGGGCAGACCGGCCCAGGAGGCGATCTCTTCCAGGGAAAAACGCGGCAGGTTCTCCGGTACATAGAGACCACCATCGCTGGCGAGACCCGCCAGCAGCACTTCTTCGAAATTCAGCGCGGGCGCCTGGCCGCGGGTACTGATGTAACGCATGACTCGACCTCGGGAAAGACGGCGGCGCCGGGCGCCGCCAGGCTGCTCAGTTCAGGTGCTCGACACGGATGCGGACGACATCGCCGACGACGTCATCGAGGGCTTCCAGGGCGGTGATGGCCTCGACCATGTGGCGCTCGGTCACGCGATGGGTCAGCAGGATCATGGGTACCAGGCCGTCATGTTCCTCGGCTTCCTTCTGCATGATGGACTCGATGTTGATGCCGCGCGCCGAGAGGATGCTCGCCACCTGGGCCAGCACGCCTGGGTGATCCTTGGCCTGGATACGCAGATAGTAGGCGCTCTCGCAGGCCTCGATCGGCAGCACCGGATGGTCGGACAGCGCATCGGGCTGGAAGGCCAGGTGCGGTACGCGATTCTCGGGATCCGAGGTCATGGCGCGAACCACGTCCACCAGGTCGGCCACCACCGCCGAGGCGGTCGGCTCCTGCCCGGCACCGGCGCCGTAGAACAGCGTCGAGCCGACGGCGTCGCCATTGACCATCACCGCGTTCATCACGCCGTTGACGTTGGCGATCAGCCGATCGGCCGGGATCAGCGTCGGGTGCACCCGCAACTCGATGCCCTGGTCGGTGCTGCGCGCCACGCCCAGGTGCTTGATGCGATAGCCCAGCGCCTCGGCGTAGCCGACATCGGCGGTGGTCAGGCGGGTGATGCCCTCGGTGTAGGCCTTGTCGAATTGCAGCGGGATGCCGAAGGCGATGGAGGCCAGGATGGTCAGCTTGTGGGCGGCATCGATGCCTTCGACGTCAAAGGTCGGATCGGCCTCGGCATAACCCAGCGCCTGGGCTTCGGCCAGGACATCGGGAAAGGTGCGACCCTTCTCGCGCATCTCGGAGAGGATGAAGTTGCCGGTGCCGTTGATGATGCCGGCCACCCAGTTGATGCGGTTGGCGGCCAGGCCTTCGCGCAGCGCCTTGATCACCGGGATGCCGCCGGCCACGGAGGCCTCGAAGGCGACGATCACGCCCTGCTCGCGTGCCTTGGCGAAGATCTCGTTGCCGTGCACGGCGATCAGCGCCTTGTTGGCGGTGACCACGTGCTTGCCGTTGGCGATGGCGCGCAGCACCAGTTCGCGGGCCAGGGTGTAGCCGCCGATCAGCTCCACCACCACGTCGATCTCGGGATTGTCGGCCACCGCCAGGACCTCGGCGGTGATCGGCGTACTGCCGGTATCGCACTGGGGATTGGGTCGGCGCTGGGCGATCTGCGCCACCTCGATACCCCGTCCGGCGCGCCGGGCGATTTCCTCGGCGTTGCGCTTGAGCACGTTGAAGGTCCCGCTGCCCACGGTACCCAGACCACAGATGCCTACTTTGACCGGCTTCACACCCTTATCCCCATGTCGTATGGGACCGCTCCGCGGCCCCGTTCATAGCTCTGATTGAGGCGCCTAGCGGGCGCCGATTGCCGCTTCCGCCAGCTGGTCGGCCGGCTGGTAGCCCGGGATCATCTGGCCATCGGCGAGAATGATCGCCGGCGTGCCCTGGATACCCATGTTCTGCCCCAGCGCGAATTGCTGGGCGACCGGACTCTGGCAGCTCTCGGACTTGACCTCACGCCCGGTGAACATCTGGTTCAGCGCCGCCGGCTTGTCCTTGGCGCACCACACCGATTCCAGCTGCTTGGAGCCCGGCGAGCCCATGCCCTGGCGCGGGAAGGCCAGGTAGCGCACCTCGATGCCGCGCTTGTTCAGCTCGGGCACCTCGGCGTGCAGCTTCTGGCAATAGGGGCAGGTGGTGTCGGTGAAGACGGTGATGTGTGCCTTGGTCTCGCCCTGGGCGGGATAGATGATCATCTGGTTGCGGTCGAGGCCGTTGATCTGCCGCGCCACGGCGACGTTCTCGGCCTTCTCGGTCAGGTTGGAGGCCTTGCCGTCCTTGACCTGGTACAGATAGCCCTGCATAACGAACTGGCCGTCGCCGCTGGCATAGAGCACCCGGCCGCCCTTGAGCTGGACCTGGTAGAGATCTTCCAGCGGACTCTTGGCGATGGACTCGATGGCGAGATTGGGCTGCAGCGCGGTCAGGCTCTGACGAATGGCCTGCTCAGGTTCGGCCTGAGCCAGTTGCACGCCGAGCCCCAGGCAAGCGGCGAGCAACAGTTGGGAAATACGCATGTTTGACTCCTGTTGAGACGCCGGCAAGCCTACCACAGACCTGCCGGCTACGGCGGTGGGCCCTAGCCGCGCGGATGGTGCTGGGCGTGCAGTTGCTGCAGCCGCACGCGGGCGACGTGGGTGTAGATCTGGGTGGTGGACAGACTGGTATGGCCGAGCAGCATCTGCACCGTGCGCAGATCCGCGCCGTGGTTGAGCAAATGGGTGGCGAAGGCGTGCCTCAGGGTATGCGGTGACAGCGAGGTGCGGATGCCCGCCACCTGGGCATGCAGCTTGATGCGGTGCCAGAAGGTCTGCCGGGTCATGGGCGTGCCCCGCTGGCTGGGAAAGAGGATATCGCCGGGCTGGCCGCCCAGCAGCAGCGGGCGCGCGGTCTTCAAATAGTCTTCCAGCCAGGCGATGGCCTCTTCGCCCAAGGGGATCAGCCGCTCCTTGCTGCCTTTGCCGAAGACCCGCAACGAGCCCTCGCGCAGGTTGATCTCGTCCAGGGTCAGGCTGATCAGCTCGGTCACCCGCAACCCGGTGGCATAGAGCACCTCGAGCATGGTGCGATCGCGCAGGCCCAGGGTGTCTTCGGTATCTGGTGCGGCCAGCAGGGCTTCCACGTCCGCCTCTGACAGGCTCTTGGGCAGCGGCGCGCCCAGTTGCGGCATGCTCACCAGCAGCGTCGGGTCCTCGGCGACCCGCCCCTCGCGCACGGCATACTTGTAGAAGCTGCGCAGACCGGAGAGAAAGCGCGCCGTGGAGCGCGCCTGGTAGCCCTCGCTCAGGCGCCAGCCGAGGTGATCGAGCACGGCGTCGCGACCCAGGTTCTCCAGGGTCAGTCCCCTGCCCTCCAGCCAGCGGGCGAAGGCCAGCAGATCGGTGCGATAGGCGCTGCGGGTATGGGGCGACAGTCCCTTTTCCAGCCACAGGGCGTCGAGGAATTCCTCGATCAGCCGTTCGGCGCTCACGCGGCGAAGCCTGGCAGCAGCGGCGTCGGCTTACCCTCGTCATCGACCGCGACAAAGCTGAAGGCGCCGTTGATGGCGCGCTCGCGCCCTTCCGCCAGCATGCCTTCGACGAACACCTCCACCTGCACCTTGATGCTGGTGTTGCCAACCTTCACCACCCGGCCGATCAGCTCGACGATGGAGCCGGCGGGAATGGGGTGGTTGAAATCGATCCGGTCGGTGGAGACCGTGACCAGTGGCTTGCGACAGAAGCGCGTCGCGGTGATGAAGGATACCTCGTCCATCCAGGCCAGGGCGGTGCCGCCGAACAGGGTGTCGTGATGATTGGTGGTGGGCGGGAACACTGCCTTGGCCACCCGGGTTTCCGACAGCGCCGTGCGCCGCTGGATTTCCGCTTCGCGGGTCGTCATGTCTTACCTCGAACCTCAGAAACGAAAAAAGCAGCCGAAGCTGCTTTTTTCTGGTCACGCCGCGATCAGGAAAGCTTTTCCTTGATGCGGGCAGCCTTGCCGGACAGCTCGCGCAGGTAGTACAGCTTGGCCTTGCGCACGTCACCGCGACGCTTGACGCTCAGGCTATCGACCAGCGGGCTGTAGGTCTGGAAGGTACGCTCGACGCCAACGCCGTTGGAGATCTTGCGTACGGTGAAGGCGCTGTTCAGGCCGCGGTTACGCTTGCCGATCACTACGCCTTCGAAGGCCTGCAGACGCTGACGGTCGCCTTCCTTCACCTTAACCTGGACAATCACGGTGTCGCCGGGGGCGAACGCCGGGATTTCTTTGTTCATCTGCTCAGCTTCGATCTGGGCAATGATTTTGTTGGTCATGTCACTCTGCTCCTAAGACAGGCCGCGGCCCGCCATCGATACCTAACTATCGTTCCGCTGACGAAGGTATTCCGCCAACAGGTTCTGCTCTTCCCCAGAAAGCGAGCGGCTATCCAGAAGATCGGCGCGTCGCTCCGCAGTACGTCCCAGGGACTGCTGCAGGCGCCAGCGCCGGATATGCTCGTGGTTACCACTGAGCAACACGTCGGGTACGCGACGGCCCTCGTACACCTCGGGTCGGGTGTAGTGCGGGCAATCGAGCAGGCCGTCGGTAAACGAATCCTGCTCGGCGGAATCCGCATGCCCCAAGGCTCCAGGCAGCAGTCGCGTGACCCCATCGATCAGCACCATGGCCGGCAATTCACCGCCGGACAGCACATAGTCGCCAATCGACCATTCTTCATCCACGTGCGTCTCGATGAAACGCTCGTCGATGCCTTCGTAACGCCCGGCGATGAGGATCAGATGCTCCTCCTGCGCCAGTTCCCGTACCGCCGCCTGGTCGAGCTTGCGACCCTGGGGGGACAGGTAGATCACCTTTGCCGCCGAATCGCCCTTGGCATCGGCCAGGGCGCGCTCCAGCGGCTGGATCTTCATCACCATGCCGGGACCGCCGCCAAAGGGCCGGTCGTCCACGGTCTGGTGACGATCCTCGGTATAGCTGCGCGGGTTGTAGCAGGTCAGCTCCAGGAGCCCCTGCTTCATCGCGCGACCGCTCACGCCATAGGCGCTGACGGCCTCGAACATCTCGGGAAAGAGGCTGATGACATCGATACGCATGGATCAGAAATCCGCGTCCCAGTCGACCTGCATCTCGCCCTTGGCCAGATCCACCGCCAGCACGTACTGGTCGGGCAGATAAGGCAACAGACGCTCACGATCGTCGAGGCTGCCAGCACAGGGCTTGACCACCATGACGTCGTTGGCCCCGGTCTCCAGCAGATGATCCACCACGCCCAGCCACTGGCCTTCGCGATTGATCACCTTGAGACCTTCCAGCTGATGCCAGTAGTAGTCACCGGCGCCCAGCTGGGGCAATTCACTGCGCGGCACGCAGATCTCGAAACCGGCCATCAGGCGGGCTTCTTCGCGATCGTCCAGGCCCTGCAGACGTACCGTCAGGACCTTGCCGTGCATCCGACCGCCGAGCACCTTGACCTGCCGGGTCTCGCCTTCGCGCCTTAGCGTCCAGGTCCGATAGTCCAGCAGATTGTCGAGCGGATCGGTAAAGGAGTAGATCTTGAGCTCACCGCGTACGCCAAAGACCGAAACTATCTTGCCCAGAACCACCAGGTCGGGGGCGGAGGTCGGCGCACTCATGGTCTTCAGGCGGTAGCCTGAGCGCTCTTCAGCAGCTGAGCGACGCGCTCGGACGGCTGGGCGCCCTGCGACAGCCAGTAGCTGGCACGCTCTTGGTCCACCGACAGACGGATTTCTGCGCCGCTGGCCACCGGGTTGAAGAAACCGATGCGCTCGACGAAACGACCATCACGCGCATTGCGGCTGTTGGTCACGGTCAGGTGGTAGAAGGGGCGCTTCTTGGAGCCGCCACGGGCTAGACGGATGGTTACCATTGAACTTCGTTCCTGTAGTCGGTGCTTGTAGCTGTGGGCACACTGGGCCACATGGCCCGAAAGGCCGCATATTCTAAGGGCTGTCACCCGGTTTGCCAATGGCTTTAAACGGTGCCCTCGGCATTGCGGCAGCCTGGAGACTCCAGCAGCGGAGCCTCGTCGCTCGCGAAGGTGCATCAGCACTGGTGCCGACGCCCCACGCAGAGCCCTTTCCAATGCCGGCCATCTGGCGACGGGCGGCACCGGAAAATCACATCTTGGGCATGCCGCCGCCAGGGAACATGCTGCCCATGCCGCGCATCATCTTGGCCATGCCGCCCTTGGCGGTGACCTTCTTCATCATCTTTTGCATCTGCTTGTGCTGCTTGATGAGGCGGCCGACGTCCTGCACCTGGGTACCGGAGCCCAGGGCGATGCGCTTCTTGCGCGAGCCGCTGATCAGTTCCGGATCGCGGCGCTCGGCCGGGGTCATGGAGTCGATGATGGCTTCCATCTGCTTGAAGTGCTTTTCCGCCGCGCCCTGGGCGTTGCCCATCTGCTGGATGTTCATGCCACCCATCATGGTCGGCAGCTTGTCCATCAGCGAACCCAGGCCGCCCATGTTCTTCATTTGGCGCAGCTGATCGCGGAAGTCCTCGAGATCGAAGCCCTTGCCCTTCTTGAGCTTCTTGGCCAGCTTGTCGGCCTTCTCGCGATCCAGGGTCTGTTCGGCCTGCTCGATCAGCGAGAGGACGTCGCCCATGCCGAGGATGCGCGAAGCGACACGGTCCGGGTGGAAGGGATCGAGGGCTTCGCTCTTCTCGCCCATGCCGATGAACTTGATCGGTTTGCCAGTGATGTGGCGGACCGACAGGGCGGCACCGCCACGGGCGTCACCGTCGACCTTGGTCAGGATCACGCCGGTGAGCGGCAGGGCGTCGTTGAAGGCCTTGGCGGTGTTGGCGGCGTCCTGACCGGTCATGGCGTCGACCACAAACAGGGTCTCGGCCGGCTTGGTGGCGGCGTGGACCTGCTGGATCTCCGCCATCATCTCGCTGTCGATGTGCAGACGACCGGCGGTGTCGACGATCACCACATCGATGAATTTGAGCTTGGCTTCGCGAATGGCGGCCTGGGCGATCTCCACCGGCTTCTGGCTGATGTCGGAGGGAAAGAAGGTGACCCCCACCTCCCCGGCCAGTGTTTCCAGCTGCTTGATGGCGGCCGGACGATAGACGTCGGCGGAGACGACCATGACGGTCTTCTTCTTGCGCTCCTTGAGGAAGCGCGCCAGCTTGCCCGCGGTGGTGGTCTTGCCCGCGCCCTGCAGACCGGCCATGAGGATGACCGCCGGCGGCGCCACGTTGAGCGCCAGGTCTTCGTTGGCCGCGCCCATGATGGCTTCGAGTTCGGCGCGCACGATCTTCACGAAGGCCTGGCCCGGGGTCAGGCTCTTGGACACCTCGGTGCCGACCGCCCGCTCCTTGACCCGGTTGACGAATTCCTTGACCACCGGCAGGGCGACGTCCGCCTCGAGCAGCGCCATGCGCACCTCGCGCAGGGTGTCCTTGATGTTGTCTTCGGTGAGCTTGGCCTTGCCGGTAATGTGGCGCAGGCTTTGGGACAGGCGGTCTGTGAGATTCTCGAACATGCGGACATCCAGGGCAGAAACGGCGGCTGACCGACAAGTATAACGAAAGACCGCCTGACCAGGGATAGCCGCTGGGGCCGGTTACCGCATGAATCCGTCAGCAGCGCCCGCTTTGGCGAGCAGCTGAGGAAGCAAGGACAGGCACCGGCATCAGGGCCGGTGCCCGAGGGGACGGGATCAGAAAATCAGCGAGAAGATGCCGATGACCACCACCAGGCCGATCAGAAAGATGATGCCCATGGTACCGCCGAGAAATTTAAGCATGGTCGCGACCTCTTCTAGATATGTAATTCATGGGACCACCCGACAGCGGCCAGGGTTCGCCCGATCCAGCCAGCCAGCACCAGGGCGTGGCTCGGACTTTCTGTACCGCCCTGTCTGTGCCACACTCGCCTGCTTTCCGCTCTGCTGAAACCGGACCATGCACGCCCTGCTGCCCACCCTCCTGGCCGCTGCCCTCTATCTGCTCGCGACCCTCTACCAGGGCAGTTGCCTGCTGCGCAAACAGCCGTCGAGCAAGCCCCTGGTCCTGGGCGCCGGCATCCTGGCCCTGCTGCCCCATGCCCTGGCCGTCTATCTGCAGCTGATCCTCGAACCGACCCTCAGCCTTGACTTCTTCGACGCCTCCAGTCTGATCTCGGCGACCGCCATCGCCCTGATGCTGATCGGCTGCCTGCGCATGCCGCTGCAACCCTTGCTGGTGCTGATCTATCCCCTCGGCGCCATCACCGCGCTGCTGGCCGAATTCGTACCGCCCGGCACCGTGACCCCGCTGGACGTCTCGCCCAAGATCGTCGTGCACGTGCTGCTGTCGATCATCGCCTACGGCCTCTTCACCCTGGCGGTGCTGCAGTCGCTGCTGCTGCTGATCCAGGATCGCCAGCTCAAGAACAAGCATCCATCCGGCCTGATCCGCAGCTTTCCCCCGCTGCAGACCATGGAAAGCCTGCTGTTCGGCTTTCTCTGGGCCGGCTGGGTGGTGCTGTCGCTGTCGCTGATCTCCGGCTGGTTCTTTGTCGAGGACATGTTCGCCCAGCACCTGGTGCACAAGACGGTGCTCTCCTGCATCGCCTGGGTGGTGTTCGGCATCCTGCTGTGGGGGCGCAATCGGCTGGGCTGGCGCGGCCACCGGGCGATCCGCTGGACCCTGCTGGGCTTCATCCTGCTGATGCTGGCCTACTTCGGGAGCAAGCTGGTGCGGGAATTCATCCTGCATCGTTGACAGTCGTCATTCCACTACCCGCATAATCAGGCGACCGAACCACGTTCGGCGCGACCCGGCCAACAGCCAGGTCGCGCCCGGCACGTCATAACAGGTCGTCACGCCCGTCCTCATCCTCGGACAGCCGCTGCCCCATCAGGCCGCTCCGGCAGACGCCTCCTACAAGAACGACTGCCCGGTATCTCTGCATGTCCACAACCGCTGCCGCCTTCGACGCGCCCACTTCCGTGCCGCGCAATTCCCCCACCCGCGTGGCCACCGCCAGCTTCATCGGCACCGCCATCGAGTTCTACGATTTCTATGTCTATGCCACGGCCGCGGCCCTGGTGATCGGCCCGGTGTTCTTTCCCCAGGGCTCGGGCATGGCCCAGACCCTCAGCGCCTTCATCACCTTTGGCATCGCCTTCCTGGCGCGCCCCCTGGGTTCGCTGCTGTTCGGCCACTTCGGCGACCGCATCGGCCGCAAGTCCACCCTGGTGGCCTCGCTGCTGCTGATGGGTATCTCCACCACCCTGATCGGCCTCCTGCCCGGCTACGCCAGCATCGGCGTCTGGGCGCCCATCCTGCTGTGTCTGCTGAGATTCGGCCAGGGCCTGGGACTGGGTGGCGAATGGGGTGGTGCGGCGCTGCTGGCCACCGAGAACGCCCCGCCCGGCAAGCGCGCCTGGTTCGGCATGTTCCCCCAGCTCGGCCCCTCCATCGGCTTCCTCATGGCCAACGGCCTGTTCCTGGCTCTGGCGCTGCTGCTGGACGACGAGCAATTCCGCGCCTGGGGCTGGCGCATTCCCTTCCTGCTCAGCGCGCTGCTGGTGGTGGTCGGCCTCTATGTGCGGCTGTCGCTGCACGAGACACCGGTGTTCGCCGAGGCCATGGCCCGCCGCGAGAAACTGCGCCTACCCATGGTCGAAACCTTCGGCAAGCACGGCAAGGCGGTGCTGCTGGGCGCCCTGAGCATGGTGGTGTGCTACGCCCTCTTCTACATCTCCACGGTGTTCTCGCTGAGCTACGGGGTGAAGAATCTTGGTTACAGCCGGCAGGAATTCCTCGGCCTGCTGTGCATCGCGGTGCTGTTCATGGCCCTGGCCACGCCGCTGTCGGCCTGGCTGGCGGATCGCTTCGGCCGCAAGCCAGTGCTGGCGGTGAGCGCCATCGCCGCCCTGCTGTCGGGCTTCGCCATGGAGCCGCTGCTGACCCATGGCTCCAGCCAGGCGGTCGGCCTGTTCCTGGCGCTGGAGTTGTTTCTCATGGGCATGACCTTCGGCCCCATGGGTGCCCTGCTGCCGGAAATCTTCCCGACCCAGGTGCGCTACACCGGCGCCTCGGCGGCCTACAACCTGGGCGGCATCCTTGGCGCCTCCCTGGCGCCCTATGCCGCGCAGCAACTGGTGGAAGCCGGCGGCCTGAGCTGGGTGGGCGGCTACGTCTCGGCGGCGGCGGCCATCAGCCTGCTGGCGGTGCTCTGCATGCGCGAAACCCGCGATCAGTCACTGTAGATTCTTCAGCGCATGAAAAAGGGCCCCGCAGGGCCCTTTTTCGTGGCGCGAGACGGCGTTACAGCTCGACCTTCACCGCCTGGGAAGCACGCACGGCCTTGGCGCGCGCCGCCTCGATGCTTTCGTCGCGAGCCAGGGCCACGCCCATGCGCCGCTGCCCCTTGACCTCCGGCTTGCCGAACAGGCGCAGCGCGGTGTCGGGTTCGGCCAGGGCCGCGCCGAGGTTGCCGAAGGCGGTCTGCCGCGACTCGCCGCCCACCAGGATCACCGCCGAGGCCGAGGGGCCGAACTGGCGGATGGTAGGGATCGGCAGACCGAGGATAGCGCGGGCGTGCAGGGCGAATTCGGACAGGTCCTGGGAGATCAGGGTCACCAGACCGGTGTCATGGGGACGTGGCGAGACTTCGCTGAACCAGACCTGGTCGCCCTTGACGAACAGCTCCACGCCAAACAGGCCGCGACCGCCCAGGGCCTCGGTGACGGCGCGAGCGACCCGCTCGGATTCGGCCAGAGCCTTGTCGCTCATGGCCTGGGGCTGCCAGGACTCGTGGTAGTCGCCCTTGACCTGACGATGCCCGACCGGTGCGCAGAAGGCGGTGCCGCCGACATGGCGCACGGTCAGCAGGGTGATCTCGTAGTCGAAGTCGACGAAGCCCTCGACGATCACCCGGCCCTTGCCGGCGCGACCGCCTTCCTGAGCGTACTGCCAGGCGGCCTGCAGCTCATCGGCGCTGCGCAGCAGGCTCTGGCCCTTGCCCGAGGAACTCATGATCGGCTTGACCACGCAGGGATAGCCCAGCGCCTCGGCGGCGGCGGCGTAGTCTTCGTAGGTATCGGCGAAGTGATAGGGCGAGGTGGGCAGGCCCAGCTCCTCGGCGGCGAGGCGACGGATGCCTTCGCGATTCATGGTCAGCTGGGCCGCGCGGGCAGTGGGCACCACGGTGTAACCCTCGCCTTCCAGCTCCACCAGGGTAGCGGTGGCGATGGCTTCGATTTCCGGCACGATGAAGTGCGGCTGCTCGCGCTCGATCACCGCGCGCAGGGCGGCGCCGTCGAGCATGTCGATGACGTGGCTGCGGTGGGCGACCTGCATGGCCGGGGCATCGGCGTAGCGATCCACGGCGATAACCTCGACGCCCAGACGTTGCAGCTCGATGACGACTTCCTTGCCCAGTTCGCCGGAGCCGCAGAGCAGCACGCGGGTGGCGCTGGGGGACAGGGGGGTACCGATACGGGGCATGACAGATCTCTCCGGCTGATATCAGGTCAGGAAGGCCGCACCGCCCGCCCGCGCCCGCTCGTCGCAGCGCAGCAGCACCTCGCGGCGCTCGCTGTCGCTCATGGACATCCAGCGGGTGATCTCGGCGGCGCTGCGTTGGCAGCCGATGCAGATGTCCTGTTCGTCCAGGGCACAGACATGGACGCAGGGCGAACGCACGGGTGAATTGGCGGTGGTCATGCGGCTTCCCTCGAATGGCCGCGCATTGTGCCCGTTAACGTCCGACTTGGCATGTGCCTTTACCTTGTCGCTAGGCTCTGCACGAAAAGGCCTGCGCTCGGTGATGCTTCGTTGAAAAACGCCTGGATCGCCAGCCCGGCCTGGGCGGCCCCGTCGCAATGCTCATTTACCACTCGTAAACTCGTTCGCGAGCACGGTTCGCTTCCTCAGCGCTTTTCTCCTCGCCTGACCTTCGCTCGGCGACTTTTCGTACAGAGCCTACCGCTCAATCCCGCCTGGGCGGTGCCTTGAGCACGATACCGGCGTCGTACAGCAGGTTGACCAGCTCGACGATGATCACTGCCGTCAGCCCCCAGATGCGGTGCTCGCCATACTGATAGCTGGGCACCTGCCAACGCAGGCCGTCGTGGTCGACCCTGAGGGTGTAGTCCGGCGGCACTTCGCAGAAGAACTGCAGGGGCACGGTAAAGATCGCGGCGATCTCGGCTTCGCTGGGGACGTATTCGAGCTGATCGGGAATCAGGGCGACGATGGGCGTCACCGCCAGGCCGTAGCGTGACACCAGCGGACTCAGGGGCGCGATCACCTCCACCAGGCCTGGCGGCAGCCCGACCTCTTCCTCGGCCTCGCGCAGGGCGGTGGCGATCAGATCGACGTCCTCGGGATCGCGCCGGCCGCCCGGCAGGGCCACCTCGCCGCCATGGGTGGACAGGTTGCTGGCCCTCAGGGTGAGCAGCAATTCGGGATGCTCGCCACGAATGATGGGCACCAGCACCGCCGCTTCCTGATGGTTCTCGGTGCCGCTCAGGGTGCGCGGCCGATAGTGACGCAGGCGCTGGAGCAACTCATCCACGCCGGAATTCTCCCTTGCTCATCGTATCCCCTGGATCATGGCACGCCCGCCGGGCAATCCCAAGCCCAGCCATCGCTTGCGAGGCCCGCGATCGCCCCGGCACACTGCAGCAAAACGAGGATGAATCATGAAGCATTGCAACCACTGTGGCGGCCTGCTGGAAGAACGCATTCCCGCGGGCGACAACCGCATGCGCCTGGTCTGCAGCCAGTGCGGCGCGGTGCATTACCAGAACCCACGGGTGGTGGCCGGCTGTCTGGCAACCTGGGAAGGCCGGGTGCTGCTCTGCCAGCGCGCCATCGAGCCGCGCAAGGGCTACTGGACGCTGCCGGCAGGCTTCATGGAAAACGGCGAGACCACCACCGAGGCCGCCGCCCGCGAGACCCTCGAGGAAGCCGGCGCGCAGGTGCAGGACCTGGAGCTCTATACGCTCTTCGATCTGCCGCACATCGACCAGATCTACATGCTGTTCCGCGGCGAGCTGGTCGACGGACGCTTTGGCGTCGGCGAGGAAAGCCTGGACGTGCGCCTTCTGGACGAAGCCGACATCCCCTGGTCGTCTCTGGCTTTTCCGACCATCAAGCGAACACTAGAATGCTTTTTCGCTGACCGCCGCCGCGGCGAGTTTTCACTGCGCCATGAGGGCATGGCGCCCATGGTGGTCGCACCCAAGCCTGCCTAAGGGCCTGTTCAACGTCTGCTCGCGAGACCTTGAACAGGCTCTGAGCTCTTCCGAGGATCTTCTCGACATGCGTCCGTTGCACCTGTTGTTGGCGCTCTGCTATGTGCTGTGCGGTTCGTTGCTTCCCCAGCTGGCCCAGGCCAGTACCAGCGTCACGGTGATCCGCCAGCCGGCCGCGCCGCTGATCGACAAGGTGCTGGTCATCAAGTCGCGCAATCAGCTGCAACTGCTCAGCGGCGACACCGTGATGAAGTCCTACCGCATCTCGCTGGGCAAGAATCCCCGCGGCCCCAAGCTGCGCGAGGGCGACAAGCGCACCCCGGAAGGCTTCTATTGGATCGACTGGCGCAAGACCAGCGACAAATTCAACCTGGCCATGCACATTTCCTATCCCAATCGTGAGGACCTGGCGCGCGCCAGCCAGGCCGGCGTGCGTCCCGGCAGCATGATCATGCTGCACGGCACCCCCATCGACGAGGAGTACCCGGAGTGGTACTTCAACTCGCTGAACTGGACCGAGGGCTGCATCGCCATGACCAACCACGACATGCGCGAGGTCTGGGGGCTGGTCAAGGACGGCACTATGATCGAGATCCGCCCCTGAGAGCCTATCCAAAGGCTGCTGCGCGTCGGCCAGACTGCGTTGAAAAGGCCTTTGGAATGCTCATTTACAATTCGTAAACTCCGCTTCCTCAGGTCTTTTCGCCTTGTTTGGCTCTAGCTCGCGAGCCTTTGAACAGCCTCTGCGCCGATAGGCTTCCCGTGCCCTACCCCGCCACCTGCTCCGCGGGCGAGACGATGGTGGTCTTGCCCCGCGAACGACCACTGCTGAGGTAGTCGGCGATGGATTCCTGGGTGACCTCGCCAAGGAAGTCTTTGTCGGCGCTGAGCACCGGCAGCCAGGAAGTGTTGAACTGGTACATGCGCGACAAGAGGATGCGCAGGTGCTCGTCAAAGGCCGCGGTGGCCTTGAACGGGGTGACGAAGGGCGCCACCGGCCCGCTCTGACCGCGCAGGTCGCGGCGGCGCACGTAGCCCAGGCCCTTGTTGGCCGCATCCGTCACCACCAGGTAGCGGCGATCGTGCTCTTCCATCAATTCCACGGCATCGCCGATCAGCGTCTCGGCCTGGATCGCGGGCGCGTTGTCGGCGGCGTCCTCGGCACGAATCAGCAGCAGCCGCTTGAGGGTGCTGTCCTGGCCGACGAAGTTGCTGACGAACTCATCCTTGGGATGGGCCAGCAGGGTGTCCGGATGATCGAACTGCACCAGGCGCCCGCCGCGGAACACGGCGATCTTGTCGCCCAGGCGGATGGCTTCGTCGATGTCATGGCTGACCATGATCACCGTCTTGTTCAGCGCCCGCTGCATCTGGAAGAACTCGTTCTGGATGGCGTCGCGGTTGATCGGGTCCACCGCACCGAAGGGTTCGTCCATCAGCAACAGCGGCGCCTCGGCCGCCAGGGCGCGGATCACCCCGATGCGCTGCTGCTGGCCACCGGACAGTTCGCGTGGATAGCGCGACAGGTACTGCTTGGGCTCCAGCTGCACCATGCTCATCAGCTCGGTGGCGCGCTCGCGGCACCTCTTCTTGTCCCAGCCCAGCAGCTTGGGTACCACGGTGATGTTTTCCTCGATGGTCATGTTGGGGAACAGACCGATCTGCTGGATCACATAGCCGATATGGCGTCTGAGGGTCACCTCGTCGATGCCGGTGGTGTCCTCGCCGTTGATCAGCACCCGCCCCGAGGTGGGCTCGATGAGGCGGTTGATCATCTTCAGGGTGGTGGTCTTGCCGCAGCCGGAGGGGCCGAGGAAGACGCAGATCTGGCCCTCTTCCACGGTGAGGCTCACGGCATCCACCGCGGTCACGTCCTTGCCGTGCTGCTTGAAGGTCTTGGTCAGGCGGTCGAGTTCGATCATCTGGGGCTCCTTAAAGGGCGCTGCGCAGGCCGCGCGGGGTGAGGCGGCGTTGCAGCCACTGCAGGACGAGGTCGGCGACGATGGCCAGCAGGCTGACCAGCACGGCGCCGACGATGAGGGTGGCCATGTCACTGCGGCTGATGGCGGTGAGGATGAGCACGCCCAGGCCGCCGGCACCGATGGTGGCGGCGATGGTCATGACGCCGATGTTCATGACCACGGCGGTGCGTACCCCGGCGAGGATCACCGGCAAGGCGATGGGCAGCTCGACCATGCGCAGGCGCTGCCAGAAGGTCATGCCGATGCCGGCACCCGCCTCGCGGATGCCGGGCTCGACGCTGGTCAGCGCCAGGTAGGTGTTTCTCAGGATCGGCAGCAGCGAATAGAGGAACACCGCGGTGATGGCCGGCAGCGGACCGAGGCCCTGGCCGAACTTGGAGTAGAAGGGCAGCAGGAGGCCGAACAGGGCGATCGAAGGCAGCGTCATGACCACCGTGGCCACCGCCTGCAGCGGTCCGGCCAGCGCGGGGTAGCGGGTCATGAGGATGCCCAGGGGCACGCCTACCATGATCGCCAGGGTCACGGCGATGCCCACCAGGGTGATGTGCTGGCGGGTCAGGTCGAGGACCTGCAGCCAGTCGATGTGATTGAAGGAGGTGACGAAATCCATGGGGTCATTGCCCTCCGCTTAGGGGGTGCTGGGCAAGAAAGTCGCGGGCCACCTGGGCCGGCGTCTGCCGCTCGATGTCCACCTTGGCGTTGAGCTGGCGCATGGTGGCCTGATCCAGGCTTTCCGCCAGGGGCCTCAGCAACGCGGCGAGATCCGGGTGCTTGGCCAGGTACCCGGCGTTCACCACCGGCGCGGCGGTGTAGTCGGGGAAATAGCCCTTGTCGTCTTCCAGCACCTTGAGCTTGAAGGCATCCAGGCGGCCGTCGGTGGTGTAGACCAGTCCAGTGAACACCTGGCCGTTGCGCAGCGCGGTATAGACCAGTCCCGGATCCATCTGGCGGATGTCGTCACGGGTGTAGTTCAGGCCATAGGCCTTGACCAGGCCGGCGAGGCCGTCGGAACGGTTGGCGAATTCGATGTCCAGCGCGGTCAGGTGGCGCTTGCCGGCCTCGGCCTTGAGCAGCCGGGCCAGGTCGCTGATGCTGTTCAGCTCGGGATGCTGCTGGGCGACCTTTTCCGGTAGCGCCAGGGCGTAGGTGTTGTTGAAGCGGGTGGGCGCCAGCCAGGCCAGCCCGACCTTGGCGTCCAGCTCCTTGACCCGCTGGTAGGAGGCGTCCTTGTCCAGCCGCTCGGTGACATGATTGTAGGCCACCAGCGAGGTACCGGTGTATTCCCAGGTGAGGTCGAGCTGGGCGTTCTTCACGCCGTTCCAGGCGATGGTGCTGCCCAGGCCGCCGACGATCTCCGGCTGGTAGCCGTGCCTGGACAGGTACTGCCCGGTGAGCTCGGCGAGAATGGCCTGCTCGGTAAAGACCTTGGCACCGATGCGGATGGGCTCGGCCTGGGCACCACTGGCCAGCGCCAGTCCGAACCAGGCGGCGCCCAGGGCGATAAGCAACTTCTTCATCTCGTCTCCTTAGCGGGCCAGGCCGCGTTCCAGCCAGAGGCGACTGGCGAGCAGCACCAGGCCATCCAGCAGCAGCGCCAAGAGCGCCGTGGCGGCCGCGCCCAGCAGCAGCTGTGACTGGTTCTCCAGGGCGATGGCAGGAAAGATCAGACTGCCCAGGCTGTTGGCGCCGATGAGAAACACCAGCGGAGTGGTGCCGACGTTGATCGCCAGGGCCACCCGC
The DNA here is from genome assembly GCF_000316965.1 of Pseudomonas sp. 313. NCBI lineage: Bacteria > Pseudomonadati > Pseudomonadota > Gammaproteobacteria > Pseudomonadales > Pseudomonadaceae > Pseudomonas > Pseudomonas sp. 313. The sequence continues at coordinate 165,241 of NZ_ANBZ01000061.1, forward strand.
ACCCCACCGACGATGATGGGCACGGCATTGGGCAACTCCACCTTGGTCAGCACCTGGGTGGGGGTCATGCCGATACCGGTGGCCGCTTCCTTGAGCGAGCCCGGCACGTTCTTCAGCCCCTCGTAGGTGTTGCGCACGATGGGCAGCAGCGAAGCGAGAAACAGCGCCAGGATCGCCGGCCCGTCACCGATGCCGACGACGCCCAGGGCGATGGCCAGCACCGCAAGCGGCGGCACGGTATTGCCGATGTTGAACACCTGCATGAAGCGCTCGGCACTGCGGGCGAACCGCGGCCTGCTGAGCAATACCCCGGCGGGAATGCCCACCAGCAGCGCCAGGACCATGGAGACGGCCACCAGGTAGAGGTGGGCCTGGAGATAGAACAGCAGATCCGCGCGATAGGTACTGAGGGTATCCCTACCGATCCAGTGCACCAGCAGTGCCAGGATCACCACTCCCACGGCCGAGCCGAGCAGGAGGGTCTTGAACTTCGCCATGTCAGGCTCCTTCAACGGGCGGACAGGCCGCATGCCTTCCGAGTGCGGACCTCGCGACAGGGGCGAGGCGCAGGACGGCTGTCCGGGTTCAGGGTCGAGACACAGCAGGGCATAGCGGGTATGCCGGCTGGACCAACGGGGCGGTGCGGATCTCGGGATCTGCCTAGCCCTTAGGTGTCGCTCTCTCGTAGCGACATGGCGCTTTGCCTCGACCGAAGAGATTGACGTCCATCGCAGTCGATAGTTCGTCAGCTCCTTTTCAGGCTAACCCAATAGACTCGCTCAATGCCAACCCAATCGCGGAAAGCGACACACCTTGACAGGGTGAAAGGCCCAGGCGAGAGGCTCGGATACCCGAAGAAAAGCGAGAATCGCGTGCTAGAGCAGTCGGCGAATATGTGACGATAAATTTAATACCTTTACTGTTAGCTGCTCTGCAGACTCGACGCGACATCTGTCACAGATGCGATGGCAGACCGGCTCGGTTTCGTGGAGCGTGACACAGCTCAGCTGACGTACGGTCATAACTGAAACATCTTTGTGTGAGCCAGTGCGATGCCGATGTTTTGGCACCTCTTTATCATGCCGACGAGTGGCTGACGCTTTGAGGGATCATTCAGCCATAACACGGTCAATAGGTGGCCCAGTGATAGCACCAAGCGCCGTTTCTGGAACCGCTATAAAAACAGACTATTCACCGAGCTAACTTCAAAGGGAACGTTATGAATGACATGACGGCTTGTGCATCGTTGGACTCCGCTGTTCTATCCTCTACCCCCGTAATGCTGCTGCAACCCAAGGTGGAAAACTGGGTGGTGGTGTATGCGCACGGTGGCCTGATCGCCGACTTCGATGACGAGGCCTCAGCCCGCCGCGAAGCCGAGCAGTGGGCTGGAATCTGCCTGCGTCGCTAAAGACCGCTTTCGAATGATCTGCCTGCGCCATGGAAAGATGGAAAGCAGTCACAGGCAGTTCATTGCTCGCTCCAATGCCCTTTCCCTCCGTTCGGCTGATCGTCCCTCCCGGATCTAGACCCCGCGTCGTCCTGGCACAGGCTAACCTCCAGCCCTACCTAGCTCGCATTTCTGCAGCTTTCGCCTGGCATTAACGTCGCCTGGCGCACCTTCTGAGCAATACAGCGCAACTTCCTGACGTCTCTTCGGGCCTCATGGCGAATCGGGTCACCGCGACCCGTGCTCCTACCGTCTTCCGTCACTGTCCGGGACCTTGCCGATGACGCTACGCCTGAAAACCGCTCTCACGACCCTGCTCACTCTCCTCTGCCTGACCATCGTGCCGGCCACCCGTGCCGATACGCGTGACTTCCCCACCGATCTGGTCGGACTGAACTTCTCCGGTGCCGGCTTCGCTCCTCATGTATTGCCGGGCAAGCCCGGCACCAACTACTTCTTTCCCGACGCCGGTCACTACCGACGCTGGGCGGCCAAAGGCATCCGCGTGATCCGCTTCCCGGTCATCTGGGAACGCCTGCAGCCCCGCCTGGGGCAGCCGCTGGATCCTGCCTATGCCAAGCTGATCGATAAGACCCTGGACAACGCCAAGCGCTATCGCATGCACGTGATCCTGGATCTGCACAATTACATGAGATACCGCGGGCAGATCATCGGCAGCGCGGCAGTGCCCTACCCGGCCTATGCCGATGTCCTGCGGCGGATCGCCCAGCGCTGGCACGAGCACCCCGCCCTCGCCGCCTACGACATCATGAACGAGCCCCACGATGCGGTTGAGCAATGGCCGATCGCGGCGCAGCACGGCATCGATGCGGTACGCGACGTGGACCGGGCGCGCCCGATCCTGATCGAGGGTAATGGCTGGTCCAGCAGCTATCTCTGGCCGCGCTACAACGCCAAGCTGCTCGGCCTCAGGGACCCGGCCGACAACCTGATCTATTCGGCGCACGTCTATTTCGACAACGACGGTGGCGGCAAATACCTCAAGAAAGACATGACCGACTTCGACCCGGACGTCGGCATCCGCCGGGTCGAGCCCTTCATCGCCTGGCTCAAGCAGCACGGCAAGCGTGGCCATATCGGCGAATTTGGCGTACCGGACAACGATCCCCGCTGGCTGGCGGCAATGGACCGGCTGCTGGCCCGTCTGCGCAAGGAATGCATTCCGGCCATGTACTGGGCAGCCGGCCCCAACTGGGGCGACTATCCGCTGGCGATCGAGCCGGTCAAGGGCAAACCCCGACCGCAATGGACCGTGCTGCAGAAGTACGTGAAGCCGGCCGACTGCACCGACCTGGGTCCTCGCTGAGACAAGGGCGCCACGGCCGAAGCCGAACGGCGCCCACTGCCACCCGTCAGCGATTTGCCTGAAAACAGGTGATTGCCGTCACAAAAGCCAGGGCCATGGACGGCCAAGCAAGAACTTGCTGGCTTTATGCGATCAAATTGTTACAGCAAGTAATAGTTCGACTATTAAGACGCTTGTACGACCACAAGAGCTAGGATGCCATGCCACCGTTCACCCCTCCGCTCCCTTCTCTTTCCCCCTAGCGGCTGCACTGCCTCCGCTTGCCTCGTCCTGCTGCACCGTCAGGGAATTCCCATGGAAAGATTCGTCGCTCTGGATAGCTTTCGCGGTCTATTGGCCGTCGCCGTTGTCCTCTTCCACACCTATGTCGCTCAGGCTGCCTCGGAAAATCCGCTGATAGCCAATGCCTACCTGTTCGTCGAATTCTTCTTCGTGCTGAGCGGCTTCGTGCTGATGCACACCTACGAAAATCGGCTGCGCACCCTGGACGACTATCGCGACTTCGCCATCAGTCGCTCGGCGCGGATCCTGCCACTGCACCTGGCCATGCTGGGCCTCTATGTGCTGCTGGAGAGCGGTCGCCTGTTGGCGGAAAAACTGGGGATCGGCTTCAACGATCCGGCCTTCAGCGGCGCCACCGCGCCCGAACAATTCCTGCCCAATCTGCTGCTGCTGCAATCCTGGCTGGGCGAGGCCATCACCGGCTCCTTCAACTACCCCTCCTGGAGCATCAGCATCGAGTACTACCTCTATCTGGTATTCGGCCTGCTGGTACTCAAGGGCCAGGGTCATCAGCGCCAGTGGTTCCTGGCGATCGCCCTGCTGGCCTTCGTGCAGCTGCTGTTTCCCATCCTGCCGCTGAAGACCGAGATCTTCCGTGGCCTGTCGTGCTTTTTCGCCGGCGCCTGCACCTATCGCCTCTATGTCTGGATCAAGCAGCACAATCAGGGGCAATTCGGTGGCACCCTGCTGGAGCTGGCGTGCCTGATCGCGGGTGTCGCGGTGATGACCTCGGATCTGCCGGTGCCCAAAAAGGGCGTGCTGGCGACCCTGGTGTTCTGCGTCACCATCCTCACCTTCGCCTTCGAGCGCGGCCTGGTCTCCAGCGTGCTGCACCAGGGGTTCTTCGTCCGCCTGGGCGTACTGTCCTACTCGATCTACCTCTGCCACGCCGCGGTGATCTTCGTGTTCAAGAGCGCCTTCATCGTGCTGGGCAAGCTGCTGCACCATGATCTCACGGTGGTGGCGCCCTCCCATGATGTGCCGGTGCCCTTCATGATCCGCTACATCGCCACCGGCAGCCCCGTGCTGGACAACCTGGTGGTACTGCTGGAACTGGGAGTGGTCTTCGCCTTCGCCTGCCTGACCCACAGATACATCGAGATCCCGGGCATGGCCCTGGGCAAGCGCCTGGTCCGCCGCAAACGCACCCCACCCTGCTGCGACGGCACCATCCAGCCGCAGCGCTGAGCGGAGCCCTGGCAGCCCCACCGCCCCAAGTCGGTGAGGCTGCGCTCTGCTATACTCCGCCCCCTCTTTTTTCTTCCCGCCCAGGTTCATCCATGACCACCCAGGCCGCCGAAGTCGCCAAGCGCCGTACCTTCGCCATCATTTCCCACCCCGACGCGGGCAAGACCACCATCACCGAAAAGCTGCTGCTGATGGGTCAGGCCATCGCCGTCGCGGGTACGGTGAAGTCGCGCAAATCCGATCGCCATGCGACCTCCGACTGGATGGAGATGGAAAAGCAGCGCGGCATCTCCATCACCACCTCGGTGATGCAATTCCCCTACCGCGAGCACATGATCAACCTACTCGACACCCCCGGCCACGAAGACTTCTCCGAAGACACCTACCGCACCCTGACCGCGGTGGATTCGGCGCTGATGGTGCTCGACGGCGGCAAGGGCGTCGAACCTCGCACCATCGCCCTGATGGACGTCTGCCGCCTGCGCGACACCCCCATCGTCAGCTTCATCAACAAGCTCGACCGCGACATCCGCGACCCCATCGAACTGCTCGACGAGATCGAGGCGGTGCTCAAGATCAAGGCCGCGCCCATCACCTGGCCGATCGGCAGCTACCGCGACTTCAAGGGCGTCTATCACCTCTCGGACGACCGCATCTACGTCTACACCCCCGGCCATGGTCACGAACGCATCGCCACCAAGACCATCGACAAGCTGGACTCCGATGAAGCCCGCGCTCACCTGGGCGATCTCTACGACCGCTTCGTCGAGGAGCTGGAGCTGGTGCAGGGCGCCTGCCACGAATTCGATGGCGGGGCCTTCCTGCGTGGCGAGATGACCCCGGTGTTCTTTGGTACCGCCCTGGGCAACTTCGGTGTCGACCAGGTGCTCGACGCCGTGGTGGATTGGGCCCCGCGCCCGCTGTCGCGCGCCGCCCACGAGCGGGTGGTGGAGCCGGTAGAAGAGAAGTTCTCCGGCTTCGTGTTCAAGATCCAGGCGAACATGGACCCCAAGCACCGCGACCGCATCGCCTTCATGCGCATCTGCTCGGGCAAGTACGAGAAGGGCATGAAGCTGCGCCACGTGCGCATCAAGAAGGACCTGAAGATTGCCGACGCCCTGACCTTCTTCTCCAGTGAGCGTGAGCACCTGGACGAGGCCTTCGCTGGCGACATCATCGGTCTGCACAACCACGGCACCATCCAGATCGGCGACACCTTCACTGAAGGTGAGCTGCTGGGCTTCACCGGGATCCCGCACTTCGCCCCGGAACTGTTCCGCCGCGTGCGGCTCAAGGATCCGCTGAAATCCAAGCAGCTGCGCCAGGGTCTGCAGGAACTGGCCGAGGAAGGCGCCACCCAGGTGTTCTTCCCCGAGCGCAACAACGACATCGTGCTGGGCGCGGTGGGCGTGCTGCAGTTCGACGTGGTCGCCAGCCGGCTGAAGGAAGAATACAAGGTGGAGTGCGCCTACGAGGCCATCAACGTCTGGTCGGCGCGCTGGATCGAGTGCGATGACAAGAAGAAGCTCGAAGACTTCAAGAACAAGGCCTTCGAGAACCTGGCGGTGGATGGCGGCGGTCACCTCACCTACCTGGCGCCAACCCGGGTCAACCTGGCGCTGATGGAAGAGCGCTGGCCGGAGATCAAATTCCGCGCCACCCGCGAGCACCACTAAGCGCTATCGTCCTGACCGGTGCGCCTGATACCGGTCAGGCGTACCTGCCCTCCCCCTGAACCCGTAGCGCCAGCTCAGCCCTGGTCGGAAGATTCGGCGGCGGCTTCCAGTTCGACCATCGTCAGCTCCAGCTCCGCCCGCTCGGTCCACTGACCGTCCAGTTCGGTGCGTACCGCCACGCCCAGTTCCTTGAAGTCGGCCACCTGCTTGACCAGGTTACCCGGGCCGCCCACCAGTTGGCCGCAGGCCTTGCGATAGGCTTCGCCGGCCTTGTCCAGACTCTTGCCGATGCCGTCCATGCTGCCGAGAAAGGTACGCAGCTTGTCGTAGACCTTGCCCGCGCGCTCGGCCAGCTCGGCGGTATGGCGATTCTGGTCCTCGAAGCGCCAGAGCTGGCGGACGATGTTGAGGCTGGTCAGCAGGGTGGTCGGCGTGGCCACCAGCACGTTCTGCTCGATGGCGCGCTGGAACAGGCTCTCGTCGGCCTTGAGCGCTTCGACGAAGGCCGATTCGATGGGAATGAAGAGAAAGACCATCTCCGGCGAATTCAGCCCCGGCAGGCTGAAGTATTCGCGATCGGCCAGCTCGCGGATGCGGTCGCCCACGGCGCGCACGTGCTCGCCCAGAGCCAGGCGACGCTCGCCTTCGTCCTCACTGTTGACGTAGCGGGTATAGGCATTGAGCGACACCTTGGCGTCCACCACCAGGTGCTTCTTCTGCGGCAGATGGACCAGCACGTCCGGTCGCCGCCGCCCGGTCTCGGTGGTGAAGCTGCGTTCGCGGACGAAGTCGCGACCCTCGCGCAGGCCGGAACGCTCCAGCACATTTTCCAGGATCAGTTCACCCCAGTTGCCCTGGGCCTTCTTCTGGCCGCGCAGGGCGGTGGCCAGGTCATGGGCTTCCTGGGTGATCTGCCGGTTGAGCTCCTTGAGATCGAGCAGTTGCTGGCCGAGGGCCGCCTGCTGCTGGACATCCTTGTGGTGGATGTCCTCGACCTTGGCGCGAAAGCCTTCGATCTGCTCGCGGAACGGCCGCAACAGCGCATCCAGCGATTGCTGGCTGTGCTGGGCGAAGGCCTGGCCCTTGGCGTCGAAGATGCGTCCGGCCAGTTGCTCGAATTCCAGCTTGAGCTGCTCGCGACTCTCGCGCAGCAGCAGCTGCTGCGCCTGGAAGTGCTCTTCCTTCTGCTCCAGGGTGGTCCTGAGCGTCGCATGCTCTTCGGCCAGGCGCGCATGGCGCTCCTGTACCTCGGCGTGCAGCTGTTGCTCGCGGTGCTGGCGTTCGCGCAGTTCGGCGAGCTGCTCCTGGCTACCCTGCAGCTGGGCGCGGGCGGCCTCGGCCAGGGCGTGTTGTTCGGCGGCCTGCAACTGGGCCTGGCGGGTCTGCTGGCGCAACTCGGCTTCCAGCTCGCGATTGGCCTCCAGTTGGCGCTGCAGGGCGGCGGTGCGTTCGCGCTCGGCGCCCAGCTCCACCACCTGGCGACCATTGGCCAGCTCGGCCCGCTGCAGGTCGTCGCGCAGCATGTCGTAGCGCTCGGCGGCGCTGTCGAGTTGCTGTTGCAGATAGCGCTGGCGTCCGGTCAGCCAGACGGCCGAACCCGCCCAGCCGGCCAGCAGCAACAGGGGAAGCACAAGGGAAACGAAAGGCAGGGAAGTCATGGCGCTCTCATCGCGGACGGCTCCCCTCACCTTAGGCAGGCGCAGGAGGAGCGTCCAGCATTTATCTGTACATTTACACAGTGTTTCGCAAATCCAGGTCCAGGCCGCTGACACGGCGGACTCGACGGGCCACGGCCTCGGCAAAGATGCCGCCGCGGGCCTCGATCAGGGTGAAATCATCGCGTGCCCGGGTGATGCCGGTATAGACCAGCTCCTTGGTCAGCACCGGACTGAGCTGCTCGGGCAGCAGCAGCGCCGTGTGGGCGAACTCCGAGCCCTGGGACTTGTGCACGGTCATGGCGAACACCGTCTCCACCGCCGCCAGCCGACTGGGCAGGACGAATCTAAGACCGCCGCTGCCATCGCCACGGGGAAAGGCGACCCGCAGGACCTTGCGCCCGGGCTGGTTGGCGTCCGGCAGGCAGAGGGTGATGCCGATGTCACCGTTCATCAGGCCCAGGCTGTAGTCGTTGCGCGTCACCAGCACCGGGCGGCCCTCGTACCAGCCGTGCTCGCCCGTGAGCAAACCGGCGGTCAACAGGGCGTTGGCGATGCGCAGATTGAGGCCCTCCACGCCCCAGGGGCCCTTGCGCACGGCGCAGAGCAGCTGGAAGTCGTCGAAGGCGGCCAGCACCTGGCCGGCCCAGCGCGTCCAGACCGGATCCTCCAGCACGCTGTCGAGTTGCGGCCGCGTCTCATGCAGGACCTCAAGGTAATGACGATAGCCGCGGGCGCGCCCGCGCCCTTCCAGTACCAGACGCTCCAGGGCGCGATCCTCCGGTCCCTTGAGCAGCACCCGGTGCAGGTCGGCGTAGCCGCCGTCGACCAGCACCTGCTGCGCGCCCATGCCGTCCTGGGCATTGACCCGGCGCGCCAGTTGGCCGATACCGCTGCCGGCGCCGAAGCGGCGCGAGCGCCTGAGCATCACCACCTGCTGGGCCAGGGCGTCACCCTGGTCGTCGCCGACCGCCAGCGCCGCCTGGGCCAGCGACTGGCCACTCACCCCTTCCAGCCAGGCCCGGGTGGCCGGACTGTAGCGTCCGGCTTCGGCATCCCGGCAGAGATCGCCCAGCACCGCGCCCGCCTCCACCGAGGCCAGCTGGTCCTTGTCGCCGAGCAGCACCAGTCGCGCCCGCGGCGGCAGGGCCGCCAGCAGGCTGGCCATCATTTCCAGGTCGATCATCGAGGCTTCGTCCACCACCAGCACGTCCAGCGGCAAGGGATGCCCGCGGTGATGGCGGAAGTGACGGGTATTGGGCCGACTGCCCAGCAGCCGGTGCACCGTGGTCACTCCCGTAGGGATGTGCCGGCGCAGTTCGTCGTCCACCGGCAGGCGACTGACCTGGCCGCCGATGGATTCGGTGAGCCGCGCGGCCGCCTTGCCCGTGGGCGCGGCCAGGCGGATACGCAGGGGCCGACCGGCCGCCACCGCCGGCGCCTGGAGCAGCGCCAGCAGCCGTACCACGGTGGTGGTCTTGCCGGTACCGGGGCCGCCGGTGACGATGCTGAAGGCACCACGCACCGCCAGGGCGCAAGCCAGCTTCTGCCAGTCGGGTTCGCCGCCCGCGTCGGGGTCCGGCGGAAACAGCCGGTCGAGACGCTCGGCGAGATCCGCCGGCAACGGCTCCGGGGTGGCCAGGCGCTGGCGCAGGCTGGCCGCCACCGCACGCTCGTAATTCCAGTAGCGGCGCAGATAGAGGCGCTCACCGCCCAGCACCAGCGGTCGCTCCGGACAGCTGCCGTCGGCATCGACCAGCACGCTGGCCAGCAGCGCCTGCCGCCAGGCCTCCAGGGTATGGCCGTGCAGCAACTGGGACGGCAACAGCGACGCACGCGCCTCGTCGCCCTCGGGCGGCAGCGACAGGGCGGCATCGGGATTGCGCAGGGTGGCGGCGAGATCCAGGCAGACATGGCCATGGCCGAGCTGATGGCTGGCCAGGGCCGCGGCCAGCAGCACCGCCGAGTCGCCCTGGGGCTCGAGTTCACCGAGAAAGCTGGTGAAGGCCCGGTCCACCTGGCGCAGCCAGCCGCGCTGCACCCAGAGCTCCAGCAGGCGAAAGAGGTCATCGCGCTGTTCGAGCGGTGCCAGGGGGCGCTCCTGGGCCAGGGACGCCAGGCGCAGCAGCCGTTCGGTAGCGGGGCTGAAATCAGACATGGGCAATCTCCGCACCGCTGAACAGCAGATCCAGGGTCTCGATCAGGACCTGAGCGGGACGCTCGACGAAGACGCCGTGGCCGGCGGGATCGCAGCCGCGCAGGAAGAGGTAGACGGCGCCGCCGAAGTGGCGCTCGTAGCTGTAGCCGGGCAGCCGCGCCTTGAGCAGCCGGTGCACGGCCAGGCTGTAGAGCACGTACTGCAGGTCGTAACGCTTGGCCAGGACGGCGCCTTCCATGGCCGCGCGGGTATAGGCGCCGGCCTCGGCGCCCAGCCAGTTGGACTTGTAATCCACCACGAAATAGCGCCCCTCGTGCTCGAACACCAGGTCGATGAAGCCCTTGAACAGGCCGTTGAGCTGACCCGGCTCCAGCATCGGTCGCGCCTGGCCGCCATGGGTGCCGCGGCGGACCAGATCGTCAAGCCGCTCCAGATCGACGCCATGGGTGGCGAACCAGAATTCCATCTCCACCTGGTAGCGCGCCAGTTCGCCCAGGCGCTGGCCTCCCCCCGGTAAGGGCAGCGGCAGCTCCAGCAACTGGCGCAGCCAGCCCTGCAGGATGGGAATCCAGTGATTCCAGCCACGCCGCTGGCAACGCCGAGCGATCAGGTCGTCCAGCCGCTCGGGCGCGGCCTGGATGGCGGTGAAGCCCTCCTCGCCGACCCACTCCAGCAGGCTGTGCAGGAAGGTGCCCGGACCGGGGCCGCGGGGAAAGCGATGCAGGTCTTCGCCGGCCGCGGGCTGGCGAGCCTCGTCCGGGGCGAGGCGGTCGTCGTCGAACAGCTTCTGGGCCGCCGGGGTATCCAGATCCAGTTCCAGGTTCAGCTGGCCTTCCTCCCGCGCTTCGCCTAGGCGCGTGCCGATGCGCAGGGCGCTGTAGGAGGCGATCCACCAGTCCTCGCGGGCCGCGCGACGGGCCGTCAGCGCCCTGAGGGTCACCGGAGCCTCGCGGGCTTCGGGCAGCCGGGTCGGATCGGCCTCGGGCAGCGGCAGGATAAGGGTGTCGGATTGCGCGCCGATCAGGGTGGCCAACGCCGTTCCCAGGGCTGCTGAACTGGCCAGGGGCTCGCCGCCCGTAGCCAGATAACCCAGGGCGCTGCGGGCGAAGCCAGACTCCTTGCTGCGGCCACGTTTGAGATCGGCCACCCCGACCCAGCAGGCGTGCCGGGCCCGGGTCAGGGCGACATAGAGCAGCCGCAGGTCTTCAGCCAGGCGTTCGTCGTCGGCGCGGGCCAGCTCCTCGGCGGAGGGTTTGAAGGTACGGCGCACCTGGCCCTGGTCGTCGTGATAGCGCAGTGGCAGGCTGGCGCCCTCCTCGGCGCGATAGGCGCAGGCGAAGGGCAGGAACACCAGCGGATACTCCAGGCCCTTGGACTTGTGCACCGTCACCACCTTGACCAGCTCGGCGTCGCTCTCCAGGCGCAGGATCTGTTCGTCGGCGGCCCCCTGGGCGGCCAACTGCTCGGCCAGGTGGCGGATCAGCGCCTGTTCGCCGTCCAGCTCGCCAGCGGCGCGCTGCAGGAGCTCGGCGAGGTGCAGCAGATTGGTCAGCACCCGCTCGCCGTCGGCGCGGGCCATCAGCCGCTGCGGCAGGCGGAAGTCCTGCAGCAGGCGGCGCAACATGGGCAACACGCCCTGAGTGCGCCAGAGCTGGCGATAGCCACGGAATTGCAGCACCCGCGACTCCCAGGCCTGCTCGTCGTGGTTGAGGGCATCGAGCTCGGCGAGTGGCAGGTCGAGGGTCAGGCTACCCAGGGCTGCGCGCAGCCGGCGATCCACATCGGGCTCGGCACAGGCCTTGAGCCAGTCCAGCAGGCAGCGGGCCTCCTGGGCGGTGAACACCGAATCCTTGTCCGACAGATAGACGCTACGCACCCCACGGCGCACCAGGGCCTGGCGGACCGCCTGGGCCTCGCTGCCGGCGCGCACCAGGATGGCGATATCGGCGGGCCGCAGCGGCACCAGTTCGCCGTCTTCACGGCGAAAGCCAGCCTTGCCCTCGGCGGCCAGGCTCAGCAGCCGGACGATCTCGCTGGCGGTGCTCTCGGCCAGGGCGGCGCGATAGGCGGTACCGGCCAGCGGCTCGTCGCCCGCCAGTTGCCAGAAGGTCAGGGCCGCGCCCGGTACGCCGTCGATTTCCAAGGCTTCGCGCCGGCCCTGGGCGCGGACCGGTTCGAAGGGCACCGGATTGTCCTCGCCCTGGCGGAACAGGAAGGCGGCGCGCGGTGCCGTCATCTCGCCATGCTGGAATACCTGGTTGACCGCCGCGACCATGGCGGCGGTGGAGCGGAAGTTGGTGTCCAGCGAATGCAGGTGGCCGGCATTGGCGCGGCGGGCCTGCAGATAGGTATGGATATCGGCGCCGCGGAAGGCATAGATGGCCTGCTTGGGATCGCCGATCAGGAACAGCCCGGTGCCCTCTCCTGCGCCGTAGACGGTGCTGAAGATGCGGTACTGCACCGGATCGGTGTCCTGGAATTCGTCGATCAGCGCCACCGGAAACTGCTCGCGGATCAGCGCCGCCAGTCGTGCGCCAGCGCCATCGGCCTGCAGTGCCCGATCCAGACGGGTGAGGATGTCGTCGAAGCCCAGCTCGGCGCGGCGCAGCTTCTCGCGCTCGAATTTCTGCTGCACCCAGGCCGCGGCGTGTTCCAGCAGGGGCACCTCGGGACTGGGCAGCTCGGCCAGTTGCCCGGGCAGCCGCGCCATGGCCGCCAGGGCCGGATGATCCGGCGGACTGGCCTTGGTCCAGGCCTCGGCGAAGCCATCCTCGGTCAGCCGGGTGAAGCCGGTGCCGATATCGAGGTCTTCACTGGCGGGGTTGTCCGCCCAGGCGACCAGCTTGTCGCACCAGGGCCCGAAGAACCGCTTCTGCAATTTGCGACCATCGACCACCTTGGCGTCGCAGCCGGCCTGGCAGAGATCGCGCAACTCTTCCGCCCACCTGCTCCAGGGCGCCTTGAGCCGCGCCAACCGCTCTCGGCGTTCGGCCAGGGCGGTAGCCAGCAAGGCGGCAGGCTCCCCCTGGGGCGCGCCCAAGGCCTCGCTCAACAACGGGCGGAGGCGCACGGCCAGGGCGCGGGGTTCGCCCCAGTGCTCGATCACCCAGTCCAGCGCCTCGCCCTCCAGCGGATAGCAGAAGCGCCGCCAGTAGTCGCGCACCACCTGGGCGAGCAATTCGCTCTGGTCCTGCTCCAGGTTCTGCACGAAGAGGCTGCCGCTGTCGAAGGCGTGCTCGCGCAGCATGCGTTGGCACCAGCTGTGGATGGTGGAGACGGCCGCCTCGTCCATCCACTGGGCGGCGATGTCCAGGCGCCGGGCGCAATCGGCCCAGGCCTCGGCGGGAAAGTCCTCGCGCAATTCGGCAAGCAAGGGATCGGGCGCCACGATCTCGTCACGGAAGAAGCGCGCCGCCTCGGCCAGGCGATGGCGAATGCGGTCGCGCAATTCCTGGGTGGCGGCCTCGGTAAAGGTCACCACCAGGATCTGCGGCGGCAACAGGTCGCGGCCGAAAGCCGTCTCGGACGTACCGTGGCCCAGCACCAGACGCACATAGAGCGCGGAGATGGTGAAGGTCTTGCCGGTGCCGGCACTGGCTTCGATGAGCTGATTGCCCTGCAGCGGAAAGCGCAGGGCGAGGGGACGCTGGCTCATGCCTGTCCCTCCCCACCAACCACCTGCCAGCCGGCGGTATGCACCGGCGCATAGAGGGTCTGGCACCAGCCGTCGAATTCCTCGTCGGCCAGCAGCGCGGCGAAATCCGGATACTGCCGACGCAGCGCCGGATGGGTCGCCGCCTCGCCCTGATAGGCCTGCTCGGCCGCGGCCAGGGCTTTGTCCGGCTCATTGGCCAGCCAGGCGAAGGCGGTGCGCGGCGCCACCGGCAGCGGACGCCGCTGGCCCAGTGCCCAGGCGTCCAGCAATTCATCCAGCTGCCGCCGGGCCAACTCGGCGTCCAGCGGCGCCAGCAGCAGGGTCAGATCGGTCGCCACCACCGCGGTGGTCAATTTCAGGCCACCCGCCGCAGCGACCAGATGCTGCACCCAGGGCCGTAGCAATCGGTGCCATTTGCGGGTACGGGTGCTGCCCAGGCCATTGGCCTGAGCGGTCAGGGCCAGCAGCCCCTCAGGACCGCGGCGCAGGCGTTCGAGATTAGCCACCAATTGCAGCTCTTTGTGTTCGAGATCCAGGGTCACGGCCTCTTCCAGGGGTTCGGGCCAGCGCAGCGTCAGGGCCTCGACCTGGGCGACCACGGCAGGCAGAGGCTCGCGCAAGGCCCGCCCGGCCCGCTCGCCAAAACCCGCCAGCGGCAAGCGACCACTGCCGCGCAGGCGCTCCGCGGCGGCCATGAGCGCCTGGTCGGCCTCGGCAGGCTCAGCCAGTGCCGCCGCCAGCAGGTCTTCGCCCAACTGGTAGCGGGTCAGGGCATCCAGACCGAAGGGCTCTTCGTCTTCCGCCGGCGCATCGGGCGCCGCGAAATGCACCTTGAGTCGATTGGCGAAGAACAGATCCACCGGTCCGCGCAGAAAGCGGGCGAGATCATCGAGGCCCAGGGGCTCTTCGGGTACCAGCAGCGGCAGCAGGGCATCCTCATTGCGCGTGGTGCGGTCATGCACGCCCAGCCATTCAGCGGCAAAGCTGAAATACCCACGTTCGCCGCGGAAGTAACGGGCGCTGAAGGGTTGCAGCGGATGCTCCTGGGTCAGGGCCGCCAGGAGGCGCTCCGGCTCCTCTTCATGCCCCGCCAGCCGCCAACCGGCCTGGAGATGGTCACGCAACTGGGCGACCAGCACCGACGGCGGGCGCTCGCTATTGTCGCGGATGCTGCGCCCCACCCAGCTGACATAGAACTGATCGCGTGCCGAGAGCAGCGCCTCCAGCAGCAGATAGCGATCATCCTCGCGCCGCGAGCGGTCACCGGGGCGATAGTCCTGGGCCATGAGGTCGAAATCCAGCGGCGACTGGATGCGCGGATAGGCGCCATCGTGCATGCCCAGCAGACAGACCACCCGGAAGGGAATGGCGCGCATGGGCATCAGGGTGCAGAAATTGACCGCCCCGGCGAGAAAGCGCTGGGCCAGGCCCCCGCTGTCCAGTCCGGCCAGCCAGGCCTCGCGGACCACGGTGAGCGGCAGCTCTTCGTCCAGGACGACGTCCTCGCACAGCTCCAGCCAACGCTCGCGCAGATTTTCCAGCTGCTCCAGCAGGTATTCGTCATGCTCATCCTGGGCGCTGAAGAACAGCGCCAGCAGCGCCTGCAGGCGGGCGCCCCACTCCGATGGCCGGGCCGGCTGGGCGAGCGCCGCCTGGGCCGCATCCAGCGCATCGAGCAGATCCACCAGCGGCCCGACCAGCGCCGCGTCCAGGCCGCCCACCTCGTCGAAGGGCTCGATATCGCCCAGGGCGGCGCCACTGCCCACGGCGTAGCCCAGCAGCATGCGCCTCAGGCCGAAGCGCCAGGTGTTCTGGGTCAGGCCTTCGGGCAGGTCGAGGCGACTGCGTTGCTCGGCATCCAGCCCCCAGCGCACGCCGGCGCCCTCCAGCCAGAGGTGCAGGGTCGGCAGATCGCCCTCACGCAGGCCGAAGCGAGCACGCACCGCCGGCACGTCCAGCAGGTCGAGGATCTCGCTCAGGGCGAAGCGGCTGTCGGGCAGCTGCAGCAGATGCTCCAGGGCGATCAGCAACGGCTGGAAGCCGCGCTGGTGCTGGTCGGCCAGGCTGAAGGGGATGAAGCGCGGATCCTGGCGGTCAAGCTGACCGAACACCGCACGGATGTGCGGCGCATAGGCATCGATGTCCGGCACCATGACGATGACGTCGCGCGGCCTCAGGCTGCCATCGCTGTTGAAGCGCGCCAGCAGCTGATCGTGGAGGATCTCCACCTCACGCTGCGGACTATGAGCCACATGGAAACGCATGGACCTGTCCCGCGCCGGAGCTACTGCCGGCCAGCGTTCACGGGTCTCGGTCAGCGGACGCAATTCGAGGATATCGTCCTGCAACTGGCCGAGCAGATGCTGGGGTTCGGTGTCGGCAAAGAGATCGATACGGCCGCCGTTGAGGTCCTCGAACAGCCGACGATAGCCGTCAGGCTCGTCGAATTCGTCCAGCAGGTGGATGTAGTCGCGGCCCTGCTTGCCCCAGCTCGCCAGCAGCGGCTGACCGTGCTGATGCAGCGCCTCGGCATCCAGCGTCTGGGGCATGCCCGGCTTGCGCTGTTGGCGACGATAGTTCTGTCGCAGCAGATCCTGGTCAGCGACGATGTCGGACCAGTGATGGCGACAGGGATTGTGCACGCAGAGCAGCACCTGGCTGAAGCGCGCCAGCGCGGCCAAGGCCTCGAGGGTCTGCGCCGGAATCGCCGACAGGCCAAAGATCACCACCCGCCGCGGCAGACCAGCCGGCGCTTCGGTAGCCGCCCGCATCACCTCCAGAAAGCGCCGGTGCACGCCGGCCCGGCTGCGGGCCAGACCACCATCGCCCACATCGTCCAGCAGCGCCCGCCACAGCTGCGCCTGCCAACGGCAACTTTCCGGCAAGGGACGCCGACCGTCGCGCAGGCTGGCCAGCAGATCGCGACCCGCCGCCCAGTCGTTGAGCCAGTCGGCGCGATAGACTTGGTAGCCGTCATAGAGATCGGCCAGGCGCTCGGCCAGCTGGTATCTCTTGCGCAGATCGCCGTCGTCGTCGAGAAAGCGCCGCAGCGCAGCGAAGTCTGGCTGCAGGAGCAGCGTCGGCAACAGCCGCATCAGGCGCCAGGTCAGGGGCGCACGGTCCAACGGCGAGGATGGCGGGACCTGATCACGGCCCAGCACCTGGCGATAGGTCCGCCAGAGAAAGGCCGCCGGCAACTGCACCTCAAGGGCTGCGGCCACCCCGCAGCCACCCTCGTCGTCCCCGCGCGGATCCTCGGCCAGAGCCAGCTTGAGCCATTGGGCGATGCCATTGCTCTGCACCAGCACCTGTTCGTTTTCCAGTGGCGCCAGGGGATAGCGCCGCATCCAGCCGACCGCCAGGCCGCGCAGCTCTTCGAGCCGGTTGCCGTGTACCACCATGAATCCGGGAGTGAGCGCCTCGGACATCCTACGCCTCGCTGTTCGCTGTCTGCGGCCAGGGTAAGGATCACCCGCGCCGGATACCAGTCCGCAATGTGCTGACCAACGCATGACGCAGCGCACAGCCGCTCCCGTCTCCCCGCCTGAGAAGAGGTTCCAGCCGGTAGACTCGGCCTCTATCGGCCGCTGGCCATCGACAGGATGTTTTCATGCGTTTCCTCGTTGCCCTTCCCCTGCTCCTGGGCGCTACCCTCGCCCATGCCGATAACGGCGAACCCGTCGACTGCGCCAGTCTGCAGGCCCAGTTGCCACTGCCGCTGCTCCAGCAGACCTCCGGCCTGCCCCTGGCCTATGCCCGGCAGATCGCCGGCGGCTGCGCCTTCACCGATCGCGACACCGGCCAGCCGGCCAACTATCTGCTGGGCCTGTCGGCGGGCTACGAGAACGGTGGCAGGGCGCTGCCCAAGCTGCGGCGACAGGTGCAATCGCTCAGCGAGCAACTGGAGTGCAAGGCCATCGACGGCCTCGGCGAAGGCGCCAGTGCCTGCAGCAAGCCCTTGCTGGGCACCCAGGTGTTCTTTATCAAGCGCGACCGCATCCATACGGTGACGGCGTCGAGTCCGCTGGAATACGAGAAACCCGAACTGGCGGCCAAGCTGCGCCAGGCGGCCCTGGCCACCGCCCAGGCGTGGACGCAACGGCTATAGAGGAAGGCGCGTCCTAAGCTTGTCTGAAAAGTCGCCGAGCGAAGGTCAGGCAAGGCAAAAATTTGTGAGGAAGCGGAGTTTACGAGTGGTAAATGAGCATTCCGAACGAATTTTTAACGCCGCATGACCGAGCGCAGGCACGTTTCAAACAAAGCTTAGTGGCCGCGCCGATTAAGGTCTTCCGAATAGAGATCGTCTTCCAGCTCATTGCCCGGGATGGCATGTTCTTCCGCCGCCCAGGCCCCCAGGTCGATCAGTTTGCAGCGGTCGGAACAGAAGGGCCGATTGGCGCTCTTCTCGCTCCATTCCACGGGTGCGCCACAGGTGGGGCAGTCCACGGTGAGAGTGCTCATGCTTGGCCTCCGTCAAGGGTCAGATAAAAGGAATGCAGCCGCTCCACTTCGGTGTGGAGCATGGCGAGATCGCCGTCGTTGCAGATGACGTCATCCGCCTTGGCCAGGCGCTCGGCCCGCGGCAGCTGGGCCGCCAGGATGGCTCGTACCTGAGCCTCGTCCACCCCGTCACGGCGCATGGCTCGCTCAAGCTGGAGCGCTTCCGGCGCGTCTATCACCAGCCCGCGGCGGACCAGTGCCCGTTGCCCGGATTCGAACAGCAGCGGCGACACCAGGATGGCATAGGGCGACGCGGCCCGGGCCAGGGCCGCCAGGATCTCCTGGCGAATCAGGGGATGCAGCAGGGCTTCGAGCCAGCGCCGCTCGGCCGGATCGGCAAAGATCGCCGCCCGTAGCGCCGCCCGGTTCAGGCTGCCGTCCGGCTGCAAGACAGCCGGCGAAAAATGCCTGGCGATCTCGGCCAGCGCCGGTCGTCCCGGCTCGACCACCCAACGAGCGGCCTGGTCGGCGTCGACACAGGTGATGCCCAACTGGGCGAAATGTTCGGCAGCGGCGCTCTTGCCACTGCCGATGCCCCCGGTCAGGCCGAGGGTCCAGGCAGAAGTCATCGGAATCCGGCGAAATTCAGGTACAGGCCGGTTATTTGATCACCCCAGAGCAAGGCAATCCACCCCGCCACGGCCAGATAGGGACCGAAGGGCAAGGGCGTACTGGTTTTCGCCCGCCGCAGCCGCAGAGTGATGACACCCAGGATGGCGCCCACCAGCGACGACAGCAGGATGGTGAGCGGCAGTATCTGCCAGCCACCCCAGGCACCTAGTAGCGCCAGCAGCTTGAAGTCGCCATAACCCATGCCCTCCTTGCCAGTCACCAGGCGAAACAGCTGGAACACCAGCCAGAGACTCAGATAGCCCACCACCGCCCCCCAGACGGCATCGCTGAGGGTGGTGAACAGCCCGAACTGATTGACGATCAACCCCAGCCACAACAGCGGCAAGACGATCACATCCGGCAACAGCTGATGATCGGCATCGATCAGACTGGCCGCCAGCAGCCCCCAGGTCAGCAGCAGAAAGGCTCCACCCTGCCAGGTCACGCCCAGATGCCAGATGACCCAAGCCGACAGCAGTCCACAGGCCAACTCCACCAGCGGATAGCGCAGGCTGATGGAAGCCTGACAACCCTTGCAACGACCGCGCAGGAGTAGATAACTCACCACCGGCACGTTTTCCCAGGGCCGCACGGCCCGCTGGCAATGGGGGCAACGCGAGGCAGGCCGCGCCAGATTGAAAGCAGGCCCCACGGGCTCAGCCGGCAGCTCCAGCACCTCACGCGCCTCTGCCTGCCAATCCCGCTTCAGCATCACCGGCAGGCGATAGACCACCACATTGAGAAAGCTGCCTACCAGCAGCCCCAGGATCAGCGCGCAGAGCGCCGCGGCCAAAGGCGCGCTGGCCAACAATTCCAACAGCGCCATCAGACCACCGAGCCGAGCTGGAAGATGGGCAGGTACATGGCAATGATCAGACCACCGACCAAGACCCCGAGGACCGCCATGATCATCGGCTCCATCAGGGTAGTCAGGTTATCGACCATGTTGTCGACCTCGTCTTCATAGAAGGTCGCCACCTTGGACAGCATCTCGTCCAGCGATCCCGACTCCTCACCAATCGCCGTCATCTGGATGGCCATGGACGAGAACACTCCGGTCGTACGCATGGAAAAATTCAACTGCATACCGGTGGAAACATCGCCCTTGATCTTCTCCACGGCATTGCGGAATACCACGTTGCCGGTCGCACCAGCCACTGAGTCCAGGGCATCCACCAGCGGCACACCTGCCGCGAAGGTAGTAGCCAGGGTACGGGCATAACGAGCGATGGCCGACTTATAGAGAATGGAGCCGATCAACGGGATCTTCAGCAATCCACGGTCAACCGCGTCGCGGAATTTTTCCGATTTCTTGTAGAAGTGGCGAAGGACGAAAGCGAGCACGAACAACCCACCAAGGACCAGTAACCACCACTCTTGAAGAATCTCTGAGAGTCCAATGACCATCAGAGTAAACGCAGGTAGTTGAGCACCGAAGCCTTCGAATACCGATTGAAACTGAGGTACTACCTTGATCAGGAGTACAGCTGAAACAATAATGGCGACTACTACTACTGCCGCCGGATAGGTCATGGCCTTCTTGATCTTCTTCTTCAGCGCCTCGGTCTTTTCCTTGTAGGTTGCTACCCGATCCAGCAGGGTTTCAAGGGCACCCGATTGCTCACCGGCATCCACCAGATTGCAATAGAGATCGTCGAAATACTGCGGCTGCTTGCGCAGAGAATTGGCCAGGCTATTACCCGCGGCGACATCCTGTTTGATGTCATCCACCATCTTGCGCATGTTGGGATTGTCGAAGCCTTCGCCAATGATGTCGAAGGCCTGCAGCAGGGGCACACCGGCGCTCATCATGGTCGCCAACTGCCGGGTGAACAGGGCGATGTCCATGGGCTTGATCTTCTTGCCCTTGCCGAACAGCGACACCGACTTCTTGCGCACCCGGGTCGGATTGATCCCCTGCTTGCGCAACTGCGCCTTGATCAGCGCAGGATTCAAGCCCGTCATCTCGCCCTTCACCTTGGTCCCTTTGCGATCGGTCCCCTCCCAGGTGAAGCTGCCCATCTTGATAGCTTTATCGGCCATGGCCTCGACTCGTCAAAGGCTCGGCCCGCCGTGGCGAGCCCGTCAAAAGAATGCTCTTTTCAGAGCCGGTTGCCGCTTTAAAGGCAAGCATCGCGCCAAACAGCGACAGTCGCCACGCCCGACATATCCGAGGCTTGCAGCGAGGATCGACCAACGCTCGGATAAAGTCCCCTCTCCCTCAGGGAGAGGGTTAGGGTGAGGGAAAACCGCTAGTCCTTAGTCACCCGATTGATCTCTTCCAGACTGGTAATCCCCTGCATCGCCTTCACCAGTCCCGATCGCCGCAGATCATTGAAGCCCTCCTTGCGCATCCGCGCCGCGATCTCGATGGAGTTGCCCTCCTCCATGATCATCTGCTGCAGCACTGGCGTGACCTTCACCACCTCGTAGATTCCCACTCGCCCGCGATACCCCGCATTGCAGTCTTCGCAACCGATGGGCTGGTAAAGGGTGAAACTGCCGACCTCCTCCTCGCGAAAGCCTTCGGCCAATAACGCCTCACGCGGCACCTCATGGACTCTCTTGCACTTGTTGCACAGCTTGCGCGCAAGTCGCTGAGCGATGATCAGATTGACCGAGGTTGCCAGGTTGAAGGCGGGCACCCCCATGTTCCGCAGACGCGTCAAGGTTTCCGCCGCGCTGTTGGTGTGCAGGGTCGACATCACCATGTGACCGGTCTGGGCTGCCTTGATGGCGATCTCCGCCGTTTCCAGATCCCGAATCTCACCGACCATGATTACGTCGGGATCCTGACGCAGGAAGGCCCGCAGCGCCTGGGAGAAGTCGAGTCCTTGACGGGGATTGACGTTGACCTGGTTGATGCCTTCCAGGTTGATTTCCACCGGATCCTCGGCAGTGGAAATATTGATGTCTTCGGTATTGAGGATATTGAGACCGGTATAGAGGGAGACCGTCTTGCCCGAACCGGTCGGCCCGGTCACCAGGATCATTCCCTGTGGCTGCTTGAGCGCCTGCAGGTAGAGCTCCTTCTGCACATCCTCGTAGCCCAGGGCATCGATCCCCATCTGGGCACTGGAGGAATCCAGAATCCGCATCACAATCTTCTCGCCCCAAAGGGTGGGCAAGGTGTTGACGCGGAAGTCAATGGACTTGGTCTTGGATACCTTCAGCTTGACCCGCCCATCCTGGGGTTTACGGCGTTCGGAGATGTCCATATTGGACATTACCTTAAGTCGCGCCGAAATTCGCGATACCAGCTGCACTGGCGGTCGGGCGGCCTCGTGCAGGACACCGTCGGTGCGGAAACGCACCCGGTACATCTTTTCGTAGGGCTCGAAATGCAGGTCGGACGAACCCTTCTTGATGGCATCGAGCAGCATCTTGTTGACGAACTTCACCACTGGCGCGTCGTCGGCATCAGTACCCGCAACGGCTTCCTGAGGCCGCTCGCCACTCTCAGTCTCCAGATCAAGGTCGATATCGCCCAGATCCAGTCCACCCGTACCGCCATCGAGATACTTTTCGATGGCCTGGTGCAGCTTGTCATCCTCGACCAGCACCACCTCGACGGCGAGCTTGCTGCCAAAGGACACATCATTGATAGCCTGCTGGTTGGTCGGATCGGAAAGCGCGATGAAAAGCTTGTTGCCTCTTTTACTCAAAGGCAGGAAGTGATGCTGCTGCATTAATTTCTCGTTAACGATGTCCTTAGGCAACTGCTCCTTATCGACAGCCGCGAGATCGAGGAAGGGTACGCCGAATTCCTGGGCAGCCAATTCTGCCAGCGGCCTGCTCTGCACCAGCCGCTGCTGAACGAGATAGGTCACCAGCGGAACCTTCGCCTGCTTGGCCTTGACCACAGCCTGCTGGGCCGCCGCCTCCGCGAGCAATTGCGCATCTACTAATTGCCGCGCCAGTCCCGACAGCATCACGGTCTCGTTCATCATCATTCCTGCCCTTGGCTACAGATGGCGTTATAGCACCCCCTAGACTGCCCGCAAAATGGCGCCAGACAGCTGACATTTTTTGTCACGAGCTGCCCATTTGTTGACGCTTATCGCGAAAAAAACGTGCTGCAGTCGCCACTTTTCTTTGGCACGGCCTGTGCTATACCTCAAACAGGCACGTTGGCCTGATCCAACCTCGGAGACTTGGAATGAAAGCTCAGAAAGGCTTTACCTTGATCGAACTCATGATCGTCGTCGCGATCATTGGCATTTTGGCGGCAGTGGCACTGCCGGCATATCAAAACTACGTACGCCGTGCAGCTTATAGTGAAGTAATCTCCGGCATGGAGCCTTTCAAAGTGGGCGTGACTGAGTGTTTCCAAACCACTGGAGCACTGACTAACTGCACATCTGGGAGTAACGGCGTTCCTGCTGATATTAGCGGCAGAACCAATGGGGCACTCGCCGCTATTCAGACGTCAGCTGGTGTTATCACTGCCACACCCCGCGCATTCAAAGGAATTGCTGCGGCAGATACATGCTTACTTACTCCTGTTGCAGCCGCTGGCAGCACCGGCCTGCTGGACTGGACCTATAGTGGCGCCTGCGTTACGAATAACTACATTAGAAACTAAATAACTGAGCAAAGGCGCCGTGAGGCGCCTTTTTTTTATGACCATGGAAAAAGAACAGAAAATTGACTACAGAATAATGGGATGGGCATTTATTGCCTGCATCTTCGTATGCATACCCTTCTTAAAAAATCCGACACTATTCGACGACTTTAACATCATAACGCCGTCAAAGCTTGAAGAGCTGAAAGATATAGGTCTTAGTTTCTCGCCAAGAATTTGGGTTTACCAAACATTCCTGTTGAACCAGACCTTTTTTGGTTCAAACCTAGAAGGCTATAGAATAACAAACCTGATCATTCACCTAGCAAACAGCCTAGCACTTTTCTTCCTCTGTAAAGAAGCCAGAAACCAAACAGCAATTAAAAATTATACTACGCCTAAAAAGCACAACCTCGATGCGGCGCTGGTAGCAGCTCTATTTGCAGTCCATCCAATCGCTATACTGACGCAAGCCTATCTCGTCCAACGCACTGTACTTCTAGCGACATTTTTTGCGCTTTGCTCAACAATTTTTTTCCTCAGAGGCCTGAGAGGAAGCAAATTATCGTTCTATTTGAGCACGTTTTTTTGCCTGATGTCGTTGTATTCAAAGGAAAATGCCATAGCGCTTCCAGGCGTACTGTTCCTTCTTTCAATAGCAGAGGCACGAGCCCAAAATCTCAGAGCAATGGTCTTTTTCAAGACTCAGAAGCACGCATCTTTTTCATTATTCATCTGCTCCTTGATTGCATTCTCTGTAGCCTTAAGACTGAAAGGTCTTATTGGTAGCAACTATGAACCTCTAACCTCTGAGATTATCGAAGACAACACATTACTGGAAGGGAAAAACATCTACCTTCTCAGCGTATTGAATCAGACAAAACTTTTCTTTACGTACTTGGCTTACTGGACGGCACCTCTGCCGGAAAACCTTTCAATAGATATCAGGAAACCTTTTCCGACCCAATTTTTTTCTACCAGCGCCTGGCTACCGGCAATACCATTCTTCCTATATCTATTATTTTTTGCCGCTCAGACTATCAGAGAAAAAATCACTACTCTCCAAGTATTTATCGTAGCACCGGGAGTTCTCTTCCTAACCGAATTCGCCGCCACAAGATTGCAAGAAATTTTCGTACTTTATAGATCTTACCTCTGGATACCTTTTGGCCTTGTCGCCATCAGCTTGATTCTTGAAAAATTGAAATCGGCAAAGCTGAAAATTGCTAGCCTTTTCTTCCTATCCATAGCCTTACTTTACTCGAGCTGCGCGACACTGGTCCCATTAACAAACGCCTATTTGGCCTGGGATGCAGCCCGCAAGATATATGAGAAGAACAGCGGCGAGCCCTTCACCCCAGGAGGGTACCGCATCTATTACAACCTTGGGACAACACTCTACGACCAAAGAAACCTAGAATTAGCGCTAGAGAATTATAACAAATCACTGGAGCTAAATAGCAAATACTCGCACGCCCTTCTAAACAGAGGAGTTATTTACCTGGATACACAAAACTGGGAGCTCGCCTTACATGATTTCGAAAACGCCTATAACTTGAACAAGAGCTCGATAAAACCCCTCATCGGAAAAGCAAAAGCCCTTAATAAACTTGGCAAAAAAATAGAATCTGAAGAAACAGTCAGAGAACTGTGTGCATTATCAAGCGAGAGCACATGTAGAGAGGCAAAGACTTTTGCAACGACCGAATAGACTTTCGATATAAAACCCTGAAGCCGAGGAGTAAAATGAGCAGAGGAGATCTGTTTTTTTCATTAGCCAATCAGATTTGGCGAGTAGCATCTACTCCTTTGACGCTAATTGTATTACCGCTTTTTTTAGAACCAGAATTACAAGGGTATTGGTATACCTTTCTCGGGATTGCGAGTCTCATCGCTCTTGCTGACCTTGGCGCCTCTAATGTTGCTACGCATATGGTGGCTCACGAATCAGTGTGGATATCCATATCTGACAAGAAAGAACCTATAGGCTCGGAAATCCGGATAAACGCTCTTGGCTCGATTTTTCAATCCGTCCATCGCCGAATAGCCAAAAGGGCGGCGGCTATTTTACCTTGCGTATTTATCATCGGATCATATATTTTCTCCACACACTCAAAAGACCTAACATGGCTTACTCCATGGATAATAATTTGCGCCTCATTTGCGATTTCGGTCTTAAATAACTTCCTACTGTGCGTCATAGAGGGCTGTGGGAAAATTGCTAGCAGCCAAAAGATTCGCGCCACGTCTTCCATCGCGGGCTTCATAACGCTGGTTGCTATGCTATTTATCAGCCCAAGCCTCTACTCACTAGCCCTTTCGTCCTTAGCTGGCAGCGTCTTATGCTTAGCAATTGTCTTGAAAAAGTATGGAATTTTTTTCGCAGCCTTACGAAACTCTGCATCGAACAAAGTAGAAGAACAAAACCTCAAAAAACTTCATTCACTACTGAGAAATACGGCTATTAGCTTTTTTGGAGGAACGATTGCATTTCAGACGATAATACCCATTGTATTCTATCTGAAAGGCCCGATCAGTGCCGGCCAAGCAGGCATGAGCCTAGCCATATTTACAACAATACATGCCATGTCATGCATCTGGCTTAATACTTACATACCAAAGTTTTGCGGCATGATTGCAAAAAAACAACCTTCGCGTTGCAAAAAATGGCTTTTCAAAATTCTCCACTCTTACAATCACTAGCTATCTAGCCGGATCAGCCTTATTTTTTTATTCCTGCCAAAAATTGCGGCAGTCACGAGCTTTGAGGAGAGAATTACAAATATAACAAACTTATATCTAATCGCGGCCGGATGGCTTTTTCAGACGATGACTTGGATAATAGCCACTTACACAAGAGCTCAAAAAGAAGAGCCCTTCCACGCAATCTCGGCAATCACTGGAATAGCTTTATTCCTTTCCAACATCCTACTAATAAATAAAATATCATTTGAAAAATTCTTTATAATATTTTTTACTTATTGTATTGTTTCACTCCTATGCTTTACCCTAATGCACAATCAAAAATTCACCTCGACGCATAATCGCCCCTTAGTTTAAGAGGGCAAACCAAACCTGCGTCAAAATTCTTGAATTTAGAATCGTAACTAATGATGTAGACATCACGCGAAACCACCCTATTTTTCTCCATAGGACAAAAATCCTCTAATTGAACTAACTAAACTACAGGTACCGATCACCATCACGGCATCCCCTTCCCTCCAAACGCCCCCACCACCGTCCCCGTACTAAAACTCGCATCCTCCTCCGCCAGCGCCACATAGAGCCCCGCCAACTCCGCCGGCTGCCCTGCCCGACCGAGCGGCGTGTCCTGCCCGAACTCCTTCATCTGCCCTTCCAACTGACCACCCGCCACCTGCAGCGGCGTCCACACCGGACCCGGTGCCACGGCGTTGACGCGGATACCCTTCTTGGCCAGTTGCTTGGCCATGCCCTTGGTGAGATTAAGGATGGCGGCCTTGGTCGCGGCGTAGTCGATCAGTTCTTCGCCGGGATCGTAGGAATTCACCGAGACGGTATTGATGATGCTGGCGCCCGGCGGCAGGTGCGGGATGGCGGCCTTGCTAAAGCGGAAGACGTGATAGACGTTGGTCTTGAAGGTCCGGTCGAATTGCTCGTCGGTGATCTCGAGGATGTCGGCCTTGCTCTGCTGATAGGCGGCATTGTTCACCAGCAGGTCCAGGCCGCCGAGTTGCTGGATGGCCTTGCTCACCACGTCTTCGCAGGCCTCCTGGGTACGAATGTCGGCCGGCAGGGTGATGGCCTTGCGGCCGGCTTCCTGGATCAGCTTGACCACCTCCTGAGCGTCGGACTCTTCGGAAGGATGGTAGTTGATGGCCACATCCGCCCCTTCCCGGGCGAAGGCGATGGCCACGGCGCGACCGATGCCACTGTCGCCGCCGGTGATGAGGGCCTTGCGCCCGGCCAGGCGACCGGAGCCGTGATAGCTGGCCTCGCCATGGTCAGGACGCGGCTCCATTTTGCTGGTGAGCGCCGGCCATTCCTGGCGCTGCTCCTTGAACGGCTCCCTGGTGTACTTAGTGCGGGGATCCTGCAGCGGCTTGCCCGGACGGGTAGTAGCGGCGCCTTCCTGGGCGACGGCAGCGCCTGAAGCAGCAGCGGCGATACCCACAGCGGAGCCGACAAGCACGTTACGACGGGTAAGGGAGTAATCGGTCATCAAGGCTCTCCGCATGGGCAGCTATCTATTGGCAGGATCATGGGGTCGAAGTTGCGGCAAGGCTGGATCCGCGAAGGCTTAGGTATGACGACTCCCGTAAAGGTTTCCCGAATGAATGCCGCCCTGACCGCTGACCTTCGCGCGCAACAATCACGTCAGGCCGAGAAGCATTGACGAATCGCGAAATCAGCGGCGGGCAGCAGTGCGACACATCGCCACAGGGCTTGGCACAGGCACGACGACTAGGCTTGCACAGCAGATGACCGAAGACTTATCATTGAAAGCTTCGTGCCGGTGTAGCTCAGTTGGTAGAGCGGCGCATTCGTAATGCGAAGGTCGTAGGTTCGACTCCTATCTCCGGCACCATCCCTCCGCTTCATCCCTCCTCGCTCTTTTCAAAGCCTTCAAGGCCTTAGCCGCCTTGGATCGCGCCTTTCTGCGCCCCTTTCCGATCTGCGCCCTGCGTGCGAGCCGACCGCAAACGCCGGAGAAAACTGGCGACTCCCTGTCCCTCGACTACTCTTACCCAGCGCATGACAGTGCCTTACCCCGCCTGTTTTCGGCTTTCTCGACGACCGACAACACCTGAACAGCGGCTGACCAAAGGGTCGAATATCCAGCCCCTCTGTGGCACCATACCGCGCTGCGAAATCCCGCAATTTCTGCAATCCATCAGTCTGCCGCACGGATGCCTGTCCGTTGCGGAGCATGAGGCTGGCGACAGGCACGTTGAGAGAATAACCACGATGAGCCGCTCTACTGAGGTCGTGAGATGAAACTAACGAAGTATCTAAAACCAACCGGTTGGCTTCTGGCCGGTGCCGCCGCGCTGCTGCTCAGCGGGTGCGACGCCGTGCTGCTGGATCCGAAAGGCTCCATCGGCGTGCAAGAACGCAACCTCATCTACACAGCGTTCGGCCTCATGCTGATCGTGGTGATCCCGGTCATCGTGATGACCTTCCTGTTCGCCTGGAAGTACCGCGCGACCAACAAGGACGCCAAGTACACCCCGAACTGGGCTCACTCCTACAAGATCGAAGCCGTGGTTTGGCTGGTCCCCCTGGCCATCGTGGTGTTCCTGAGCATCCTGAACTGGAAGACCTCCCACGAGCTGGATCCCTTCAAACCGCTGGACCATCCCGAGCAGCCGCTGGTGATCGAAGCGGTCTCGATGGACTGGAAATGGCTGTTCATCTATCCCGAGCAGGGCATCGCCTCGGTGAACGAGATCGCCATCCCGGTCAATCGTCCGGTGCAGTTCAAGATCACCTCCGAGTCGGTCATGAACACCCTGTCGATCCCGGCCCTGGGCGGCATGATCTACGCCATGTCCGGCATGCAGAGCCAGTTGCACCTGATCGCCGATCATCCCGGCGAATTCGAAGGTCGCTCGGCCAACTACAGCGGCGCCGGCTTCTCCGACATGATCTTCGCCGTACACGCGGTACCCACCGCCGGTGATTTCGACGCCTGGGTCAACAAGGTCAAGCAGTCGGGTGGCAAGACTCTGGACCAGGCGAGCTACACCGAGCTGGCCAAGCCCAGCGAGAAGCAGCCGGTCGCCTACTACTCGACGGTCGAGCCGGATCTGTTCAGAACGGTCATCAAGAAGTTCATGAAGTCCGACTTCAGCAAGCAGACCGATCACGTGATGGACATGAGCCAGCACGGCGGTCAACACGGTACCGAGGAATAAGTCATGTTCGGTAAATTAACTCTCGCGGATATTCCGTATCACGAGCCGATCATTCTCGTGACGTTCGTCGTGGTCGCCCTGGGTGGCCTGGCGCTCATCGGGGCACTCAGCTACTTCGGCAAGTGGGGCTACCTCTGGAAAGAGTGGCTGACCACCGTCGACCACAAGAAGATCGGCGTGATGTACTTCATCGTCGCCCTGATCATGCTGCTCCGTGGCTTCTCCGATGCCATCCTGATGCGTAGCCAGCAGGCCATCGCCTCCGGCGGCGCCGAGGGCTACCTGCCACCTCATCACTACGACCAGATCTTCACCGCCCACGGCGTGATCATGATCTTCTTCGTGGCGATGCCCTTCGTGGCCGGCCTGATGAACGTGGTGACACCGCTGCAGATCGGTGCCCGCGACGTGGCCTTCCCCTTCCTGAACTCGCTGAGCTTCTGGCTGTTCGTGGCCGGCGCCGTGCTGATCATGATGTCGCTGTTCGTGGGCGAGTTCGCCGCGACCGGCTGGGTGGCCTATCCGCCGCTGTCAGGCATCCAGTACAGTCCAGGCGTAGGGATGGACTACTACATCTGGGCGCTTCAGCTCTCCGGTATCGGTACGACCC
This sequence comes from Pseudomonas sp. 313, assembly GCF_000316965.1. NCBI lineage: Bacteria > Pseudomonadati > Pseudomonadota > Gammaproteobacteria > Pseudomonadales > Pseudomonadaceae > Pseudomonas > Pseudomonas sp. 313. Next base: position 194,815 of record NZ_ANBZ01000061.1, read on the forward strand.
TGACCGGCGTCAACTTCTTCGTGACCGTGCTGAAGATGCGCACCAAGGGCATGACCCTGATGCGCATGCCGATCTTCACCTGGACCTCCTGGTGTACGGCCATCCTGATCATGGCGGCCTTCCCGATCCTGACCGTGACCCTGGCACTGCTGACCCTGGACCGTTACCTGGGCTTCCACTTCTTCACCGCGGAAGCTGGCGGCAACCAGATGATGTACACCAACCTGATCTGGGCCTGGGGCCACCCCGAGGTATACATCCTGATCCTGCCGGCCTTCGGCGTGTTCTCGGAAGTGACCTCCACCTTCAGCAAGAAGCGTCTGTTCGGCTACGTCTCGATGGTCTGGGCCACGGTAGCTATTACCGTGCTGTCCTTCATCGTCTGGCTGCACCACTTCTTCACCATGGGCTCGGGCGCTAACGTCAACGCCTTCTTCGGCATCGCGACCATGATCATTGCGATCCCGACGGGTGTGAAGATCTTCACCTGGCTGTTCACCATGTACCAGGGTCGCATCCAGTTCACCTCGCCGATGCTCTGGACCCTGGGCTTCATCGTGACCTTCAGCATCGGCGGCATGACCGGCGTCCTGCTGGCGGTACCGGGTGCCGACTTCGTGCTGCACAACAGCCTGTTCCTGATCGCTCACTTCCACAACGTGATCATCGGCGGCGCCGTGTTCGGCTACTTCGCCGGCATGATCTACTGGTTCCCGAAGGTCTTCGGCTTCAAGCTGAACGAGAAGCTGAACAAGCAGGCCTTCTGGTGCTGGCTGATCGGTTTCTATGTCGCCTTCATGCCGCTGTACATGCTGGGCTTCATGGGTATGACCCGTCGTCTGAACCACTACGACAACCCCGACTGGCACCCCTTCCTGGTGACCGCCGCCATCGGCGCCGGCATCATCGCCCTCGGCATCCTGAGCCAGCTGTGGATGTTCTACGTCAGTATCCGCGATCGCAATCTGCCGGAGAACGTGGACGTGACGGGCGATCCGTGGGATGGCCGTACCCTGGAATGGTCGACCTCCTCGCCGCCGCCCTTCTACAACTTCGCCGAAGTACCGGAAGTGCACGACATCGACGCCTACTGGGGCATGAAGGAAAAAGGCATCACCGAGAAGAAGGATGCGGACTATAAGCAGATCCACATGCCGCGCAATACCGCTGCTGGCATCGTGATCAGCCTATTCGCCCTGGCGCTTGGCTTCGCTCTGATCTGGCACATCTGGTGGCTGGCCATCGCTAGCTTCGTGGGTTCGATCGTCGCCTTCGTTATTCGTAGCTACGACGAAGACACCGACTACTACGTACCGGCGGAAGAAGTGGCGCGCATTGAAAACGCACGCATTCAGTCCCTGGCGAAATTGAAGCAGGCCTAACCAATGGCGAATCAAGTTATGCATAACGAAGTCGCCCATGCCGAGGAGCATGGGCACCACGACGCGGGATCCTTGACCACTTTCGGTTTCTGGTCCTACCTGATGACCGACTGCATCCTGTTCGGAACCCTGTTCGCGACCTATGCAGTGCTGAGCAACGCCTATGCGGGCGGCCCGACCCACCACGACATCGTCAATCTGCCGTTCGTGCTGGTCGAGACCTTCCTGCTGCTGTTCTCCAGTATCACCTACGGCTTCGCCATGATTGCCCAGCACAAGGGCAGCAAGAGTGGCGTCCTGGGGTGGCTGGCGGTCACCTGGCTGTTCGGTGCCGGCTTCATCGGCATGGAACTCTATGAGTTCAACCACCTGATCCATGAGGGCTGGGGTCCGGATCGCAGTGCCTTCCTGTCGTCGTTCTTCGCGCTGGTCGGCACCCACGGTCTGCACGTGAGCTCGGGTCTGATCTGGATGATCGTGTTGATGCTGCAGATCTCTTCCAAGGGTCTGACCACCACCAACGTGACCCGCCTGTCGTGCCTGAGCCTGTTCTGGCACTTCCTGGACATCATCTGGATCTTCGTCTTCACCATCGTCTATCTGATGGGGGTTCTGTAATGGCGCACGACCATAACGCCCACGGGCACACCGCCGAGAGCCATGGCACTTTTAAGAGCTACATGGTCGGCTTCATCCTGTCGGTCATCCTGACGGTCATTCCCTTCGGCCTGGTGATGTTCCCCACCTTCTCCAAGGGCGCGACCCTGGCGATCGTGGTGATCATGGCGGTGATACAGCTGCTGGTGCACCTGTACTTCTTCCTGCACCTGAACACCTCCGAAGAGCAGCGTTGGAACGTGATCTCCTTTGGTTTCACCGTGGTCATCGTCGGTATCTTGGTCGTGGGATCCCTGTGGATCATGTACCACATGCACCACAACATGATGATCCACTGAACCGGGCCGACGTGATGATCAAGAAGTACCTTCTCGTGACCAAGCCGGGCATCATCTTCGGCAACCTGATCTCGGTTGCCGGCGGGTTCTTCCTGGCTTCCAAAGGGAGCATCGACCCGCTGTTGCTGCTGGCGACGGCTATCGGGGTGTCGTTGGTCATTGCTTCCGGCTGTGTGTTCAACAACGTGATCGATATGGACATCGATCAGAAGATGGAAAGAACCCGCAATCGTGCCCTGGTACAGGGCACGATCTCCTCGAAGGTGGCGCTGGCCTATGCCACCCTCCTCGGCCTGGCCGGGGTGGGGCTGCTGTACGTGGCGACCAATCTGGTCGCCACCGCCTTCGCGGTGATGGGTTTCGTGGTATACGTGGGGCTTTACAGCCTCTGGCTCAAGCGCACCTCGGTCCACGGTACCCTGGTCGGCAGCCTGTCCGGTGCCGCTCCGCCGGTGATCGGCTACTGCGCCGCCAGCGGCCAGTTCGACAGCGGCGCCGCGGTGCTGCTGCTGATCTTCTGCCTCTGGCAGATGCCACACTCCTACGCTATCGCCATCTTCCGTCTCAAGGACTACACCGCGGCCTCGATTCCGGTGCTGCCAGTGGCCAAGGGTATCTCGGTGACCAAGCGTCACATCGTCTGGTACACCGTAGCCTTCCTGGCCGCCACCCTGCTGTTGACCGTGCTTGGCTATGCCGGCTATGTCTACCTGGCGGTGGCCGCCGTGATCGGTGCCTGGTGGCTGCGCCTGGCCTTCATGGGCTATCAGGCCGAGAACGACGTGCAATGGGCACGCAAGCTGTTCGGGTTCTCCATCATCGCCATCACCGCCCTGAGCGTGATGATGTCGGTGGACTTCCAGATCCCGGGCGACGTGCTGCTGACCTACGCGCGTTGAGACGCACCGTTCCATGAAAAAGCCCGGCCTAGTGCCGGGCTTTTTCATGAGTTCTCGATTCCTAAGGATCGGGATAGTCCTGATTGGTGATGACACGCCAGGTCTGGCGGCGGCTAGGACTTAAATTACCGCCTTTTCCATCTCTGGGCGGCGTATCGCTGCCATAGATCGCGGAATCGGCCAAGGTGCCCTCCATGCTGAAGGTGCCATTGCCATAGACGAAGGGCACGATCCCTCCCAGCAAACCATCCATCTGGAAGCGCCCGTAGACCGTATCCAGTCCAAGGTTGAACAGTCCCTTGTTGCTGCCGCCGGTATAGGGATCCAGGGCATAGAGGTAGGTGGTCACACCAGCGGTACAGGCGTCGGTGCTGGGTATCAAAGAGCTCATCAACAGCGCGCCGCTGAACAGCTGGGGCTTATTGATCACCAACTCGCCGTTCAGCGGCAGATTGAGGTACCAGCCCTGTTTGCCGTTAGCAGCCGTGACAGGGTCATAGTTCACCGCCGTGGTGGAAACGGTGTTCGCGGTGCTGCTGGCACGGGAACCGGCGGAGCTGGTATAGCTGATGCGTTGATCGGTACCCAGGGTCTGCTGCTGGAGATTGGCCGTGGTCAATAGCGGCGTACTGCCCGCTGGCGAACCATCGGTCTGCCGATCCCAGATACCGTAGAGGGTCATGGCCTTGCTGGTATTGGCTATGGCATCGTTGACCTCGAGGTACTTGCCAGTTCCGAACAGCACCAGGTGCCCCGTGCCACTGGGGTGGGTAACCACCAACGGACTGGCGGTGATCGGCTGGACCAGGTTGGTGGTGCCTGGCGCCACGCTGCTGGCCCGAGCGGTGTACAGCGGTCGGCCGCCAAAGGAAACTGCTGATCTATCACTCGAACCAGTTGTGGGTGAAAAGGAGCCGAAAAGATCGAAGCGCCACAAATTACCCTGCAAGTCGCCTGCGTAGGCATAGTCTGCTATCAAGTCGCCATTGACGTCGGCCACGAAGGGCGAACCCAGTCCATTAGGCTGGGTTCCAGAGATCGGTGGAGTGAGCTGCTTGACCGTACCGTCTTCTAGATCGATTACAAGCAAAGCAGCAATATCATCAACGCTGCCTTTGTTCGTACTGTTGTAGCCATTTCCGACAATCACGGCCCAGCGCCCTGACTGCATTCGGGTTATTACAGGACGTGCATAGGTAAAGCCCAGATCGGTATAACCCGTATTAGCCGCCGTCCTTTCCCACAGCAGGGTCGGAGCATCTGGATTGGTAATATCCAGAGCGAAGATACCTCGCCCTCCCCCACGTAGCGTTCCGACCAGAACAGTGCGCCACCTATCTATATAGACGTCGCCTACTACCGGGGTATTGTCAACAAAGGACTGGTGCCCGCCACCGTTGTAACTACGCTCGGTCAGTCGAGTGAGATTGCCGATGACTTCGCTGGGAACAAAAGCATAGACCTCCTGGCCCTGATCATTGAAGGCGTGCAACATGCCATCGTTGGCGCCGACATAGATTCGCCGTTCGCGTAAGACATTAGACTCACGGAAGGTCGTATAAGAGTTATCGCCCACCATCGCGTTCATCAGGGCTATGGGGCTATCAGGTACGTCCACGACAACCGGGGATGAATTCACGATGTCACCAAGGATATGGTTGCGTGGCCGCAAGGAGGGCGTAGCGCTAGGGGCTTCCAGACTGCGATCTCCACGCAGATAGTCCACACGGCGACTGCCGTAGGTATCGGTAGCGCCGCCCGATGTTCGATTGAGGCTGATCTGTTGATCAACGTTCAGATTGGCCCAGGCAAAATCAGTCAGCGTGCCGCCCTTGGCCATATAGATCTTTCGAGCGGCAAAAGCGGTATTGCCCGCGACAAACCGGCTATCGAGCTGCTGAGCCGCACTCCAGATGCGGGTCTTGGTCGTGGCGGTGCGTTGATACTTGATGACATCCCCGCTCCAGTCGGTACTGGAAAAGGAGGGCTCATAGGTATAGAGCGAGGTGGTATCTCCCACCTGGGTCGGGGATAGGGTCTGGCTGGCGCCGACACTGGTGGATTGATTGATCCGGGTGATTACCTTGCCGAGGGAGCTGATGAGATCGCTAGCGTTTTCGGCACTGAAGAACTCACCCCGGGAATTGATCGCCGCGTGCCAGAGATCATAGACGTTGTTCTGATTGACCGAATTGTCCGCGCCGGCCACTGGCCAGGGCGTGGTACCGGCCGCCAACCCGGAATAGCCTCCGGAAAAGGTGTCCCCGCCCCAGGCCGGATTGACCAGGGCGCTGCTCAGTCCGATACCGACATAGAAGCCGGTCAGGTGCTGCCAGGTGGCGGGGTCATTGCGCGGATTCCAATAGGGCGAAAGGGTCCGACTGCCCTGCTTCTCGTCGCTGGTGGTGGTGTTATAGGGAGGCACCTTGTTATCGAGATTGGGCTGGGCATCGGTACGCCAATAGAGAAAGGCAAGATCCGCCAGGGTATTGGCCGTGGTGTCCTGAAACGGCGCCTGTGGAGAATACTGCTGGCCATCCGGCAAGGTAGCAGCGCTACCATCCACGTCGCTCGAAGCGAAAGCCGCATTCCAGATACCATCGGTCACCACTAGGCTGTAGCTGGCCCGACAGCCATAGACCGGCGCTTCGCTGCTGCCAGGCTGGAAGGCATAGGGACTTTCACTGCCTGTGGTCTTGAGCAAATCGCCGACACGGGCGACCGCCTGCAGCAAGGGCGTACTCTGGTTGTAGTAGACGTCGCCCAGCCAGGTGAAAAAGGCGGCCCGGTGCGCCCCGGTGAAGGGCCTCAGCCGGTTGTCATAGGTCGTGGAACTGGAGTTGCTAATGCCGCGGCAGTTGGCATTGGCGGTTACCAGAATGCAGCTGTCACTGGTGCCCAATGCCTGCCAGCCAAGCCGGATATTCTCCGAGGCGTCCGCCAGCGCCAGATTGGTCGACGTCTGCGCAGCCAGCGCGCGGCTACGATAGAAGGAATACCAGTTGGCGAAGTTCTGCCGCTCGTCCGTGCCGTTGGGCCCCGAGGTAGCGCTGACGAATGCCCTTCGATAACAACCGTCGTTGTCCTTGTTGACCGGCACGCACGCATTGAGGCTGGTGTCGTAAAGATAATAGTAGGCCGGTGTACTGGTAACTGTGTTGGCAACCGTTGCGGTAATCGTATAAGAAAGTGAAGAAACGAGGATGCCGCTTAGCGGACCGCCGTAGACGATGTTTCTAGTGCAGGTCACGGCACTGTAAGCAGGATCGGCAATGGTCGCCGAACAGCCTCTGGCGGGTGTCAGAATGCTCTGCAGGATCGAAGGGTCCGTGATATTCACGGAAACGCCATTAATGGTCTCGGTGAAACTGTCGGCGAACAAGATACTAGTCGCCGTCAGATTCGTCCGAACCGAACTGGTACCCCGATAGGTTCCGGCGTTGAAATCTAGACTAGGATTTTCCGCCAGGACGCTGGCACTGTTGTTTTGCAATCCGGGAAGATCATAGGTTGTCCCGCGCGCGACATTGGGATCGGTTGTGACGATGTTCGGGTTGTAACCCCAGCTCACCCGGTAGTCGCTCGCCAGATTCACGCTACCCAAGTTAGGGCGAAAGCCATTGACGTAGGCGCTAGTAAAACTGGTGGCCAGGCGGGTACGAACCAGCCCTCCGGAGTTGCTATAGCTCACGGCATAAGGCGCTGGATAGGTAATGGCCGGGTTGTAATACAGGCTGTTGAAGGCCGCTGATTTGGCGCGCCTTGTAGGCCTGATTTCCTTGGTATTGGACGCATCCGGCACCACCGCCATCTGCATGCTGGTGGAGTTGTCCAGGGTGACGAACAGATTGGGACCGATGCTGTTGGTCAGGAACAGCGGCTGCTGGCTGAGATTCAGCGCCGCGGCTTGAGCGGCTGGCGCAGCGAAGGTCAGGAGCAGGGTCAGCGCCCCAAGGCCTGATACGGCTCGACTCATGGCACCTCCAGGGCGACGACGCTCTGCAGGATCACCGGGAAGCGCCGGCCTCGATCCTGGGCGACGGCGGTGATGCGGAACAGGTTGGTGGCCGGTGCAGACACATCGACCGAGCTACTCCCCATGGCGGTCACCACCCAGCGCGGCGTCTGGCTGAAAGAAGCGCTGCCATCGGAGCCGCGATAGGCGACCGTACGGGTTGTGGGCGCACTTCCAGTCGCCTGCAAGGCGGTGGCCGCCCAGGTCTGGGTCAGGCTACTGGTGCTGAGATCACTGGCCTTGGTCAGGATGCAAAGATCACCGGTCTGTGCCTTGGCGAACGCGCTCCGCACGGCTGGCACGCTTTCCGTGCAGCTGGCAAAACCGGCGCTGAAGGCGGTGAAGGAAGGCTGTTGGCTGAGAGCGACCAAGCGGCGCTCCCCCTCCCGTAGCGCCGCCTCCGCCGCATTGAAGGCCTGGGTGTTTTCCAGCGCCGCGCCACCACTGCGGGCCTGCAGCAAGGTCTGACGCATGCTCGAGGCGGCCAATAGCGAAAGCAGCAGCAACATCACCAGGGCGATCAACAAGGTCGCACCCCGCTGCCCAGGACGGCGGTAGGCTTTCATAGCGCGAGATTCCTCAGCATGACGGTGCTCTGCAGCATCTGCATTGGCCGACTCGCGTCATCGATCTGCCGACCCGTCAGCGTCTTCCAATTAGCGGCAGCGTTACTGGCGACATCGCTCGTGAGTGCCTCGGTGGTGCTGAGCAGCGCCGCATAGCGCACCGCCGCGCTGCTGCCCTTTTGCACATCGGATTTCAACGGGATAGACCAGCGAAAATCTTGCAGCCCCTGCACCAGCACCGCGCTGCCCTTGCGTGTCAGAGCCCCGGACTGCTCGCTCCAAACGGTGCAGCTCAAGGTACCGGCACCGGGTGTCGCGCCGGCGGTATAACGCAGCTTGAGCAGGATATTGCCGCCGACATTGAGATTGACCCGGGGAATGACGTTGCCTAGGCAATCCAGGTCCTTGTTGTCCAGCGCACCTTGATAGCGGATGCAGACGCCGGTAGGCGCGTCGACATTGTCCGTAGTGGCAGCGAAGGTGACGCCCGCGTCAAGGGCGGGACAGCTGACACCATCGTTGTCCGCTACGGCATTGATGGCGGGAAACGCCGACGACAGGGTGCTCTGATTGCGGATGTTGGCGCGGAACCCGGTTCTCGCCAGTTGCCGATCAAGTACCTGCAAGGTCAACTGGGCATTGTTGCGATTGCCGGTCTGGCCTTGCTGAAAGAGAAAACTGCGCTTGTTGTTGATATAGATCTGCGAGACGCCCAGCACCAGGAAGGTACCCACGGTCAGGGCGATCATCATCTCGATGAGTGAAAAACCCTTCTGTCCACGCGACATGATGAGCATGGCCTACAGCTCCGAGCGCAAGGCGTAGTAGCAGACGCCCTTGGGACAATTCAGCGAATCGTTGCTGACGTCCTGCCAGGCCACCACAACCATTACCGGTGCCACCGCCGTGGTCTCGCAGGCCTTGAGTGGCGTGGTGTTGCCGGAGGTATCGCTGGCGGGCAACGGCGGTACGCCGGATGCCGGACAGACCGCGAAACTGCTGGCGATCAAGGCATCCGTCACCGGCAGCAAGGCCTTCACCTGATTCAACCAGCACCCCAGATCCTGCCCTGCTACCGTGTCACCTCCCGCAGAGCGATCCCGGTTCAGGCAGGTCTTGCCGGCATCGAGCGCCCTGGTGCGAAAATTGGTCCCCGGTTGCTTGATATAGGCGCCGTCGATCTTGACCTTGTCACTGGCCACCACCTGATCGCGATTGCTGCGCATCAGTTCGAGCAGGTCATTGGCCAGAACCATCGCATTGCTGCGCTGCACCGAGTCCTGGGACAGCGCCACGCTGCGCGTTTGCAAGGCCACCATGCCCAGCACACCGATGCAGATGATCACCAAGCTGACCAGCACCTCGATCATGCTGAACCCACCCTGCTGTGGCTTCATTTAGCTGCACCCCACAGCGCTTGGGCGGGTAGGCACGTAGTCGGCCACGCTCAGCACGCCCCCCTGGCTGAGCGTGAATTGCTTACCCTGGGCAAGGGCATTGGTGGCGCAGACGCGAATGGTGGCCTCGCCAGTCAATTTCAAACTGCCGTTGGGCTGGAACGTCAGACTGGCGAGCGGAGTGCCGCCCACGGCTCCGGTCCCATTGACGCCATTGCCCAGCCCACCACTGTATTGCCGCAGTACCTCGGCTGTCGGCAGTACCACCGTACTGACGGTACTGATCCTCAGCGCGCCCATCCAGCCGTTGGCGTCCACAGGATCGGTCGTGACGACGACATTCACGCCGCGACTCATGGCTTCACTGCGCGCGTAATAGAGCGCGCGCTGTAATTCTCCCGCTGCCGCCTGGACGCGGTTGCTCTGAACCAGACCGGCGAAGCCCGGCGCCGCCAGTGCCGTGACGATGCCCAGCAGCGCCACGACGATCAAGACCTCGATAAGCGTGAAGCCCGAGAGGCGTTTCGACTGCATTCCCGCCGCCTGAAAACCCGTTACTTCACCTGATAGTAGTAAGGCCTCAGACGGTCGCTATGACCGGCTATCGCCTTGATAGGCGCGGGACGCAGCCTGGATGACGGCGTTTGCCAGAGATGAGCGGAATAGAGCGCGACGTGATGGAAGCGAGGCAGGCCAACCTAGGCGCGACTTTTTCACGGTACCCCTGTGGAAGCAGAAGGATGTCGAGCGCGCGCCTTGTCTGGCGTACTAGCGGGATCAGCCCCTTGCCAGCACAAATTGGATCTCGAAGGAAAAAGTAATGCACCAAAACGCAAAAACCCTCCTTGCGGAGGGTTCCTGGTAAATGGTGGGTCGTGCAGGATTCGAACCTGCGACCAATTGGTTAAAAGCCAACTGCTCTACCAACTGAGCTAACGACCCAAATATGGTCGGGGTAGGGGGATTCGAACTCCCGACATCCTGCTCCCAAAGCAGGCGCGCTACCGGGCTGCGCTATACCCCGAGAATGGAAGTGGCTCCGCGACCTGGACTCGAACCAGGGACCCAATGATTAACAGTCATTTGCTCTACCGACTGAGCTATCGCGGAATTTCGATCTTCCAACCCCTCTTACGTCAGTGCCTTTCGAGCTTTGCCGTAAGTGAGGTGCGCCATTTTACGGAAGTAGAAACAGACGTCAACACCTAGCCTGCTGTTTTTTCACAAATTTATGCGGAAAGCCGGGCAACCCTGAGGTCACCCGGTCTTTTCCTAGGCGAAGACGATCTCGTCGCCCTCTACGCTGCCGTGGATCCGCGCGTTTGGCGCGAAGGCACCCGACAGGATGCGCTGCGCCAGGGGGTTCTCGATCCAGCGTTGGATGGCCCGCTTGAGCGGACGCGCACCATAGACCGGGTCGTAGCCCACGGCGACCAGCTTGTCCAAGGACTCCGGCGTCAGCTCGAGTTGCAGATCGCGCTCGGCCAGGCGCTGCCGCAGGTGCTGCAGCTGGATCTCGGCGATACCCGCGATCTGTTCGCGACCCAGGGGCTCAAACACCACCACCTCATCGATCCGGTTGATGAACTCGGGGCGGAAATGACCGGCCACCGCATCCATCACCGCGGCGCGTTGGCCATCGGGATCGCCCACCAGCTCCTGGATCTGTGCCGAGCCTAGGTTCGAGGTCATGACAATCACCGCATTGCGGAAGTCCACGGTACGCCCCTGGCTGTCGGTCAGGCGACCGTCATCCAGCACCTGCAGGAGGATGTTGAAGACATCCGGATGCGCCTTTTCCACCTCGTCCAGCAGGACCACCGAGTAAGGCTTGCGCCGCACGGCCTCGGTCAGATAGCCGCCCTCCTCGTAACCGACGTAGCCGGGCGGTGCACCGATCAGGCGCGCCACGGAGTGCTTCTCCATGAATTCGGACATGTCGATACGCACCATGGCGTCCTCGGTATCGAAGAGGAATTCCGCCAGCGACTTGCACAGCTCGGTCTTACCGACCCCGGTCGGGCCGAGGAAGAGGAAGGACCCGCTGGGCTTGTTGGGGTCCGACAACCCGGCCCGCGAGCGGCGCACGGCATTGGCCACGGCCGTGACCGCCTCGTCCTGACCGATCACCCGGTTGTGCAGGGCCTCTTCCATGCGCAAGAGCTTGTCGCGCTCGCCTTCGAGCATCTTGCTGACCGGAATGCCGGTCCACTTGGAAACCACCTCGGCGATCTCGTCTTCGGTGACCTTGTTGCGCAGGAGCTGGTTGGCCGGCTTCTCGTGCTGGTCGACCATCTGCAGACTGCGCTCCAGATCGGGAATGGTGCCGTACTGCAGCTCGGCCATGCGATTGAGGTCACCCTTGCGGCGAGCGGCCTCCAGTTCGGTGCGGGCCTGCTCGATGCGCTGCTGCAACTGGGCGGAATCCTGGACCTCGGCCTTCTCGGCCTTCCAGATTTCCTCCAGATCGGCGTACTCCTGTTCGAGCCGGGCGATGTCCTCGTCGAGTTTTTCCAGCCGCTTGCGCGCCGCCTCGTCTTCTTCCTTCTTCAGCGCCTGGCGTTCCACCTTGAGCTGGATCAACCGGCGATCCAGGCGATCCAGGGCCTCGGGTTTGGAGTCGATCTCCATGCGGATGCGGCTGGCCGCCTCGTCGATCAGGTCGATGGCCTTGTCCGGCAACTGGCGATCGGTGATGTAGCGATGGGACAGCTTGGCCGCGGCGATGATGGCGCCGTCGGTGATGGCTACCTTGTGGTGCACCTCGTAGCGCTCCTTGAGGCCACGCAGGATGGCGATGGTGTCCTCTTCGCTCGGCTCGTCCACCAGCACCTTCTGGAAGCGCCGCTCCAGGGCCGCGTCCTTTTCGATGAACTGGCGGTACTCGTCGAGAGTGGTGGCGCCCACACAATGCAGCTCGCCGCGGGCCAGGGCTGGCTTGAGCATGTTGCCGGCATCCATGGCGCCTTCGGCCTTGCCGGCGCCGACCATGGTGTGCAGCTCGTCGATGAACAGGATGATGCGGCCTTCCTGTTTGCTCAGTTCGTTGAGCACACCTTTAAGGCGCTCCTCGAATTCACCGCGGAACTTAGCGCCGGCGATCAGGGCGCCCATGTCCAGAGCGAGCAGGCGCTTGTCCTTGAGGCCGTCGGGCACCTCGCCGTTGATGATGCGCTGGGCCAGGCCTTCGGCGATGGCGGTCTTGCCGACGCCGGGTTCGCCGATCAGCACCGGGTTGTTCTTGGTCCGCCGTTGCAGGACCTGGATGGTGCGGCGGATCTCGTCGTCCCGGCCGATCACCGGGTCGAGCTTGCCGTCTTCGGCGCGCTTGGTGAGATCGACGGTGAACTTGTCCAGCGCCTTGCGGCTGTCTTCGGCATTGGGGTCATTGACCGCTTCGCCGCCGCGCAGATTGTTGATGGCGTTCTCCAGCGCCTTGCGCGAAACGCCCTGCCCCAGCAGCAATTTGCCGAGGCGGGTGTTCTCGTCCATGGCGGCGAGCAGGACCAGCTCGCTGGAGATGAACTGGTCACCCTTCTGCTGGGCCAGGCGATCGGCCTGGTTGAGCAGGCGCGCCAGGTCCTGGGACAGGTTCACGTCGCCGGTGGGATTCTGGATCTTGGGTAGCTTGTCCAGCTCTTCGCCGAGAGTCTTGCGCAGGCTGGCAAGGTCGAAGCCGACCTGGCGCAGCAGCGGGGAAATGGAGCCACCCTGCTGGTCGAGCAAGGCGGAAAACAGGTGCAGCGGCTCGATGGCCGGATGGTCGTGGCCGACGGCCAGGGATTGGGCATCCGCCAGGGCGAGCTGCAGTTTGCTGGTGAAACGGTCTATACGCATGGGCAAGGTCCTTATCTGAAACGCGGGATGGCGCAGCAGAAGGCGCTTTCAATTACCCGCGGGAATGACCTTTAGATAGGGGCGATGCGTAACGATTCAAGCCAGGAAGGCTTGACATCCCAAAAAAATGCCTAGGGCTTGATCCAGATCAGGCTGGCGAAGCGACCGGTGCGAGAGGCGCGCCGGTAGGAGAAAAAGCGCTGGTGATCGACAAAGGTATCGAAGCCACCCCCATAGACCGCCGTGATGCCCTGGGCGGCGAGACGCAGACGGGCCAGAGCATAGAGATCGCCCAGGTACTTGTCCCCGCCCTTGGCCACGAAGCACTGCCCGGCGTCACCGTGCTGGGCAAGGAAAGCCTCACGCACCTCGACACCCACCTCGAAGCTGGCTGGGCCAATGGCCGGCCCCAGCCAGACCAGCACCTCGGCGGGCGGCACGGCCAGACTGGCGGCAGCCGCTTCCAGCACCCCACCGGCCAGACCGCGCCAGCCGGCGTGGGCCGCCGCGACGCGGGAACCGTCCCGCCGGCAGAACAGCGCCGGCAGGCAGTCGGCGGTCATCATGGTCACGGCGATACCAGGCGTAGCACTCCAGGCCGCATCGGCACGCAGCACCTGGGTCGGGTCGGCTTCGACCACCGCGGTGCCATGAACCTGTTCGAGCCAGGCCGGCTGGCACCCCAGGGCCTCGCCCAGCCGTCGACGGTTCTCGGCGACCGCCGCCGGATCGTCACCGACGTGATTACCGAGGTTGAAGCTGGCGAAAGGCGGCTGACTGACACCACCCAAACGGGTGGTGACGCAGGCCTGGACGCCGACCGGCGCCGGCCAGTCCGGCCGCAGCCAGTCGGCGCCTGTCACTCGAAGGACTCCCGGTCCTGACGCAGCAGATCCAGCAGCCAGACTAGGTCTTCCGGCAGCGGCGACTCCCAGCGCAGCCGTTCACCGGTCACTGGATGGTCCAGTTCGAGGAAGCGCGCGTGCAGCGCCTGGCGCGGAAATTCGCGCAGGGTCTTGATCAAGGTCGGGTTGGTCGCTGGCGGAATCTTGAAGCGACCGCCATAGACCGGATCGCCGACCAGCGGGAAACCGACGTGGGTCATGTGCACGCGGATCTGGTGGGTACGGCCGGTCTCCAGCTTGACCCGAGTATGGGTATAGGCACGGAAGCGCTCCAGCACCCGGTAGTGACTGACAGCGGGCTTGCCGCCGGCGATCACCGCCATCTGCTGGCGACGCTGGGAATGACGCCCGATGGGCGCATTGACCGTGCCGCCGGCAACGATCACCCCGGCAACGACGGCTTCGTAGATGCGGCTCACCGAGCGTGCCTGCAACTGGGCGACCAGATGGGTATGGGCCTCCAGCGTCTTGGCTACCACCATGAGCCCGGTGGTGTCCTTGTCCAGGCGATGGACGATGCCGGCGCGCGGCACGCTTTCCAGTCCCGGTACATGGTGCAGCAAGGCATTGAGCAGGGTGCCGTCGGCATGGCCGGCGGCCGGATGCACCACCAGCCCGGCCGGCTTGTCGAGCACCAGCAGGTGATCGTCTTCGTAGACGATGTCCAGCTCGATGTCCTGGGCCACCCACTCGCCCTGGGCCTCGCGCTCGGCACGCAGCGCCAGCTGGGCGCCGCCATGGACGGAGTCACGCGGACGCAGCACGGCGCCGTCGACGGTCAGGCTACCGTCCTTGATCCAGGCGGCGAGACGCGAGCGGGAATGTTCGGCGAACAGCTGGGCAGCGACCTGATCGAGGCGCTGGCCACCGAGTTCGTAGGGGACTTCGGCATTGAGAACGATGGATTCGGACATGGATCTGCGCGGGCAATGGCGGGGCTTTTGGAATCGGCCCGACCCTGTGGTTAAATACGGCGACTTTTTTGCCCCGGCATTCCGGGTCGATCATCATAACAGGACGGTTCCGGCCCCGTCACAGGCTAGGTGAGCGCTCTCCGCGCTCATCCCTGCACCGCCGACCGTTTCGGGGAATCCAAGCCGCCATGCAATTGAAGCACCTGCTGCTGGTCACCAGCCTAGTCCTCACCGCCGCCTGCTCCTCGAAAGCGCCCGAGGTTCCGGAAAATCTGCCGGAAGGCGAGCTCTATACCCAGGCTCAGCGCGATATCTCCAACAGCAGCTACACGGACGCCATCAGCAAGCTGAAGGCCCTGGAGTCGCGGTATCCTTTCGGCCGCTATGCCGAACAGGCCCAGCTGGAGCTGATCTACGCCAACTACAAGAATGGCGAGCCCGAGGCGGCGCGTACGGCGGCGGATCGCTTCATCCGCCTGCATCCGCAGCACCCCAATGTCGACTACGCCTACTACATGAAGGGCGTGTCCTCCTTCGAACAGGACCGCGGCCTGCTGGCGCGCTTCCTGCCGCTGGACATGACCAAGCGTGACCCGGGCGCGGCGCGCGATTCCTTCAACGACTTCGCCCAGTTCACCAGCCGCTTCCCCAACAGCCGCTACGCCCCGGACGCCAAGGCGCGCATGGTCTACCTGCGCAACCTGCTGGCGGCCTACGACGTCCACGTCGGCCACTACTACCTGACCCGCAAGGCCTATGTGGCCGCCGCCAACCGCGGTCGCTACGTGGTCGAGAACTTCCAGGGCACCCCGTCCGTGGGTGACGGCCTGGCGATCATGACCGAGGCCTACAAGCACCTGGGTCTCAACGACCTGGCGGCCACCAGCCTGGAAACCCTCAAGCTCAACTACCCGGACAATGTCAGCCTCAAGGATGGCGAATTCCAGCTGCGCGAGCCGGACGACAAGGATCAGCAGCGCTCCTGGCTGACCCGCGCGACCCTGGGCCTGATCGATCGCCCGAGCGATCCGCTGCCGCCCGGCGAGACCCGCGCCAGCCAGGACATCCAGCGCAAGTACCAAGAAGAGCGTGACAACCTGGCGCCCGAGCTGCGCATCGTCGACCCGGCCGAAGCCGAGAAGGCCGGCGGCGCGACCCCGGCTCCGGCCAAGCGCTCCTGGTTCAGCCGCCTGACCCTTGGTCTGTTCGACTGATCCGGCAGCAGATGTGCAAAGGGGAAGCCACTGGCTTCCCCTTTTTATTGCGTCAGCTTCTGATCGTGAAGACTGACGCCGGATCAGAAATCCGGCGCCACGTATCCTAGTCGCCTATCCGCCAGCCCGAGGTGATGGGATAGCGCCGGTCACGACCGAAGCCGCGTTCGGTCACGCGCGCCCCGACTGCCGCCTGCCGTCGCTTGTACTCGTTGAGATCCACTAGGCGCAGCACCTTGCGCACCATTTCCTCATCAAAACCGGCGGCGACGATATCCACCGCCGATAAATCCTGCTCGACATACAGCCGCAGGATCTCGTCGAGCACCGGATAGGGCGGCAGCGAGTCCTCGTCCTTCTGGTCCGGCGACAGCTCCGCCGACGGCGGCCGATCGATCACCCGCTGGGGAATCACCTCACCGTGGCGATTGCGGTACGCGCAGAGGCGGAACACCAGGGTCTTGGGCACGTCCTTGAGCACATCGAAGCCGCCGGCCATGTCGCCATAGAGGGTGGCGTAACCCACCGCCATCTCGCTCTTGTTGCCGGTGGTCAGGACCAGATAGCCCTTCTTGTTGGAGATGGCCATCAGCAGGGTCCCGCGGCAGCGCGCCTGCAGATTCTCCTCGGTGGTGTCGCGCCCAAGTCCGGCGAATTCGCCGGCTAGGGTTTGCTGGAAGGCCTCGACCATGGCCGCGATGGGCAGCACGCGGTAGCGCACGCCCAGCGTCCGCGCCTCGGCCTCGGCGTCTTCGAGGCTGATCTGGGCGGTGTAGTGGTAGGGCATCATCACCGCCTCCACCTGCTCCGCGCCCAGGGCATCCGCCGCGACTGCCAGGACCAACGCCGAGTCGATGCCACCGGACAGGCCCAGCACCACGCCCTTGAAGCCGTTCTTGCGCACGTAGTCGCGTACCCCCAGCACCAGGGCGTCATAGACGCTGGCTTCCAACGAAGCCACGGGGGCGAGTTCGGCCGGCTGCGGGGTCAGGTACTGGTCGAAGCTGACTGGATAGAGCCCCTCGACGAAGGCCGGCGCGCGCTGGCTGACCTGCCCCTGGGCATCCACCACGAAGGAGTGGCCGTCGAACACCAGTTCGTCCTGGCCACCCACCTGGTTGACGTAGACTACCGGCATGCCGCCCTCCCGGGCACGCTCGCCTACCACGGCCTCACGTTCTGGTTGCTTCCCGCTATGGAAGGGGGAAGCGTTCAGATTGAGCATCAGCCGCGCCCCGGCGGCACGGGCCTTGGCCATGGGCTCGGCGAACCAGATGTCTTCGCAGATGGTGACGCCGATGGGCACGCCCTGGTAGTCGAACACGGCGGCACTGCCGCCCGGCTCGAAGTAGCGTTTTTCGTCGAACACCTGATAGTTGGGCAGTTGCTGCTTGCGATAGCAGGCCAGCTCGGCGCCATCGCGATAGACCGCACAGGCGTTGTAACGCCGCCCCTCCTCCAGCCAGGGAAAGCCCACCAGCACATGGATGCCGGCGATCTCCTGGCGGATCCGCTGCAAGCCCTGCTCGATGCGGCGCTGCATGCTCGAACGCAGCAGCAGGTCCTCCGGCGGATAACCGCACAGCGACAACTCCGGGAAGACGATGAGATCCCCCTGCAACCGGTCCCGGGCCTCATAGGCCGCGGTGATGATCCGTTCCACATTGCCATGGATGTCGCCGACCTTGAGGTTCACTTGCGCCATCACGACCTTCAGCAGCTGACTCATGCACTCTTCCTTGCCCGATTCATCGCTGCATTTTCCTGCATGCAGCGAAGCGGGACAATCGATGCCCTGCGGGGGGCTCACCCACTGCGGCGGCCCTGCTAAACTCCACCCTCCTTCACGCTGCGAGATCGCCATGGGTCTGCTTCGCCTGCTGTTGTGGCTCGTCCTCCTGGGCGCGCTGTTCTGGATGATCAGGCGCTGGTGGCGCGGCAAGACGCAGAAGCCCGCTGCCAAGGCGCCTCCGCTGCCGCCCAATGCCATGGTGCGCTGCGCCCACTGCGGCGTGCATGTGCCCCAGGAAAGAGCCCTGGCCGACGGCGAAGGCCAGCGCTGGTATTGCAGCGCCGAACATCGCCGGTTGCAGCATGAGCACCGCGACTGATCCAGGCATCCTGAGAGCCGACGCGGTCCTGCGGCTCTATCATCTCTATCGCATCGTCATCGGTCTGGCGCTGGTGGTGCTGATTTCCAGCGATCTGGATCAGCACTGGCTGCGCACCGTCGACGGCCTACTGTTCCGTCAGGCCAGCTGGGCTTATCTGGCCACCAACGTAGTGCTCGCGGTCGGCCATCGGCTGCTGCGCGGTCGCGCCTTCGCCCTGGCACTGATCGATATCCTCGCCCTGGGCGGCCTGTTCTTCCTGGCCGGCGGCATCGCCAGCGGCATGGGCAGTCTGCTGGTGGTGACCGTCGGGGTCTCCAACGTCCTGATCCGCGGACGCCGCGGCCTGCTGATCGCTGCCCTGGCAGCCATCGCCCTGCTGCTGGCGACCGGCTACCTGGACCTGCGCCGTGGCGACAGCGGCAGCGGCTATGTGCAGGCGGCAGGTCTGGGCACCCTTTGTTTCGCCACGGCACTGCTGGTACAGGGCCTGGTCCGGCGGCTGCTGGACAGCCAGGCCCTGGCCGAAACCCGCGCCACTGCGGTGGCCGAACTGGAAGCCCTCAATGCCCTGATCCTCGAACGCATGCGTACCGGCATCCTGGTGTTCGATGCCGAGTACCAGGTGCTGCTGGCCAATCCAGCAGCCCGACGCCTGCTCGGGGTGGACGACGAGGCCACCATCACGCCCCTGACCCTGGGCCTCGCCCAGCGGCTGGAGGAATGGGAGCGCAATCCCAGCATCCGTCCCACGCCCTGGCGCGCCCATGCCAACGGCCCGCTGCTGCAACCCAGCTTCGCCCGGCTGCAGCAAGGCGAGGGCGAACGGGTACTCACCTTTCTCGAAGACGTCTCGCGCATCGCGCAGCAGGCCCAGCAACTCAAGCTCGCCTCCCTTGGTCGTCTCACCGCCGGCATCGCCCACGAGATCCGCAACCCGCTGGGGGCCATCAGTCACGCCGCGCAACTGCTGCAGGAATCCGAAGAACTGACCACACCGGATCGGCGCCTGGCGCAGATCATCCAGGACCAGTCACGACGAATGAATCGGGTGGTGGAAAACGTTCTGCAGCTGTCGCGCCGACGCCAGGCCGCGCCGCAGCTGATCGATCTGCGCTATTGGGCGCACCGCTTCGCCGGGGAGTTGCGCCCTACCCTGCCCGCCGGCCAGACGCTGCACGTCAAGACCGAAGCCGGTACCCTGCAGACCCACATGGACCCCCACCAGCTGGGCCAGATCCTGACCAACCTAGTACAGAACGGCCTGCGCTACAGCTGCCAGAAACACGGCACCGGCCAAGTCTGGCTCAGCACCTACCGCGACCCGGAAAGCGATCTGCCCATCCTCGAGGTGGTCGATGACGGCCCAGGCGTCGCCGCCGAACAACTCGACCACCTGTTCGAACCCTTCTTCACCACTGAGAACAAGGGGACCGGGCTGGGCCTGTACATCTCCCGTGAGCTTTGCGAGAGCAACCAGGCCAGACTTGGCTATCATCCTTTGGCGAACGGCAGCTGTTTTCGCATCACCTTCGCCCATCCCCGCACAATGAGCTGAGCATGGCCCGACAGAAAGTCCTGATCGTCGACGATGAACCCGATATCCGCGAACTCCTGGAGATCACCCTGGGGCGGATGAAGCTCGACACCGCCAGCGCCAAGAACATCGCCGATGCCCGGGCCATCCTCGAACGGGAAAGCTTCGACCTCTGCCTGACCGACATGCGCCTGCCCGACGGCTCGGGACTGGACCTGATCCAGTTCATCCAGCAACGCTTTCCGCAATTGCCGGTAGCCATGATCACCGCCTTTGGCAGTCTGGAAACCGCAGTCCAGGCCCTCAAGGCCGGCGCGTTCGACTACCTCACCAAGCCGGTGGACCTGCCGCGCCTGCGCGAGCTGGTAGGCACCGCGCTGCGCCTGTCCGGGCCTGCCCCGACAGCGGCCGGCGCCAGCGAAACCCAGCTGCTCGGCGAATCGCCGCCCATGCGTGCCCTGCGCAACCAGATCGCCAAGCTGGCGCGCAGCCAGGCGCCGGTCTACATCAGCGGCGAATCGGGCAGCGGCAAGGAGCGGGTGGCACGACTGATCCACGAGCAGGGTCCGCGGGCCGGTCGGCCCTTCGTCCCGGTCAACTGCGGCGCCATCCCCTCGGAATTGGTGGAAAGCGAATTCTTCGGCCACCGCAAGGGCAGCTTCACCGGCGCCATCGAAGACAAGCAGGGCCTGTTCCAGGCCGCCCAGGGCGGCACCCTGTTTCTCGACGAAGTGGCCGATCTGCCGCTGCCGATGCAGGTCAAGCTCTTGCGCGCCATTCAGGAAAAGGCCGTGCGCCCGGTAGGCAGCCAGCAGGAGATCAGCCTGGACGTGCGCATCCTCAGCGCCACCCACCGGGATCTGGCCGCCGAAGTCGCCGCCGGGACCTTTCGCCAGGACCTCTACTACCGCCTCAACGTCATCGAATTGCAGGTGCCGGCCCTGCGCGAGCGCCGCGAAGACATCGGCATCCTGGCCAACCATATGCTCGAACGCCTGGCACGCGACGCCGGCCTGGCCGCGGCCACGCTGGGCGAGGATGCCCTGGCCAAGCTCAAGAGCTACCGTTTCCCCGGCAACGTGCGGGAACTGGAAAACATGCTGGAGCGGGCCTACACCCTCTGCGAAGGCGACGTCATCCGCCCGGCCGACCTGCGCCTGGCCGATGCCCCGGCAGCCACCGCCACCGGCGAAGCCAGCCTGGCCAACATCGCCAATCTGGAAGACCACCTGGAGTCCATCGAACGCCAGCTGATCATGCAGGCGCTCGAAGAGACCCGCTGGAACCGCACCGCCGCCGCGGAACGCCTGGGCCTCTCCTTCCGGTCGATGCGCTACCGACTGAAGAAGCTCGGCATCGATTGATCAGTCCGCCGCCAACCGCGCGCCTGGCGCATAGGGCGCCGAATCGATGATGGGCGTGCGTTCGGTGAGCAGATCGGTCAGCAACTGGCAGGACGCCGGTGCCAGCACCAGGCCATTGCGATAGTGCCCGCAGTTGAGCCACAGCCCGGGCAGCTCCGGTACCGGCCCGATGAAGGGCACGCCATCCGGCGACCCCGGCCGCAGTCCCGCCCAGTGCGCCACCGGCGCCTGGCCGGCCAGCGCCGGCAGCAACTCGGCGGCCGAGGCCTGTAGGCTGGCCAGCGCCTCGGCGGTCGGCGTCTTGTCGAATTCGGCGTGCTCCAGGGTACTGCCGATGAGGATATGCCCATCGCGGCGCGGAATGGCGTAGCGTCCCTTGGCCAGCACCATGCTGGTCAGATAGCCGACCGGCTGGCGATACAGCAGCATCTGCCCCTTCACCGGCCGCACCGGCACCGCCAGCCCCAGGGTCTGCAGCAGCTCACCGCTCCAGGCGCCCGCACAGACGACGACCGACTCGGCATGGATGGCCTCGCGCGCCGTCTGTACCCCCATTATGCGCTCACCCTGGCGCAAGAACCCGGTCACCGGCGACTCGCTCATTAGCGTCACGTTCGGCATGCGCAACAAGGCTTCGCGCAGGGAGCGCACCAACCGTGGATTGCGCACATTGGCCACCCCGGCCATGAACACCGCGCGCTCGTAGCCCGCCCCCAGTACCGGTACCCGGCCGCGCACCTCGTCCATCGACACCGACGAAAGCGGCCTGACATTACGCCGCGCCCACTCCAGTGCCTCGGCTTCGTCCTCCAGATCCAGCCAGTACAGGCCGGTCACCTCGACCTCCGGGTCGATGTCCGTCTCCTGCCGCAGGCGCTCGCCCAGCACCGGATAGAAATCCTGCGACCAGTGCGCCAGCGCCGTCACGGCCGGCTGATAGCGCCACGGATAGAGCGGCGAGACGATCCCGCCACCAGCCCAGGACGCCTCCCGCCCAGGCTCGCCCCGCTCCACCAACACCACCCGCCGACCGCTCAAGGACAGGTGATAGGCCGACATCAGCCCTATAGCACCCGCCCCGACCACCGCTACATCGAAAATCACGTCACACCTCTACATCCTGGAATTGACTGTTCCGCCGTCTTGGCGCAAAACGGCTCTTGTGGCCAGGACGGCCGCCTACCCACAAGGACGTCAACATGACCTATCGCACCTCGCGAGGCTTCAGCCTCTTCGAATCCTTGATCTGCCTCAGCGTGCTGAGCATCGTCGCCTCCCTGGCCATACCGGCCTTTGGCAGCATGCTGCAGCACAATCGTCAGCAACTTGCCATTCAGCAACTCAGGGAGACGATCAACTTCGCCCGTGCGGCCGCCATCAAAGGCTATGGCAGTGTGTCCATCTGTCATGCGCCAGCAGGCGACTGCGACAGCTCGAACCTCTGGTCGGCCACCACACGCGTTTTCCGCGATGGGGATCGCGATGGCTTGCAGTCTGCCGAGGAGCCCACCCTGCTGATCAGTCAGCTTCCCGAAGGCCTGCACTGGCGGTGGAACAATTTCCGTACGCTACCTCATCTGACGTTTTTAAACAGTGGCGTGACCAACGCCCTGAATGGCAGCTTCATTCTCTGCCAAGGCACCGAGCCGCGCGCACGACTCGTTCTGAACAAGGCCGGACGAATCGAGACAGCGGATCTTCGCGACAGCGATCGCTGCGCCTGAACGCCCTGACCAGACACCTTCCCGTTTCGACCGGATATCCGCCGTACGCTGTTCCAGCCGCCTGCGATACCCCATGCTTGGCTTTCCAGCCTGGCGAAAACGATGATGCGTACCCAGTACGGCTTTACCCTGATCGAAACTCTGGTAGCGCTCGCCATTCTGGCGATCGTGGTTAGCATTGCTGCGCCGTCGTTTACCCGCATGCTGCAAAGCAATCGCGCGGCTGTGTTAAGCAACGAGTTGCTGGGCACTCTGCAACTCGCCCGGTCCGAAGCCCTCAAGCGGCGAACCAATGTCGTGCTTTGTCGCAGCACCGCAGGTAGCAACGTTTGTGTAGACGGCGCGGACTGGTCATCTGGCTGGCGCCTGATGCAAGGCACCGCCGTGTTACGAACCTGGGAACCTATCAGTGGTGGCACTCTCACGGGCCCAAGTACGGGCATGACCTATCAAAGCAATGGCCTCAGCGGTGCTCAAGCAACGTTCACGATCACCACGGCATCCACGTGCAGCCGTACCATCCAGGTCAGCGCAACCGGCAATGCCACGGTCAACGCGGGTGGCTGCCCATGAGCGGACACGAACGGCAAAAGGGCGCCACCCTGATCGAGGTACTGGTCGCCATGCTCATCCTGGCTATCGGCTTACTGGGTCTGGCCGGCTTGCAGACAGTGAGCGTACAGAGCAACCAGGGCGCCTACTACCGCTCCCAGGCTACTATTCTGGCCAATGACATCGTTGATCGCATGCGCGCGAACCGAGTTGCAGCGCTGGCCAATCGGAGTAGCTATTCAGTGAGCTTTCCGACCTCAAAAAGCGATAACGCACTTTCGGGCTCAGCCGCCCAGCAAGACGTCAATGGCTGGCTGAACGCCCTGGCTTTGAGTCTTCCCCAAGGCACAGGCAGTCTAAGCCTGGACAACAGCAACGCAGTCGTCGTCACCATCTGCTGGAATGATCGCCGGGCCGCGATCAAATCAGCTCAAGCGGTGGCACCGACAAGCGACAGTTGCAGCAGCCCCGCCAGCAGCAACAGCAGTTTCGAGCTCTTCACCTACAGGACGCAGCTATGAGGCCCATCTCAGCCAAGCGGCAAGGCGGCCTTTCCATCATCGAACTGATGATAGCCCTGCTACTCGGGTTACTCTTGATGGGCGGCGTACTGCAGTTATTCCTATCCTCCAAACGCACCTACCAGACCAATTCCGCGCTGTCACAGGTGCAGGAGTCGGGACGCTTTGCCTTGGAATTTCTGTCCTTCGACCTGCGTAACGCGGGTTATCGAGGGGGATGCCTGACAGCGCTCACCAGTCTGCTGCCGAGCACCCTTACCCAACAGGCGGACGGCACGGACGATGTCCGCTTTGTCTTGACTACGGGTATTCAGGGCTGGAGTACCGCGAGCGATACCAATAACCAAGCCCCGAACAAGACGCCCCTATGGTTCAAGCCAACCTTCGATGCACGTACATCTGACACCGATGTAGTCTTTCTTGCCCACGCGGTAACACCTGCCGGTGTCTTGTTGACTGACGCCACGACAACTCAAATCTCGACCTCCGCCGGCCTGCCTCAGAATCGTCTATTGGTCATCAGCGATCCATTGAGCTGCCATCTGTTCGCCAATCAGAGCACTGCCAACGACAATCGCGTATCTCTGCCCAATGGCAGGACCTTTGCCCCACACGATTACGGCACCACCATCGCCAAAAATACCAGTAGCAGCACTAATCCCAGTACTAGCAGTGACATGGCTCAGCTGTTGCTTTACCAAAGCGTGGTCTACTACCTGCAGAACAATCCTGATACCGGCGTACCTTCACTCTGGCGCAGGGTCTATGACGGCCTCAATCAACCAGCCGAAGAACTGGTCAGTGGTATCCAGCGGCTCCAGATCCGTTATGCCACGGCGACTACTAATGGCAGCCTTAGCACCTCGGGTACCGGTATCTATAAAGACGCCAGCGATATCACCGATTGGCAAAGCGTCGTCTCGGCCCGCATCCGTCTATTGGCGGTGAGTCGCGAGCGCAATGCTGTCACGCCCAATCAACAACTGATCTTCAATGACCCTCCGATCCAAGGTATCGACCCCATAACCATTGCCGATGGCCGTATTGGTCAGGTCTTTACCCTTACCATCAGCATTCGAAATCATCTGCCATGAACCAGTTTCCTTCAGCACAGCGCGGCGCGATATTGATCGTCACCCTGGTGATGCTATTGCTCTTGACCCTGTTGGCATTGGGCAGCATGCGCGGTACTACGCTAGAGGAGCGCATGGCCGGCAATCTACGCGACGAAAGTCAAGCCTTCCAGGCCGCGGAGATGGGCCAACGAGTTGCCGAGGCGTGGGTAACGAACGCCAGCCTCGCTACGCTGCAAAGCATGACGACGCCGCGATCTGTAACGATCAATCCGCCAGAGTTGCAGTCGACCACCTACAGCATCGTACCGCTGCCTGGGGTCACCCTGAGAAATGCTGGAGGGGATATAGGTAGCAGCAAACCCATCACGACTAGCGTCGTCCGTATCCTCAGCAAGGGTCAGGGCGCAGCTCAAGACTTGTCTTCCTCTGGCAACAGTCAGTCGGCCAGCTCTGCAGCCAGTTCCAGCGTAGAAATCAGCACTCTTTACATCAGGCGTTAGGCCCGGAGATTTCCATGCGCCGATCTATTGCATCTTTCAGCCGCCTTCGCACTCCCAGCCTGCTGGTCTGTATTGCCATAACGCCATTGGCCCAGGCGACCGTTTCGCAATCGCCTCTGGTAACCGGTGGTGACATACCCGGCAGTCTGGCGCTGGTCCCTTCGGTAGAGTGGCCTACGGTCCTTTCAGTCGCCAACCTTGGTAGCTATAGCTCTGCCAGTACCTACAGCGGCTACTTCGATTCTGACAAGTGCTATGTCTACAGTTACGCCAATGCGTCCAGTCAAGGCGGCACTAATCTGGATAACAGCTGGTTTGAGCCTCAGAGCACGGTCAACGACCATAAGTGCACCGGGGCCAGGCAGTGGAGCGGCAACTTTCTCAACTGGGCTGCGACACCTACCATCGACCCGTTTCGCAGTGCCCTGACGGGAGGTGCTCGGGTTAGGGATACCGCAACCCTTACGGTGCTTCAGAAAGCCCGGCACGATGGGCAGAACAGCGCAGGCAATCGCCTGAACACCAACCAGGGGATCATTCCCTACGCCGAAATCGCTGGCGCAACACCTTTCGCAGCCACCTGGGACAATCTCTATGTCCGGTTGGAAGGTCAGGGTTTCGACATGCTGTTTTCCAACTGGAACGACCGTATTGGCGGCGGCGGTTCCGCGAACTATGGTTATGGCAACAACTGGCCTGAGGTCTGGGTCGATCTGGACCCCAGCAATACGCGTCAATGGGATGGCAACAATCTTCGCAGAGACTACGATCCGGGTGGCAAAGCTGCCTATACCAACAGCGTCTATCGCGTACGCGTTCAGGTACGGGTTTGCAATCCGGCGGTGGGCATTGAGACTAACTGCAAGCGTTATTCAAACACCAACTACAAGCCCGAAGGCTTGCTGCAACAGTATTCGGACCGACTGCGCTACTCGGTATTCAGTTATCTCAACGATTCCGATCAGCTTCGCGATGGCGGCGTACTTAGGGCCAATCAGACATTCATCGGCCCGGTAAATCCCGACCAGAGCAGCAACTCCAGGGCGGAGTGGGACGCGACCACTGGCGTTCAAAGTATCAATCCTTCACCTACAGAAGCCAGCGATACACTGGGTACCACGGGCATCACCAACAGTGGCGTTATCAATTACCTGAACAAATTCGGCTCAATGCCCTATGACGCCCAGAAAAACTATCGAAACTTGAAGAGTATAGACCCGGTAAGCGAGCTCTATTACACAGCCATCCGCTACTTCAAGAATCAAGGCAACGTGGCCTCCTATAGCAATCTTACCGGCAACGCTACCAATCGCTATGCCCAAGCCGATGGCTTTCCAGTCGTTACCAGTTGGCGAGACCCCATCACCTATTCCTGCCAGAAGAACGTGATTCTCGGTATCGGCGATACCAATACCTGGCAAGACAAGAATCTCCCAGGCGGCGACACTTCCTCGGGCGGCGAACCCGCGAAGCCTCCCGAGGTGACAGCAGACACCACGGTGAATGTACAAACCGCCACCCAGAAAGTTGCCTCGCTGGAAAACATTCCCATCACCACGCCCTTTACCGGGCGTGGAAACTCCGCCTATATCGCCGGCCTTGCCTACGATGCCCATACTCGTGATCAGCGGTCGGATCTGGCCGGCAATCAAACGATATCCACCTACTGGATGGACGTCCGGGAAAACCAGACGCTCGCGGGAAAAGGTCAGAACCAGTATTGGCTTGCAGCCAAGTATGGTGGCTTCATAGTACCCAGCAACTTCCAACCCTATGCAACCACGACCACCCAGGCCAGCATCACCGAAAATCTTTGGACCACCAACGGCGAAACCCTGTCAACGGGAGACAAACGTCCGGACAACTTCTTCGTGGCCAGCGACGCTCAAGCCATGACCACCAGTCTGAAGAACGCCTTTGCCAAGATCGTCAGCGAAACCAGTAGCACCAGTACCTCTCTGGGCGCCAACAGCGGCTCTCTGGAAACCGGTACCGCGTTCTACCAAGCGAACTTCAGTGCTCGGTACTGGAGCGGGGATCTGATTGCAAAGACCTTCAATACCGACGGCACGCTATCTGCTACCAGCCTCTGGAGCGCTGCAGCCAAGCTGGATGCCCAGTCCTGGTCTACGCGCAAGATATTCACCATAGGACCTTTCACGGATACCAACCTGGTGTCAATGGATCGCCAGAACTTCGACTGGGACGGCATCAAAGCGCAAGGGCAGGCTGCGCTGCGTCGCAATACCGATGGCAGTCAAGCCAGTGAGGAAGAGGGTAAACGGCGACTGGCCTATCTGCGGGGCAACCGCAACGAGGAAACCGCCGCCGCTAATCCTTTGCGTAAGCGTGCCAGCCGCCTGGGCGATATCGTCAATTCCGACCCGCTGTTTGTGGGTCAGCCAGACTACGGCTATAACCTGCTGCCTAGCACTCTGGGCGGCGACAAATATATCGCTTTCCGCCAAGGCGCAGCCTATAAGAGTCGTACACCTTTGATCGTCGTCGGCGCCAACGATGGCATGCTGCATGGCTTTGATGCGAGTCTTACCGCCACTGGCGGAACTGAACTCTTCGCCTATGTGCCCCAGACCGTGATGGGCAACCTCTATCGGCTAACCCAAAGCAACTACAGTCACAGATACTTCGTGGATGGCTCCCCAGCGACCTCTGACGTCTACTTCGGCGGCAACTGGCATACCTTGGTCGTAGGTACTACGGGGGCCGGTGGCAATGGAGTCTTCGCCTTGGATGTCACGAATCCCGGAGCCATGACGAATCAGGCAGCACTCTGGGAGTTTTCCTCCCCAGACATGCGCTATCCCATCCAGAAGCCCGCCATCGTTGCCCTACCCAATGGCAAATTCGGCGTCATCGCCACCAGCGGCTTTAGCGATAATGCCGTGACTTCAGGCAAGGTCTGGATTCTTGATGCCAGCAATGGCGAGGTACTCAAGACCTTTACCCTGAGCACCACGGGCGGACTGGGTGAGCCCCTGGCGATAGATCTGAACAATGATCGCATCACCGACTATTTCTATGTGGGAGACACCGCGGGGAATCTATGGCGTTTCGATGTTTCCAGCACTGATAGCACGGCCTGGCAAACGCCCAGTGCCCCCATGTTCATCGCGACTGCCGGCAATGCCAGCAACGCTGCCAGACAACCCATCACCGCTCCCCTCAGCGCAGCCCTGAATAGCGATGGCAAAGCCATCATCCTGTTTGGAACAGGTAGCTACTTTCAGGTGGGCGACAACAACCTAACGGGCACGCCGCGCATGGAAACCTTCTACGGGATCATTGATCGCGGGCAGACGGTTACTAGAAGTCAGCTGCTCGAGCAGAAAATCCTTAACGAACGGACGGTTGGCACAAGAAAAGGACGTCGTGTCAGCACCGTCGACCTTGCCTCAACCCAAGCCGGCTGGTTCCTGGACCTGGTATGGAAGAGCGAAAAGGGCGGTCCCGGCACCCTGACGGGAGAAAGAGTGGTTTCGTCGAGCAGGCTGCACGGTGGTGCATTGGTGTTCACGACCCTTACGCCTTCGAGCGACCCCTGCACCGGCGGCGGTACCAGCTGGACCATGGCGATCAATCCGTTGAATGGTGGTTCGCTGAAATACACCTATTTCGACCTGAACCAAGACAATCAACTGAACGATAGCGACAACGACACCTTGCTCGGCGGAAACATACCGGACTCCGGCATGATAGATATCAATGGCGGTATTCTCAAAACACCTACCACATTGAATAGGGATACCCTGGCCGATGGTAGTCCTTCGCCTACGGACGTGCTTTATGACAGCCAGGGCAACCGCCTTGTCATTCCCAAGGGAACGAGGACATCAGGGCGAGTCTCCTGGCGAGAAATTAGGAATTGATCATGCCTGTATCCAACAAGTGGCCACATCGACCCAGACAGACCGGCTTCACGCTCATTGAACTGATGATCGTAGTAGCCATCGTTGGTATCCTGGCCGCCATCGCCTATCCGTCATATCAGGAGCATATACGCAGGGCCAACCGAGCCGATGCTCAGGCCTCACTTATGGAGCTGGCGCAGTTCATGGAGCGAAACTACACCCGTCTGGGACGCTACACCACGGATACGACCGGCACGGCACCCACCCTGCCGTTCACTACCGCTCCCAAGGATGGAGGGCGGCCCGTCTATGATTTGAGCCTGAGTGCGGTGACGGCTACTGGCTACACCCTTCAGGCGACCCCTCGTGCAGGCGGCTCCATGGCCGGCGACCGTTGCGGCAACTTGACGCTCGACAATGCCGGCCTGAAGGGCCAAACCGGTACCGGTGCCACCACCGCCGACTGCTGGCGCCGCTAGGGCGCCAGCGACGTCCTATACCGCCTTTACCCTGAGCTCCCGCGGCAGGGTGAAGGTGATGTTCTCCGGCTCGCCTTCCAGCTCGACCTTGCCAGTGGCGCCCCAGCTCTGCAGCTGGTCGATGACGCCGCGTACCAGGACTTCAGGGGCCGAAGCACCGGCGGTGACGCCGATGCGTTGCACGCCTTCGAACCAGCTCTGCTGCATATCCTCGGCGCCATCGATGAGATAAGCCGGGGTGCCCAGGCGTTCGGCGAGTTCGCGCAGGCGGTTGGAGTTGGAGCTGGTGGGGCTGCCCACCACCAGTACCACGTCGCTTTCCAGCGCCAGGGTCTTCACGGCGTCCTGGCGGTTGGTGGTGGCGTAGCAGATGTCGTTCTTGCGCGGGCCGTTGATCTGGGGAAACTTGGCGCGCAAGGCGTCGATCACCTTGCGGGTGTCGTCCATCGACAGGGTGGTCTGGGAGACGTAGAACAGGGCGTCGGGGTTGCGCACCTCGAGCTTTGCCACGTCTTCCTCGTCTTCCACCAGGTAGATGGCACCGCCGGCACGATCGTCGTACTGGCCCATGGTGCCCTCCACTTCCGGGTGCCCAGCGTGGCCGATGAGGATGCACTCCTGGCCGTCGCGGCTGTAGCGCGCGACTTCCATGTGCACCTTGGTCACCAGCGGGCAGGTGGCGTCGAACACCTTCAGACCACGCTCGGCGGCCTCGCGGCGCACGGCCTGGGAGACGCCATGGGCGCTGAAGATAAGGATGACGTCATCCGGCACGTCGGCCACGTCTTCGACGAAGACGGCGCCACGGGCGCGCAGGTTGTCGACCACGAACTTGTTGTGCACCACTTCGTGACGCACATAGATGGGCGGGCCGAAAACGTCCAGCGCCCGGTCGACGATGTCGATGGCGCGGTCCACGCCGGCGCAGAAGCCGCGGGGATTGGCGAGCTTGATCTGCATAGGCTCCTCTGCCCGCTTCACGGGCGGCGTTGGATCAATGGGAGACGGCAGGCTCGATGGCCAGGATTTCCACGTCGAAGGTCAGCACACGGCCGGCCAGCGGGTGGTTGAAGTCGATGATCACCTGCTCGTCGTCGTAGCTCTTGACCACGCCAGGCATCTCGCCACCGGCGGCATCGCTGAAGATGATCAGCAGGCCGGGCGACAGCTCCATGTCACTGAAGTCGTCCCGCGCCATGGTCTGCAGGTTGCCGTCGTTGGGCTGGCCGAAGCCGCGCTCGGGCGGAATGGTCAGGCTGGTCTTGGTACCGGCCTCTAGGCCGAACAGCGCCTGCTCGAAGCCGGGCAACAGATTGCCATCGCCGACGGTGAAGGTGGCTGGCGCCTTGTCGAAGGTGCTGTCCACCACATCGCCGTTCTGCAGCTTGATGGCGAAATGCAGGGTGACCCGGGTATCCGGGCCGATGGTGATCTCAGCCATGGGCTTCCTCGGGCTTCTTCTTGCGGAACATGTCCAGGGCCAGCATCACGGCACCCACGGTGATGGCGCTGTCGGCCAGGTTGAAGGCGGGGTAGTACCACTCCTGGCGCCAGTGCACCAGGATGAAGTCGATGACGTGGCCCAGGACCAGGCGGTCATAGAGATTGCCCAGCGCGCCACCGAGGATCAGCGCCAGGGCGATGGCGGTCCAGGTGTCGTTGCGCAGGCGCTTGAGCCAGACCACCAGGACCACGCTCACCACCGCGGCGATGCCGGCGAAGAACCAGCGCTGCCAACCGGAGTGATCGGCCAGGAAGCTGAAGGCGGCGCCCGGGTTGTAGGCCAGGGTCCAGCTGAGGATGTCCGGAATCACCGGTACCTGCTGGTAGAGCGACAGGTTGGCCTGGAAGTAGAGCTTGGTCAGCTGATCCAGCAGGATCACCAGCACACTCAGGGCCAACCAGGGCAAGGCACCGAAACGCGAGGCGTCACGCATGCTCGCGCACCTCGCCGGCACCGTAGACATTGGTCACGCAGCGCTCGCAGATCTCCGGGTGCGCGGCATCCTGGCCGACGCTGTGGCTGTGGTGCCAGCAGCGGGCGCACTTGGGGGCCTCGGACTTGCGGACCACCAGCTTGAGGCCGCTCAGTTCGCTGGCCACGGCGCCTTCGGGAGCCTTTTCCAGCGGCTGGACAGCGGCCTGGGACGAGATCAGCACGAATCTGAGTTCGTTGCCCAGGGCTTCCAGCACGGTCTGCAGGGCGCTGTCGGCGTAGAGGGTGATCTCCGCCTGCAGGCTGCCGCCCAGGGTCTTGGCGGCGCGCTGGTTCTCCAGCTCCTTGTTGACCGCGGCCTTGACCGCCATCACCTGATCCCAGTAGGCACGATCCAGGGTCGCACCCTCGGGCAGGGCGAAGAGGCCGTCGTACCAGGTGGTCAGCATCACCGACTCTTCCCGCTCGCCCGGCAGGTACTGCCAGATCTCGTCGGCGGTAAAGGACAGGATGGGCGCGATCCAGCGCACCAGGGCCTCGGCGATCAGATACAGCGCGGTCTGGCAGGAGCGGCGCGGCAGGCTGTCGGCCCCGGTGGTGTACTGGCGGTCCTTGATGATGTCGAGGTAGAAGCCGCCCAGCTCCTGCACGCAGAAGTTGTGCACCTTCTGGTAGACGTTGAGGAAGCGGTACTCGGCGTAGGCCTGCTCGATTTCCTGTTGCAGCAGCAGCGCACGATCCACCGCCCAGCGATCCAGGTCGATCATGTCTTCGGGAGCGACCCGATTCACCGCCGGATCGAAGCCGGAGAGGTTGGAGAGCAGGAAGCGCGCGGTGTTGCGGATACGGCGATAGGAGTCGGCGCTGCGCTGCAGGATCTGGTCGGAGACCGCCATCTCGCCGGTGTAGTCGGTGGAGGCGACCCAGAGGCGCAGGATGTCGGCGCCCAGGCTGTCGATGACCTTTTGCGGGGCGACCACGTTGCCCAGCGACTTGGATTGCTTGCGGCCCTGCTCGTCCACGGTGAAGCCGTGGGTCAGCAGTTCCTTGTAGGGCGCGTGGCCGTCGATGGCGCAACCGGTCAGCAGCGAGGAGTGGAACCAGCCACGGTGCTGGTCAGAGCCCTCAAGGTAGAGATCGGCCGCCGGACCCTGCTGGTGCGCCAGTTCGGCATGGGAGCCGCGCAGCACGTGCCAGTGGGTGGTACCCGAGTCGAACCAGACGTCAAGGGTGTCGCGGCTCTTGTCGTACTGGCTGGCTTCTTCGCCAAGCAGTTCGACCGGATCGAGCTTGAACCAGGCTTCGATGCCTTCACGCTCGACGCGCTGGGCGACCTCCTCCATCAGCTCGACGGTGCGCGGGTGCAGCTCGCCGCTTTCCTTGTGGGTGAAGAAGGGAATCGGCACACCCCAGTTGCGCTGGCGCGAGATGCACCAGTCGGGCCGGCCGGCGATCATGCCGTGCAGCCGCGCCTGGCCCCAGGCCGGGACGAACTGGGTCTGCTCGATGGCCGCCAGGGAGCGCTCGCGCAAGGTAGCGCCTTCGTTGGGCTGCTTGTCCATGCCGACGAACCACTGGGCGGTGGCGCGATAGATCAGCGGGGTCTTGTGCCGCCAGCAATGCATGTAGCTGTGATTGATCGCCTCGTGCTTGAGCAGTGCACCCGCCTCTTCCAGCGCGGCGACGATGGCCGGATTGGCCTTCCAGATGAACTGGCCACCAAACAGCGGCAGCGACTCGGCGTAGACGCCATTGCTCTGCACCGGATTGAGGATGTCGTCGTTGCTCAGGCCGTACTGCTTGCAGATACGGAAGTCATCTTCGCCGTAGGCAGGCGAGCAGTGCACGATGCCCGTACCGGCGCCCAGTTCGACGTATTCGGCCAGGTAGATGGGCGACAGCCGCTCGTACAGCGGGTGGCGGAAGTTGATCAGTTCCAGGGCGGTACCCGGGGCAGTGGCGATCACCTCGCCCTGCAGGCCGTAGCGCGCCAGGCAGCTTTCCACCAGCTCCTCGGCCAGCAGCAGCAGGCGATCGCCGACGTCCACCAGCGCATAGGTGAACTCGGGATGTACGTTGAGCGCCTGGTTGGCCGGGATGGTCCAGGGGGTGGTGGTCCAGATGACGATGGCGGTGGGCTTGGCCAGCGCGCCGAGGCCGAAGGCGGCCGCCAGCTTGTCGGCATCGGCGACCGGGAAGGCCACGTCGATGGCGTCGGAACGCTTGTCCTGGTACTCCACCTCGGCCTCGGCCAGGGCCGAGCCGCAGTCGAAGCAGAAGTTGACCGGTTTGAGGCCCTTGAAGACGAAGCCCTTCTTGACCAGTTCGCTCAGGGCACGGATCTCGCCGGCCTCGTTGGCGAAGTTCATGGTCAGGTAGGGATTGCTCCAGTCACCCAGTACGCCCAGGCGGACGAAGCCGGCCTTCTGCTCTTCGATCTGCTCGCTGGCATAGGCGCGGCAGCGCTCGCGGGTCAGGTCCGCCGGCTGATTCTTGCCGAAGGTGGTCTCCACCTTGTGCTCGATGGGCAGGCCATGGCAGTCCCAGCCCGGCACATAGGGGGCATCGAAGCCGGCCAGGGTCTTGGACCGGGTGATGATGTCCTTGAGGATCTTGTTCAGCGCATGACCGATGTGGATGCTGCCGTTGGCATAGGGCGGACCGTCATGCAGGATGAAGGTCGGCCGGCCCTTGCCGATGGCGCGCAGCTTCCCGTACAGGTCGATGTCCTGCCAGCGCTTGAGCGCTTCCGGCTCGCGCTGCGGCAGGCCGGCTTTCATCGGGAATGCCGTTTCCGGCAGATTGAGCGTCGCTTTGTAATCGGTCATGTCAGTCCAGGCTCGTTGACGGTTGCCCCTGCCAGTAGGCGCGGGCCGTGGCGACGTCCGCTTCGATCGCCGCCTTGAGGGCCTCCAGAGAGGCGAATTTCTGTTCGTCGCGGACCTTCTGTACGAAGGTCACGCTGAGGTGGCGGCCATAGAGGTCGCCGGCAAAGTCCAGCAGATGGATCTCCAGGTGCGGACGACCATCGCCCTGCACCGTCGGCCGCTGGCCGATGTTGGCCACGCCTGGCACCACCCGCCCATCGATCAAGCTGCTGACCAGATAGACGCCGCGCAGCGGCGGCCGGCGCCGCTTGAGCTGGACGTTGGCGGTGGGCCAACCCAGCTGACGCGCCAGCTTCTGGCCATGCAACACCCGCCCCGAAAGGCTGTAGGGTCGTCCCAGCATGCGTGCGGCCAGGGCCAGATCGCCATCGGCCAGGGCCTGGCGGATCAAGGTACTGCTCACCCGCAGGCCATCCAGCTCGACGGTGGTGGCAGCTTCCAGGGTGAAACCGTGGTCGCGAGCGGCCAGATTCAGGTAGGTGAAGTCGCCGGCACGGTCGCAGCCGAAACGGAAGTCGTCACCGATCTCCAGGTGCTTCACCCCCAGGCCGTCCACCAGCACCTGCTGGACGAAGGCCTCGGCGGACAACTCGCGCAGCCGCCGATTGAAATTCAGGCAGAGCACGTTGTCGACGCCCAGGCGCGCGAAGCATTCCAGCTTCTCGCGCAGGCGGGTCAAGCGCACCGGCGCGATGTCAGGCAGGAAGAATTCGCGGGGCTGCGGTTCGAAGATCACCACGCAACTGGGCACCCCGAGCTCCGCCGCCCGCTCACGCAGCCGCGCGAGGATGGCCTGGTGCCCCAGGTGAACCCCGTCGAAGTTGCCGATGGTGGCAACGCAGCCCTTGGGAAAGGCGTCGAGATGATGGAGACCGCGAAACAGCTGCATGGGTAGGGATTGCTCAGAAATTAATCGATTATATCTGGATGCCCGCCGCGAGGACAGGCGCACACCCGGCCATGTGCAATCACAGCACCGCCCGCCGATTGAAGTCGCGCAGGCGGAAACCGAGCAGGAACAGGCTGGCGAAATAGGCCAGTACGCCCGCCGCGACTAGGCCGCCCAGACGCAGCAGGCGCTGCCACATCAGCCCTTCGCTCCAACTGGGCAGCAGCTGCATCAGGCCGAACAGGACGGCGCTCATCACCGCCACCGCGATCAGCAGTCGCAGCAGGAAGCCCGTCCAGCCGGCCTGGGGAATGAACAGGTTATGGCGGCGCAACTGCCAGAATAAAAGGCCGGCGTTGAGACAGGCCGCCAGACCTATTGCCAAGGCCAGGCCGACGTGCTGCAGCGGCCCGATCAGGATCAGGTTGAGCACCTGGGTCACCGCCAGGGTGAAGATGGCGATCTTTACCGGCGTCTTGATGTTCTGCTGGGCATAGAAGCCCGGCGCCAGCACCTTGACCAGGATGATGCCGAGCAGTCCCACGGCATAGGCAACCAGCGCCCGCTGGGTCATCAGGGCGTCATGGGCATCGAAGCGACCGTACTGGAACAGCGAGACGGTCAGCGGCTCGGACAGCAGCGCCAGGGCCGCGGAACAGGGCAGCACCAGCAGGAAGCACAGCCGCAGGCCCCAGTCGAGCAGCCGCGAGTATTCCTGGCGATCGGCCTTGGCATAGGTCCGCGACAGCGCCGGCAACAGGATGGTCCCCAGGGCCACGCCGAGTACCCCCGAGGGCAATTCCATGAGGCGATCGGCGTAGTACATCCAGGACACCGAGCCGGCGGCCAGGAAGGAGGCGAAGATGGTGTTGATGATCAGCGAGATCTGGCTGACCGAGACCCCGAGGATCGCCGGCCCCATCTGTTTCATGACCCGCCAGACACCGGCGTCGCGCAGATTCAGCCGCGGCAGCACCAGCATGCCGATGCGCTTGAGGTGCGGCAGCTGATAGAGGAACTGCGCCAGGCCACCCACCAGGGTCGCCCAGGCCAACGCCATGATCGGCGGATCGAAATAGGGCGTCAGGAACAGCGCGAAGATGATCATGCTGATGTTGAGCAGGGTCGGCACGAAGGCCGGTACGCTGAACCTGTTCCAGGTGTTGAGCACGGCGCCGGCCAGGGACGCCAGGGAGATCAGCAGGATGTAGGGAAACGTCACCCGCAGCAGGCTGGAGGTGAGGGCGAATTTCTCCGGGGTGTCGGCGAAACCCGGCGCGGTGATCCAGATCACCAGGGGCGCAGCCAGCATGCCCAGCACCGTGACCACGGCCAGCACCAGGGTCAGCAGGCCGCTGACGTAGGCCAGGAAGGTGCGGGTGGCCTCCTCGCCCTGCTGGGCCTTGTATTCGGCCAGGATGGGTACGAAGGCCTGGGAGAAGGCACCCTCGGCGAAGATACGCCGCAAGAGATTGGGCAGCTTGAAGGCGACGAAAAAGGCATCGGTGGCCATGCCGGCGCCAAAGGTGCGGGCGACGATGGTGTCGCGCACGAAACCCAGCACGCGGGACAGCATGGTCATGGAGCTGACGGCGGCCAGGGACTTGAGCAGATTCATGACTGAGAGAGCACTCGGTGAACGCAGCGGGAGGTGACGAAAGATGCGCGTGAGCGCAGTCGCGCGATGGGCACAAGCGATCGAGTGTAACGACGCACTTCATCGGCGACCAGCCGGATATCCATCCAGACAGCCTTGACAGCCGCCGCCAGGGGCGTCAAGATTCGCGACCTTAATTTAGCTCTGTACTCGCTACAGAGTTCGCTCTGTACCCAATACAGTCTTTTTCGAAGGAGCTCCACGGTGGCTAACTCCCCCTCCGCCAAAAAACGCGCCAAACAGGCTGAGAAGCGTCGCAGCCACAATGCGAGCCTGCGCTCCATGGTGCGCACCTACATCAAGAACGTCGTCAAGGCGATCGACGCCAAGGACCTGGAAAAAGCCAAGTCCGCCTATATCGCTGCCGTTCCGGTCATCGACCGCATGGCCGACAAGGGCATCATCGACAAGAACAAGGCCGCTCGCCACAAGAGCCGCCTGAACGCTCACATCAAGGCCCTGGCTACCCCCGCCGCCGCCTGATCAGCGTTCGAATAGAAAACCGGCCTCGGCCGGTTTTTTATTGCCTGCGATTTGAGAACACAACGCCTCCGAAGAGGCGCCAGGATCGACGATCGTCAGACCAGGACCAGATTGTCCCGATGGATCAGCTCGGGCTCGTAGACGTAACCCAACTCGACGACGATGGCATCCGAAGGTCTTCCCAGGATGCGTCGCGCCTCGGTCGCACTGTAGTTGACCAGACCACGCGCCACTTCGCGCCCATCCGGACCGACGCAGGCGACCATCTCGCCACGCCGAAAGCTGCCCTCCAACTCCCGCACACCCACCGGCAGCAGACTACG
Source organism: Pseudomonas sp. 313 (assembly GCF_000316965.1). NCBI lineage: Bacteria > Pseudomonadati > Pseudomonadota > Gammaproteobacteria > Pseudomonadales > Pseudomonadaceae > Pseudomonas > Pseudomonas sp. 313. The sequence continues at coordinate 232,809 of NZ_ANBZ01000061.1, forward strand.
ATGCCCGCCCACCAGGGCCTGCACCGCACCGGCGTCCAGGCGCAGGGTGCCACGCACCTGCAAATGCCCGGCCAGCCACTGCTTGCGCGCCGCCACCAGGCCGCGCTCGGGTGACAGCAGGGTGCCCAGCTGCTCGCCCTGCTGCAGGCGACTGAGCACCTGCTGGATACGGCCACCGACGATGACGGTATAGGCACCGGAGCGCGCCGCGAGACGAGCCGCGCGCAGCTTGGTCTGCATGCCGCCACGCCCCAGGGCGCCGCCGGTACCGCCAGCGACCAGATCCAGGGCCGGATCGTCGGCGCGCGCCTCGCTGATGAGGCTGGCGTCGGGGTTGTTGCGCGGATCGGCGTCGAACATGCCATCGCGATCGGTGAGGATGACCAGCAGATCGGCCTCGACCAGGTTGGCCACCAGGGCAGCCAGGGTGTCGTTGTCGCCGAAGCGGATCTCGTCGGTCACGACGGTATCGTTCTCGTTGATCACCGGCACCACACCCAGGCTCACCAGGGTGCGCAGGGTGCTGCGGGCATTGAGATAGCGCTTGCGATCGGACAGGTCGTCATGGGTGAGCAGGATCTGCGCGGTCTGCACCTGATGCTCGGCGAAACTGGATTCCCAGGCCTGCACCAGCCCCATCTGCCCCACCGCCGCCGCGGCCTGCAACTCGTTGATGGCGGTCGGGCGCTGCGCCCAGCCGAGCCGACTCATACCAGCCGCCACCGCCCCCGAAGAGACCAGCACCAGCTCGATGCCGGCCTGGTGCAGCGCCACCATCTGCTCGACCCAACCGGCCATGGCCCCGCCGTCCAGGCAACGACCGTCGTCGGTCAGCAGGGCACTACCGATCTTCACCACCCAGCGCTGGGCGCCAGACACCTGATCACGCATGGGCAAGCTCCTTTCTTACCGTACGTAGAAGATTTCCGGACCGTCGCCGTCGTCTTCGTCATCGAAGTCGTCATCGGCATCGTCCACTGCCTTGACTCCGGAACGACGCAGCGCACGCTGGTCGTCCAGCGCCTGCAGCCGCGCCCGCGCCTCGTCCTCGATGCGCTGATCGAGTTCTTCCAGCGCCTCGGCATAGGCCGGATCCTCGGCAAGACGCAGGGTACGCTCGTCGAGGTACTGCATGATCGCCTGACAGAGCTGCTCGGTGCCTTCCCGCTCCAGGGCGGAGATGACGAAGACCGGACCCTGCCAGTCCAACCGCTCGACCACCGCCTTGAGGCGCTCTTCGCGCTCGTCATCGAGCAGCTGGTCGGCCTTGTTCAGCACCAGCCAGCGATCACGCTCGCCCAGCGCCGGGCTGAACTTGGTCAGCTCGTTGATGATGGTCTCGGCAGCCTCGGCCGGATCGCTCTCGTCCAGGGGCGCCATGTCGACGAGGTGCAGCAGCAGGCGGGTGCGCGCCAGGTGCTTGAGGAAACGAATCCCCAGGCCCGCGCCTTCCGAAGCGCCTTCGATCAGCCCCGGAATGTCGGCGACCACGAAGCTCTTGAAACGCCCGACGCTGACCACGCCTAGGTTCGGCACCAGGGTGGTGAAGGGATAGTCCGCCACCTTGGGCTTGGCGGCCGACACAGCACGGATGAAGGTGCTCTTGCCGGCATTGGGCAGGCCGAGCAGACCGATGTCCGCCAGCACCTTGAGCTCCAGCTTGAGGTCGCGCTCTTCACCGGGCTTGCCGGGGGTGGTCTGCCGCGGCGCGCGATTGGTACTGGACTTGAACCGGGTGTTGCCCAGGCCGTGCCAGCCGCCTTGGACGACACGGATGCGCTGACCGGGCTGGGTCAGGTCACCAATGATTTCCTGGGTCGCCGCATCGATCACCGTGGTGCCCACGGGAACCGGCAGCACTAGGTCTTCACCCTTGGCGCCGGTGCACTCGGTGCTCCCGCCCTTCTCACCGTTCTGCGCGGTGAAACGCCGGGTGTAACGGTAATCGACCAGGGTGTTCAGGTTGATGTCGGCTTCGAGCCAGATCGACCCGCCATCACCGCCATCACCGCCATTGGGGCCACCCTTCTCGATGAATTTCTCCCGGCGGAAACTCATCATGCCGTTGCCGCCGTCACCCGCTTTTACGTGTATGGATACTTCATCGACGAATTTCATCTGGACCTCCCGCGCTCGCGGGCCGCTGCAAACAAGGAAATAGCTTAACTACAAGGGAAATAGCTTAACTACAAACGAAAAAGCCCCGTCGGGTAGACAGGGCTTTTCTTTCGTCACGGGCCTTAGGCGGCGGCGACGATGCTCACGTAACGACGGCCGAAGGCGCCCTTCACGTCGAACTTGATCACGCCGTCCACTTTCGCGAACAGGGTGTGATCCTTGCCGAGGCCCACGCCGTAACCGGCATGGTACTGGGTGCCGCGCTGACGCACGATGATGTTACCGGCCTTGACGACCTGGCCGCCGTACAGCTTCACGCCAAGGCGTTTGCTTTCGGAATCGCGACCGTTACGAGTAGAACCACCCGCTTTTTGTGTGCCATGAGTCAATTCTCCGTTAGAGGCGAGATCAGGCCTGGATGCCAGTGATCTTGATTTCAGTGAACCACTGACGGTGGCCCTGACGCTTCATGTGATGCTTACGACGACGGAATTTGATGATGGTGACCTTGTCGTGACGGCCCTGGGCGGTCACTTCGGCGGTCACTTTGGCACCATCAACGACCGGCAGACCGATCTTGACGTCGTCACCGTTGCCAACCAGCAGAACCTGGTCGAAGGTGACGGTTTCACCGGTGGCGATGTCGAGCTTCTCGACCTTCAGGTACTCGCCTTCGGCGACCTTGTATTGCTTGCCACCGGTAACGATAACTGCGTAGGACATGGTAAATCTCCGTTAAACCTGCTCACCCGGTGCTTTATAAGAGGTATCGTCGACCGGCATGGCTGCACGGGACCGGAAGGAGCGCCGCGCAATTGCGTAAGACAGGGGGTTAACCCTAGGAATGTTCAGGGCCCGCGATTCTACGCAAGCCAAGGCCCGGAGGCAAGAGCCGCCCGCCCGCGCCTTGACAGTCCCCCACCCCACCCCTAGCATGCCGCGCAACCTCGTTCAGCGGCCATGCCGGGCCGGTGCCCAACCGAATCGGCAGGAGCGGCGAGCCGCGGGAGCGCGATGGCAATCCCTGGGCATGGCACTGGTGCCGGTCCCTAGGGCATAGTCTGGCGGTCATGCGCCATCCGGCCGCCTGAATATTGCCCGGACCTCCAGTGGACACCTCTCAATGACGCAGCAATCCCAGTCCTTCTATCGCGTGGTGACGGACGATTTCGCCGCCGTAGACGGCATCATCCGCCAGCAGCTGACCTCGCGCGTGCCGCTGGTCGAGAAGATTGGCGACTACATCGTCTCCGCCGGCGGCAAACGCCTGCGTCCGCTGCTGGTGCTGCTGGCCGGCAAGGCCCTCGGGCGCGCCGACCACGATCTGCAGTTGCTGGCGGCGACCATCGAATTCCTGCACACCTCCACCCTGCTGCACGACGATGTCGTCGATGCCTCAGGTATGCGCCGCGGCCGTTCCACCGCCAACGCCCTCTGGGGCAATGCCCCCAGCGTGCTGGTCGGCGATTTCCTCTATGCCCGCTCCTTCGAGATGATGGTGGCGCTGGGCTCCATGGAGGTGATGCGCATCATCTCCCAGGCGACCCGCGTCATCGCCGAAGGCGAGGTACTGCAGCTGTCGAAGATCCGTGACGCCAGCACCACCGAAGATATCTACATGGAGGTCATCCGCGGCAAGACCGCCATGCTCTTCGAAGCCTCCACCCACAGCGCGGCGATCCTAGCCGGCGCCAACGCCGAGCAGGCCGAAGCCCTGCGCCGCTATGGCGATCACCTGGGCGTGGCCTTCCAACTGGTCGATGACCTGCTCGACTACCAGGGCGACGCCGTGGCCCTGGGCAAGAACGTCGGTGACGACCTCGCCGAGGGCAAGCCGACCCTGCCGCTGATCGTGACCATGCGCGAAGGCACTGCCGAACAGGCGGCGCTGGTGCGCCAGGCGATCCGCCAGGGCGGCAGCCAGGACCTGGAAAGCGTGCGTGCCGCCGTCGAAGCCGCCGGTGCCCTCGACTACACGGCGCGCAAGGCGCAGGAATTCGCCGAGCGGGCCATCGCCTGCCTGGACGCCCTGCCCGCCAGCGAATATCGCGACGCCCTCGCCGACCTGGGTCGTTTCTCGGTGGCCCGGACTCACTGACGCTTGCGCCGACCGATCGAGCCCGCCGTCGCCAGACCGCGGGCTTTTTCATGTCCGACCAAAAAAGTCAGGTAATCCCTTGCTATTTATTGAATAAGAATTATTCTCATAAATAGCACAGCAGGAGCCTTGCCATGACTTATCTGATCGACGCCTGGCTGGACCGGCCTCATCCCTATCTGCGCATCCTCAATCGGGAAACCGGCAAGGTTTGCGCGGAGTTGGACGAGACGGCCCTGGAAGAACTCAAGGACCTGGGCGAGCTGGATCTGCACAGCCTCACTTCCAGCGAACCGCGGGTGGTGAAGGAGCAGATCCGCCAGGTCTTCCTGTTCAGCTACGCCCTGGCGCTGCGCCCGGAAAACGAGGCGCTACGCCTGGACTGCTAGCGTTAGAGAACGTCGAGCAACTCGACGTCGAACACCAGCACGCTGTGCGGCGGGATGCCGCCGACGCCTTGGGCGCCATAGGCCAGTTCGCTGGGCACATGCAGGCGCCACTTGCTACCGGCGGGCATCAGTTGCAGGGCTTCGGTCCAGCCAGCGATCACGCCGCCGACCGGAAACTCGGCCGGCTGGCCGCGCTGGTAGGAGCTGTCGAACACGCTGCCGTCGATGAGGGTACCATGGTAGTGGGTGCGTACCTGGTCTTCGCGGGTTGGCGTAGCGCCCTCACCTTGGGTGAGCACTTCATATTGCAGACCGGATGGCAGCACCACGACGCCAGGGCGCTCGGCGTTGGCCTTCAGGTAGTCGACGCCTTCCTGGGCCGCTGCGGCGGCCTTGGCCTGGGCTTCTGCCTGCATGCGCTCGCGGATGACGCGGAAGCTGGCATTCAGCGACTCGACGTCCACCCGGGAATCCTGGCCATCGAAGGCTTCGGTCAGGCCCGCGAGCACGGCAGCCAGTTGCATGCCGGGGACCGGATTCTGGCGCAGCTGATCGCCCAGCTGGCGGCCGATGCCGTAGCTGACGCGAGCTTCGTCGGTATCGAGCAGGATGTCGTTCATAGCAGCCTTTCCATCGTGAAAAAAGGAGCCGAGCCTAGCACATCAGGGTCCCGGCTCGCCGCCGAGGCTGCCGCGCTGCCGGCGACAGCGCTCGGAGCAGTAGCGCACCTCGTCCCAGCTGCGCTCCCATTTCTTGCGCCAGGCGAAGGGCCGCTGGCAGACCGGACAGACCTTGGTGGGCAGATCGCCCTTCTTCATAGGGATTCTCCCGCGTCGAGACGCGCCAGCAGGGCCTCGCCACGCTGCCAGAGGGCCTGCTGCCGCTCCGGGGCCTGGCGGTCGAGATTGCGATAGAGATTGAGCATACGCGGATACTGGGCGAACCGCTCGCGATGGCGGATCAGGAAGTGCCAGTAGAGGGCGTTGAAGGGACAGGCCCTGTCGCCCAGCGCTTCCGTGACCTGGTAGTGGCAGCCCTTGCAGTAGTCGGACTGGCGACGGATGTACTGGCCGCTGGCGCAATAGGGCTTGCTCGCCAGATAGCCGCCGTCCGCATGCATCACCATGGCCTGGGTATTGGGCAGCTCGACCCACTCGAAGGCATCCAGGTAGACCGCCAGATACCACTCGCCGATGGCCTGGGGCGCGATACCGGCCAGCAGGGCGAAATTGCCGGTGACCATCAACCGCTGGATATGGTGGGCGTAGCCCAGCGCCAGAGTCTGGCCGATGGCCTGGCGCATGCAGGCCATGTCAGTGGCTCCGGTCCAGTAGAAGTCCGGTAGCGCCCGGGTATTGCCCAGCACATTGAGCTCCCGATACTCGGGCATGCGCAGCCAGTAGACGCCATGGACATACTCCCGCCAGCCGATCAGCTGGCGCAGGAAGCCCTCGGCACTGTTGAGCGGCACCCTCCCCTCACGATAAGCGGCATCCACCTCCGCGCAGAGCTGGCGCAGGTCGAGCAGCCCGATATTGAGCGCCGCACTGATCCGGGCGTGATGCAGATAGGGCTCGCCGCGGGCCATGGCGTCCTGGTAGGTACCGAAGTCGCGCAGCCCTGCATCCAGGAAGTGCCGCCAGAGGCGCTCGGCATCCGCGCGGGTCACTGGATAGTCGAAGCCGTCGAGCCGGCCATAGTGGTGAGCGAAGCGCTGCCCGACCAGCTCGAGCACTTCTTGGGTACAGGCATCGGGCGGACAGCTGAAGGGCTCGGGAACAGGATGGCCCCTGGGCAGCGCCTTGCGATTGTCCTTGTCCAGATTCCAAACGCCACCGCAAGGCTCGTCTGGTCCCTCCATCAGCCAGCCGTGGCGCCGGCGCATGCCGCGGCAGAAGGCCTCCATGCGCAATTCGGTGCGGGTTCCGGCCCAGCGGGCGAAGGCGGCGCGACTGCAGAGAAATCGGTCGTCGCCGTGCCAGCGCACAGGCACCGCCAGATCGAGCCCGTGCAGCGCCTGCTCCAGTCGCCATTCGCCGGTCTCGGTCAGATGGACCTCGTGCGCGCCCGACGCCCTGACCCAGCAGGCGATCTCGGCCGGCAGCGAGCCCTGGTTGTCCGGGTCGTCCAGGGTACGGTAGTGGACCTGGAAGCCACGCGCGCGCATCTCGATGGCGAAATGGCGCATGGCACTGAAGATCAGGGCGATCTTGCGCGGATGGTGAGGCACATAGCTGGCCTCGCTCATGACCTCGGCGAGCAGCAAGACGTCCTGCGCGGGATCGGCGTCGCGCAGGGACGCCAGCTGGGGCGACAGCTGATCGCCGAAGACCGGTAGCAGGCGCCGGACGGCGCCCTCGCTCAAGAGGCGTTCCGGTAGTTCAGCGGGATCTTCAGCGGCTCGGTCGAGCGTGGCGCCATGCCGACCATCTCGTCGTAGGCGCTGTGCTGGATGAGAAAGCACGGCAGTGCCGGCAGATCGGCCAGCAGGCGGCGGGCCTGGGCGGCCGAGCCCAAGCGGTAGAAGTGCCCGTCCCGTCCGGTCAGCCGCGTGCGACCGTCCTGAGTGAGCACCTCGAGCACATAGAAGCCGCCCTCGATGGACAGCAGGTTGAGTTCACGGACCTCGCCGGCCTGGGCGCGCTGGGTCAATTCCGGCAATTGCATGGGAACCTCCGGGTCGAGATCGACATCCGGGATGACGTCGATTGGCAGCTGTGAGCATTCGACAACCTAGGACAGGCAAGCGCAGCGGCGCAATCCACAAAGCGTAAGCGGAGATGCCCGGAACGGACGAGCGGCTGCCCTACCCTAGTGCTTGGTCAGACGATCCAGGTAGCCCATGGCAAAGGCAGACACTACGAACACCAGATGGATGATCACGTACCACTTGAGGTATTCGGGATTGGTGTTCTGGGCATCCATGAAGATGCGCAGCAGGTGGATCGAGGAGATGGCGACGATGGAGGCGGCCACCTTGTTCTTGAGCGACCCCGAATCCATCTTGCCCAGCCAGCTGAGCTTTTCCGACCCTTCGTCGATGTCCAGCTGGGATACGAAGTTCTCATAGCCGGAGATCATCACCATGACCAGCAGACCACCCACTAGCGCCATGTCGATGAGCGACAGCACCAGCAGGATCAGCTCGGCTTCGGTGGATTCGAAGATATGCGGTAGGACGTGGAAGACTTCCTGAAAGAACTTGAGCGCCAGCAGAACCAGCGCCAACGACAATCCCAGATAGATGGGCGCCAGCAGCCAGCGGGAGGCGTAAAGGGCTTTTTCGATCAGACGTTCCATGCAGACTCGCTCGGTTTATCAGGGCCGGGCGAGTATACCGGGGCGTTGCGGACGGACCAATGCGGCAGGTTGTACCGTTGCTCAGGCGTCGGGACCTACCTGGAAGCGAACCTGCTGATGGGCGCGTTCGCCATTCATCTTGCGCAGTTCACTCTGCATGTGCAGGCGCCAGATCTGGGTCTCTTCGACCTGGATATAGCCCTGTTCGACCAGGTTCTCGGCAATGGCGGTCATGACGCCTTCGGCCGCCTTGGGCCCGTGGAAAGGCCCCTGGGCCTTGATGGCGGTGGGCTGCTGGCCATTGAGGCCGGCAGCGCACAGCAGGGTCCAGAGGCCCTGTTCCTGACCGAGCGGCTTGATTTCGCATTCGATACGGGTGACGAGGCCCAGGCAGGGACGGATCAGGGTAATGGTGCGGGACATGGCGTCATCCTCTCGAAGCGCTCAATGCTCGCCGGTCCTAGGCCAGAGGTATCCACAAAGGCTGTGGACAACCCTGTTGGTCAACAGGGGGCAAGCGGGTCTGGGCGCCGTGCTACTTGGGCTACGACGCCTTGTACAAAATCCGACCTGCCCCCTGGACCTCAGTTCTCCTCCGCTTCGTTGTTTTTCCCTTTTGCCTTGGAGTTATCACTGAGTTTGTCGGCCAGTTCATCTTCCAGTTCGAGCTCGGCGATTTCCTTGAGACGCTGTACCACGCGCGCATTGACGCTGCCGTCGGGGAAGCGGCCCTTGGCATCAGGCGCCCCGGCCGGCTCGCCCACCAGCAGCGACAGGGCCTCGTCCGCCTGACGTACGGCATAGACATGGAACAGCCCTTCACGAACCGCTTCCAACACGGTTTCGTCGAGCATCAGGTTGGTGACATTGGCGCGCGGGATGATCACGCCCTGCTCGCCGGTCAGGCCGCGGGCTTGGCAGAGGCGGAAGAAGCCTTCGATCTTCTCGTTCACGCCGCCGACCGGCTGGACCTCGCCGAACTGGTTGATGGAGCCGGTGATGGCGAAGCACTGCTTGAGCGGCGTGCGCGACAGCGCGGAGATCAGGGTACAGGCCTCGCCCAGGGAGGCACTGTCGCCATCGACGTAGCCATAGGACTGTTCCAGGGCGATGCTGGCCGAGATCGACAGGGGGAATTCCTGGGCATAGCGACTCCCCAGGTAGCCGGTCAGGATCATCACCCCCTTGGAGTGGATGGGTTGGCCCAGACTGACCTCGCGTTCGATGTCGAGGATGCCGCTGGCGCCCGGATAGACGGTGGCCGAGATGCGCGCTGGCATGCCAAAGGCGGAGTCGGCCACTTCCAGCACCGTCAGGCCGTTGCACTTGCCCACCGCGGCGCCCTGGGTGTCGATGAGGATGAGCCCGGTGAGCATGTCGTCCAGCACCCGGGCACAGACGCGTCCGGTGCGGGTTTCCTTGGCCTTGAGGGCGCGCTCGACATGGCCCTTGTCAGTGCGCTCATCACCGGCCAGATGACGGATGAAATCGGCTTCGCTGACCAGTTGGAACAGATCGCCGATACGCGCTGACAGCCGCCCCTGGTGCTCGGCCAACCGGGCACTGTAGGTGGCCAGACGGGCCACGGCCGCCGAGGTCAGGGGCGCCATGCCCTCTTCCGAGGTGCGCGTCTTGAGCAGCTGGGCGAACTGCTCCAGGCTCTCGTCACGCAGCGGCAGTTCTTCGTCGAAGTCCACCAGCACCCGGAACATCTCCTGGAAGTCCGAATCCAGCTCCTGCAGGGTGTAGTAGATGTTGCGCGAGCCGATGATGATGACCTTGAGCTGCAGCGGGATTTGCTGGGGCGCCAGGCTCATGGCGGTGAGGCGCCCCAGCTCGGCCAGTGGCGATTCCATCTTCAGCTGGCGCGAATGCAGGGCACGCTTGAGCGCGTCCCAGACGAAGGGCTCGGTCAACAGCTTGTCGGCTTCGACGATGAGGAAGCCGCCATTGGCACGATGCAAGGCGCCCGGGCGCAGCTGGCGATAGTTGGTGTAGAGCGCGCCCTGATCGGATTGGTACTCGATGCGACCGAAGAGATTGTCGTAGGTAGGGTGGGACTCGAACACCACGGGTGCACCGCCGGTGACGTGGTGGCCGATGATCAGATTGGGCTCGTACTGCTCGCGCAATTCCTTGCGCCGCTGCATGTCGGGCTTGGCGTCGTCGGCCAGTTGCTCGACCACCGTCTTGAGTAGATCCACCTGCATGGCCTGCAGATAGGCGCAGACCCCGGGGTTGTCGTTGTACTTCTCCGACAAGGGCGCCAGCAGCGGCTGCAGGGCCTGGATGATGGTGTCTTCGTTCAGGGCGCGCAGCTGGTTGCTCGACTCGCGCCGCCATTGCGGCAGGCTGGACAGTTCTTCGTTGAGGCGTTCTTCGAGGCTGGAGATATCGGCGTGAAAGCGCTCGCGCTCGGCTTCGGGCAACTGGGCGAAGTCGGCCTCATCCAGCGCCTTGCCGTCCTTCATGGGGGTGAAGGCGACATTGTTGGCGTCGCGGTAGAGGGCGATCTCCTTTTCCAGGGCGAGCTTTTCCACCACATCCAGGGCCTGATCGTAGCGCTGGTTGAAGGCACGCTCGATCGCGTTCTTCTTCTGCTGGAACGCCGGGTGTTCGAACACCGCCGGAAAGGTGGCCAGCAGGTTGTCGATGAAATGGGCCATGTCGGCCACGAAGGCCTCGCCCTCGCCAGGTGGCAGTTCCAGGGCTCCCGGTGCGCGCGGCTCTTCGAAGTGATTCAGGTACACCCAGTCGTTGGGCGTCGGCTGCCGCTTGGCCTCGGCCTTGAGGTAGCGTTGCACGAAGGAGAAGCGACCGGTGCCCGGCTCGCCCATGACAAAGACGTTGTAGCCGGGCCGCGGCATGGCCACCCCGAACTGCAGGGCTTCGACCGCGCGCTCCTGGCCCAGGATGCCACGGAAGGGTTCGAGCTGATCGGTATCGGCAAAGGAGAATTGTTCGGGAGCGAAGGGGCGGGTCAGCTCATCGGGAGCGAGCCGGAGACCGGCCGCGACGGGATCGTGCATCGTAAGTCCTTGTCAGGCATGCAAGCAGTGTCCGCATTCTGCGACCGGGATGACAGCGGAGGCAAGGCAAGCCGCGCTCCCCTGCGTATTTAAACGCAGCGGTTCGAAGGGGCTGACATGACGTCTGTCGGTATTTTCCGACCCCAGCGTTTTTTGACGAAATTCTCACCAGACGCCTACTAAGCTTTCTATAGGGGGATCAGTCGTAGGATCCCGTGAGGAGGCCCCATGGCTGGCTCTCGTCGTTTCATTCCGCTGTTCTTCCTGCTGTCCGCGCTCGCGGCCTGCACCAGTTATCACGACCAACTGATTGCCAAAGGCTATCCGCCGGCCTATGCCGACGGCTTCAGCGACGGCTGCCAGACCGGCAAGCAGGCAGTCAATGGCATTGGGTACGAACACAAGGATGCGCGCCGCTTCGTCGCGGAGAAACCCTATCAGCAGGGCTGGGACGCGGGCTACGCGCAATGCGTGCAGGTGGCCCAGCGCGAAGAGCAGCAGCGCTTCATCGAGCAGGTCCGGGAAAACCGCGAAGGCGCGGAGCAACTGCATCTGCGCTCCAAAACACGTTGAGGTCGCAGCCATCCTTGCAGCACAGATAGGATGACCTATGCTGGCGGGCCCGCTTGTTGAGCTCAGCCAATGTCCGCCCGTTCGCCGCTGTTCGCCGTCGCCCTGCTGCTGGTCGCCATGACCTCGATCCAGACCAGCGCGAGTCTGGCCAAGACGCTGTTCCTGCGCCTCGACCCGGTGGGTGTCACCACCCTGCGCCTGATCTTCGCCGCCCTGGTCCTGCTGATCGTGCTGCGTCCCTGGCGCAACTTCCGCCGCGAAGCGCTGGGCAGTCTACTGGGCTATGGCGTCGCCATGGGCGTGATGAACCTGACCATCTACATGGCCATGCAGCGCCTGCCGATCGGCATCGCCGTCGGCCTGGAATTCGTCGGCCCCCTGGTGGTAGCGCTGTGCGCCCTGCGCCGCTGGCTGGACCTGCTGTGGATCGTGCTGGTAGTCGCTGGCCTGGCCGTGCTCCTGCCCTTCGGTCACAACGCCTCGGCGCTGGATCCCCTCGGTACCAGCCTGGCACTGGGTGCCGGCGCCTGCTGGGCGTTGTACATCGTGCTGGGCAAGCGCGCGGGCGCGGTCCATGGCACCGGCACGGTGGCCTTTGGCGCTTCCATCGCCGCCCTGGTGATCCTGCCCATCGGCATCGTTCATAGCGGCAGCAATCTCTTGCAACCGGAAATTTGGCCACTGGCACTGGCCTTGGCACTGATGTCCACGGCCATTCCCTATGCCCTGGAAATGGTCGTGCTCACCCGCCTGCCGGCCTCGACCTTTGGCACCCTGATGAGTCTGGAACCCGCGCTGGGCGCCCTTTCCGGCTGGGTGTTCCTCGGCGAGATCCTGGGTGTCGCCCAATGGTTCGCGCTCGCCTGCATCATCGCCGCCTCGATCGGCGCCACCTGGAGCAGCCGTCTGACCCCGGAGCAAACGCCGCTCTAGGGACTCTATAACGAGGCGAATCCTCACGCGGAGTACCGACGATGATCTATCTGATAATGGGCGTCTCGGGCAGTGGCAAGACCACCCTGGGCGAACTCCTGGCCAGCCGACTAGGCTGCCGTTTCGACGATGCCGACACCTTTCACAGCCAGGCCAACAAGGACAAGATGGCCAAGGGTATCGCCCTCACCGACGAGGATCGCTGGCCTTGGCTGGATGCTATCCACGATGCCATGCAGCAGGCGCGGGCCGAGGGCACCACCCGGGTGTTCGCTTGCTCGGCGCTGAAGAAAGTCTATCGAGATCGCCTGCTGAACGGCCTCGAAGGTGTGCGTCTGCTGTTTCTCAAGGGCTCCCCGGAGCTGCTCGCCGAGCGTATCGGCAGCCGCCGTGGGCACTTCTTCGATCCCAAGCTGTTGCAGAGCCAACTCGATACCCTGGAAGCGCCCGACCACCTGGAGGCCCAGGTGCTGGACGTGCGCCAGTCGCCGGAGCAACTGGTGGACGAGGTGCTGGAGCACGACCGCAGCGCCTGAGGGCTGCGAGCACGGCGTCAGACCGCGACCGGCGCCTTGATGTGCGGATGGGCCTGATAGCCTTCCAGCTCGAAATCCTCGAAGCGGAAGGCGAACAGGTCCTGTACCGCTGGATTGAGCTTCATGGTCGGCAGCGGCAGCGGTTCGCGGGTCAGCTGCAGATCGGTCTGCTCCAGGTGATTGGCATAGAGGTGGCAATCACCGCCGGTCCAGATGAATTCGCCCGGTTGCAGCCCGGTGACCTGCGCCACCATCAGGGTCAGCAGCGCATAGCTGGCGATATTAAAGGGCACGCCGAGGAAGATGTCGGCGGACCGCTGGTAGAGCTGGCAACTCAGGCGGCCATCGGCGACATAGAACTGGAACAGCGCATGGCACGGCGGCAAGGCCATCTCGTCCACCAGCGCCGGATTCCAGGCCGAGACGATCAGGCGGCGTGAATCGGGCTTGGCGCGGATCATGTCCACTACCCCGGCGATCTGGTCGATATGGCGACCATCCGGTGCCGGCCAACTGCGCCACTGGTAGCCGTAGACCGGGCCCAGTTCGCCATTCTCGTCGGCCCACTCGTCCCAGATGGAGACGCCGTTGTCCTTGAGATAGCGGATGTTGGTCTCGCCCTGCAGGAACCATAGCAGCTCGTGGATGATGGATCTGAGATGGCACTTCTTGGTGGTGACCAGGGGAAAGCCCTCGGCCAGATCGAATCTCATCTGGTAGCCGAAGACGCTGTAGGTCCCGGTGCCGGTGCGGTCGCTCTTGAAGGTGCCGTGTTCGCGCACGTGGCGCATCAGGTCGAGGTACTGTTTCATGGCGGGAGCGCTACCTGGCAAAAGCCAAATGGTATCAAATCGCGCCCTGCGGGAGCGGTCGCGCTTGTCGCAGCCAGCAGCGGGGCACAAAAAAAGCGGCCCGAAGGCCGCTTCTCGTCGTTTAGCTGTTAGCTGTTGGCCGGCGGCGCCGTGAGAGTCGCCGTCTCGCGCTCGCGCTGGGTGATCTCCGAGGCCGTGGCGTCCATGGCCTCCTGCAGCCCCTGCAGGCGCTTCTTCTCGGCACGCCGGGTGAAGTACCAGGCGAAGAAGGTGAACAGCGAGACCGCCAGCAGGATTAGGCTGGCGATGGCGTTGATCTCCGGCTTCACGCCCAGGCGCACCGCGGAGAACACCTCCATGGGCAGGGTGGTGGAGCCGGGACCGGACACGAAGCTCGCCAGCACCAGATCGTCCAGCGACAGGGCGAAGGACATCATGCCACCCGCCGCCAGCGACGGCGCGATCATGGGAATGGTGATCAGCAGGAACACCTTCCAGGGCCGGGCACCCAAGTCCATGGCCGCCTCTTCGATGGACAGGTCCAGTTCGCGCAGGCGCGAAGAGACCACCACCGCCACATAGGAGGCACAAAAGCTGGTGTGGGCGATCCAGATGGTTGTCACGCCGCGGTCCTGCGGCCAGCCGATCAACTGCGCCATGGAGACGAACAGCAGCAGCAGCGACAGACCGGTGATCACCTCGGGCATCACCAGCGGCGCCGTGACCATGCCGCCGAACACGGTACGGCCGCGGAAGCGCGGGATCCGGGTCAGCACGAAGGCCGCCAGGGTGCCGAGGATCACCGAGGAGATGGCCGTGTAGAAGGCGATTTCCAAGGAGCGGAACACCGCGCTCATCAGTTGGCTGTTGTCCAGCAGGCCGACGTACCACTTCACCGACCAGCCACCCCAGACGGTCACCAGGCGCGACTCGTTGAAGGAGTAGATGACCAGGATGACCATCGGCAGATAGATGAACAGCAGTCCGAGCACCAGCATCAGGTTGGTGAACTTGAGGCCTCTCATAGCTTGCCCTCCAGTTCCTTGGCTTGGTTGCGATTGAACAGCACGATGGGCACGATCAGGATCAGCAGCATCACCACCGCCAGGGCGGAGGCCACCGGCCAGTCACGGTTGTTGAAGAATTCCTGCCAGAGCACGCGGCCGATCATCAGGGTCTCCGGGCCGCCCAGCAGCTCGGGAATGACGAATTCGCCCACCGCCGGAATGAACACCAGCATGCAGCCGGCGATGATGCCGTTCTTGGACAGTGGCACGGTGATCTTCCAGAAGCTGGTGAAGCGACTGGCACCCAGGTCGCCGGCGGCTTCCAGCAGGGTCAGGTCGTGCTTCACCAGGTTGGCGAACAACGGCAGGATCATGAACGGCAGGTAGGAATAGACGATCCCCAGGTACACCGCGAAGTTGGTGTTGAGCATCTGCAGCGGACTGCTGATGATGCCCAGATTCATCAGGAAGCTGTTGATCAGGCCATTGGTGGAGAGCAGCCCCATCCAGGCATAGACGCGGATGAGAATGGCGGTCCAGGTCGGCATCATGATCAGCAGCAGCAACACCGTCTGCTTCTCGCGACTGGCGCGGGCGATGGCATAGGCCATGGGATAGCCGATCAGCAGGCAGATCAGGGTACTGATGCCGGCCATCTTCAGCGAGCCGAGATAGGCATCCAGATACAGCGGATCGCCGGCGAACATCAGGTAGTTGCCGAAGTTGAGCGCGATATCCAGTTGCTGATCGGCGTAGCTGAACAGCTCGGTATAGGGCGGGATGGCCACGTCCGCCACCGAGAAGCTGATCTTGAGCACGATCAGGAACGGCAGCAGGAAGAACAGGAACAGCCAGACGAAGGGCACGCCAATGGTCAGGCGGCGGCCATCGAGCAGGCGCTTGAGCAAGGGAGGTCTGGTCATGCTTGCAGTACCACGCCGCTGTCGTCTTCCCAGTACACCACCACGGCGTCGTCCCAGGTGGGTCGTTTGCCGAGACGCTCGGCGTTGGCGATGAAGCACTGGACGATGGGCCCGGTCCCCAACTTGACGTGATAGACCGAGTGCCCACCCAGGTAGGCGATGTCATGCACGGTGCCGCTGCACCAGTTGTAGTCGGGATGCTCGTGATCCGCCGGCAGGCTGGTGCCCATCAGCAGCTTCTCGGGCCGCAGGGCGAAGGTGACCTGCTTTTCCTGGGCGCGGGTGCTGATGCCGTGACCGATGTAGATCGGCCGCTCCAGTTGCGGACTGTGGATGATGGCATGGTCGGCGCCATCGTCGGTCAGCTCGCCGTCGAAGATGTTGACGCTGCCGATGAACTCGCAGACCAGCCGGCTCGCCGGGGTCTCGTAGATGTCCATGGGGCTGCCCACCTGGGCGATCCAGCCCAGGTGCATGATGGCGATGCGCTCGGCCATGGTCATGGCCTCTTCCTGGTCGTGGGTCACCATCACGCAGGTCACGCCCACGCGCTCGATGATCTCCACCAGCTCCAGCTGCATCTGCGAGCGCAGCTTCTTGTCCAGGGCGCCCATGGGCTCGTCGAGCAACAGGAGCTTGGGTCGCTTGGCCAGGGAACGCGCCAGGGCCACCCGCTGGCGCTGGCCACCGGAGAGCTGGTGCGGCTTGCGCTTGGCGTACTGGGTCATGTGCACCAGCTTGAGCATCTCGGCCACGCGGGCGTCGATCTCGGCCTTGGGCAGCTTGTCCTGCTTGAGGCCGAAGGCGATGTTCTGCTCCACGCTCATGTGCGGGAACAGCGCATAGGACTGGAACATCATGTTGATCGGCCGCTCGTAGGGCGGCATGTCGGTGATGTCCTCGCCATCGAGGAAGATGCGCCCTTCACTGGGTCGCTCGAAGCCGGCCAGCATGCGCAACAGGGTCGACTTGCCCGAACCCGAGCCGCCGAGCAGGGCGAAGATCTCACCCTTGTTGATGGTCAGGGAGACGTCGTCGACAGCGACGGTTTCGTCAAATTTCTTGGTGACCCGGTCGATCTTGACCAGGACTTCCTTGGCTTTCTTGTCGCCGGTGGCGGCTTTCTTGAAGGCACTGGTGGCGGTCGCCATGTACATCTCCCCAGGAAAATCGGGGACCGGCCGGGCCGGTCCGCTTAGCGTTGGTTATTTGCCGGACTTGACCCGCGTCCAGCTACGGGTTTCCAGGCGCAGGAGTTGCGGGGGCAGCTCCTTCATGACGTACAGCTTGTCCATCACCGCCTGAGGCGGATAGACGGTTTCGTCCTGCCGCAGCTCGGCATTCATCAGCTCGCCCGCCTTGGGATTGGGGTTGGCGTAGCCGACATAGTCACTAACCTTGGCGATGACCTCGGGCTGCAGCAGATAGTTGATGAAGGCATGGGCCTCCTTCACGTTCTTGGCATCCTTGGGGATGGCCAGGAGGTCGAACCAGAGGTTCGCGCCCTCCTTGGGAATCGCGTAGCCGATGTTGACGCCCTTCTTCGCTTCCTCGGCACGCGAACGCGCCTGAAAGACATCGCCGGAATAGCCGAAGGCCACGCAGATGTTGCCGTTGGCCAGGTCGGAGATGTACTTGGAGGAATGGAAATAGGTGATGTAGGGCCGCACCTTGAGCAGCTGTGCCTCGGCCTTCTTGTAGTCGTCAGGGTTGGTGCTGTTGGGATCGAGTCCCAGGTATTGCAGTACCGCCGGATAGACCTCATCGGGCGAATCCATGAAGGAGACGCCGCACTTGCTCAGCTTCTTGAGGTTCTCGGGTTCGAACAGGATGGCCCAGGAATCGAGCTTGTCGGTACCCAGCGCGGCCTTGACCTTGTCGACATTGTACCCGATGCCGTTGGTGCCCCACAGGTAGGGCACGCCGTATTGATTGCCCGGATCGCTCTTTTCCAGTTGCTTGAGCAAGGCCGGGTCGAGATTCTGCCAGTTCGGCAGCTGACTCTTGTCCAGTTTCTGGAAGGCGCCCGCCTTGATCTGCTTGGCCAGGAAGTTGCTCGAAGGCACCACCACGTCGTAGCCGGTGTGGCCGGCCAACAGCTTGCCTTCGAGGGTTTCGTTGGAATCGAAGACGTCATAGACCGGGGTGATGCCGGTGGCCTTCTGGAAGTCATCCAGCGTGGTCTCGCCGACGTAATCGCTCCAGTTGTAGACACGTACCGTCGGGTCGGCGACAGCGGTTCCCATGACGGTCAGGGTGGCCATGGCCAGCAGGGTTTTACGCAACGAAAGCACGGGCGGCTCCTTTCATGATGGGCATCGACGACGACACCCTTTCAGCGGTCCATACAGACGTACGGCACGCCGGAGCGACTCCGGCGTGCCGTCCTTTCAGCCGCACGCGGCGGCAGCACTCACTTGCCGGACTTGATGGTGGTCCAGGTACGGGTCATCAGACGCTGGGTCTTGGCCGGAAGATCCGGGAAGGCATACAGCTTGGTCATGGTTTCCTGGGTCGGATAGATCCCCGGGTTGGTGCGGATCTCTTCGGCCACCAGCGGGGTGGCCGCCTTGTTGCCGTTGGGATACTGCACATAGTCGCTGACCGCCGCGATCACCTTGGGCTCCATCAGGTAGTTGATGAACTTGAGCGCGCCTTCGGAGTTCTCGGCATCCTTGGGAATGGCCATGGTGTCGAAGAAGGTACCGGCGCCTTCCTTGGGAATGTTGTAGGCCACGGTCACGCCGTTCTTGGCATCGGCGGCACGGGCCTTGGCCTGAGCGATGTCGCCGGAGTAACCGACCGCCACGCAGACGTTGCCATTGGCCAGGTCCGAGATGTACTTGGAGCTGTGGAAATAGGTGATGTACGGCCGCACCTTGAGGAACAGCTCCTCGGCCGCCTTGATCTCCTTGGGATCCTGGCTATCCGGCTTGTAGCCGAGGTAGTGCAGGCCGGCGGGAATGATCTCGGTGGGCGAATCCAGCACCGCCACGCCGCAGCCCTTGAGCTTGGAGAGATTCTCGGGCTTGAAGATCAGGTCCCAGGAATCCACCGGGGCATTGTCGCCCAGGGCAGCCTTGACCTTGGCCGGGTTGTAGCCGATGCCGATGGTGCCCCACAGGTAGGGGATGGCGTACTGGTTGCCCGGATCGCTGACTTCCAGGGTCTTCATCAGCTGCGGATCCAGGTTGCTGTAGTTGGGCAACTTGGACTTGTCCAGCGGCTGGTAGACGCCGGCCTTGATCTGCTTGGCCAGGAAGGAGTTGGACGGCACCACCACGTCGTAGCCGGAACGACCGGCCAGCAGCTTGGCCTCGAGGGTCTCGTTGCTGTCATAGACGTCATAGACCACCTTGATCCCCGACTCCTTCTCGAAGTTGGCGATGGTGTCTTCGGCAATGTAGTCGTTCCAGTTGTAGACGTGCAGGACCTTGGGGTCCGCCGAGGCGTTGCCGGCAAAGAGGCCGGCCAGGCTCAGCGCTAGAAGAGTCTTGCCAAAAACATTCATGCGGTGGTGCTCCTCAAGTCATCGTTGGTCTTTTGATTCGGTGCGCGGCCAGCGCCCGCGCGCAGTCTGGCAAGGTCCGCCGCCGCGCTCAAGCCTTGCCGGCCATTAGCCACGTTGACGTAGCACCGCATGGGTCTGATCGAGACTCAGGCGCGCCAGGGTGACGAGCTCGTCGATGGACTCCGGCGTGATGACCAAAGGCGGGGCGATGATCATGGTATCGCCCACCGCACGCATCACCAGCCCATTGCGGAAGCAGTGCTCACGGCAGAGCATGCCCGCCCCACCCTCGTACCTGGTCCGCGTCTTCTTGTCGCGCACCAATTCCAGCGCCGCCACCATGCCGACCCCGCGGGTCTCGCCCACCAGCGGATGGTCGGCCAGCTCGGCCCAGCGTTTCTGCAAATAGGGTGCCGTGGCGTTGCGAACCCGGTCGACGATGCCTTCGTCACGCAGGATGCGGATGTTTTCCAGGGCCACGGCGGCGGCCACCGGATGCCCGGAATAGGTGAAGCCGTGATAGAACTCGCCACCCTCGTCGAGCACCCTGACCACTTCGTCGCGTACCACCACGCCACCCATGGGCACGTAGCCGGAGGTGAGCCCCTTGGCGATGGGCATCAGGTCCGGGGCATTGCCGTAGTACTGGCTACCGAACCATTCGCCGGTGCGACCGAAGCCGCAGATGACCTCGTCGGCGATGAAGAGGATGTCGTACTTGTCGAGGATCTGGCGCACTCGCGGCCAATAGCTTTCCGGCGGCACTATCACCCCGCCGGCACCCTGGATGGGCTCGGCGATAAAGGCGGCGACACGCTCTTCGCCGACCTCGAGGATCTTCTGCTCCAACTGATCGGCCGCCCAGACGCCGAACGCCTCCGGACTCATCTCGCCACCTTCACCGAACCAGTAGGGCTGCGGAATATGCACGATGTCGGGCAGCAGACCGCCCTGTTCGTGCATCGCCGCCATGCCGCCCAGGCTGGCGCCGGCCATGGTCGAGCCGTGGTAGCCATTCCAGCGGCCGATGACTACCCGCTTCTCCGGCTGGCCCTTGGTTGCCCAGTAATGGCGCACCAGACGCAGCACCGTGTCGTTGGCCTCCGAGCCCGAACCGGTGAAGAACACGTGATTCATGCCCTCCGGTGCCAGTTCGGCGATGGCCTTGGCCAGCTCCAGCGCCGGCGGGTGGGCGGTCTGGAAGAACAGGTTGTAGTAGGGCAGCTCACGCATCTGGCGACTGGCCGCTTCGACCAGCTCTTCACGGCCGTAGCCGACGTTGACGCACCAGAGCCCGGCCATGCCGTCGAGAATGCGCTGACCCTCGCTGTCCCAGAGGTGCACACCCTCGGCACGGGTAATGATGCGTGCGCCCTTCTCGTTGAGCTGGCGATAGTCGGTGAAGGGCGCCAGCAGGTGCCGACGACTCAGGTCCTGCCAATGGGCGGTGGTAAAGGTAGTCACGAAGCCTCTCCTTGAATCGCGGTCAGACGCTGAGCAGCAGGAATTCCCGCTCCCACGAACTGATCACGCGCTTGTAATTCTCATGTTCGGCGCGCTTCACCGCGACGTAGCCACGGGTGAAACGACTCCCCAGATAACGCTCCAGGGTGGCCGACTGCTCCATGCGCTCCAGGGCGGCTTCCAGGGTCAGCGGCAGGCGCAGGTTGCGGCGCTCATAGCCGCGGCCCTGCACCGGGGCGCTGGGCGAGACGTTCTCGACCATGCCCAGGTAGCCACACAGCAGGCTGGCGGCCAGGGCCAGATAGGGGTTGGCATCGGCGCCGGCCAGACGATTCTCAACCCGGCGATTCTGCGGATCGGAATCCGGTACCCGCAGGCCCACGGTGCGGTTCTCCTCACCCCACTCCACGTTGACCGGCGCCGAGGTGTCGGGCAGGAAGCGGCGGAAGGAATTCACATTGGGCGCGAACAGCGGCAGCGCCTCGGGAATGTATTTCTGCAGACCGCCGATGTGGTGCAGGAAGAGCTCGCTCATGCTGCCATCGGGGTTGGAAAACACCGTCTTGCCGGTCTTGAGATCCACCACGCTCTGGTGCAGGTGCATGGCGCTGCCGGGCTCGCCGGTCATGGGTTTGGCCATGAAGGTGGCGGTGACGTTGTGCTTGAGCGCCGCCTCGCGCAGGGTGCGCTTGAAGACGAAGATCTGGTCGGCCAGGTGCAACGGATCGCCGTGACGGAAGTTGATCTCCATCTGGGCGGTGCCTTCCTCGTGGATCAGGGTATCCAGATCCAGCTCCTGGGCCTCGCACCAGTCGTACATGTCCTCGAACAGCGGATCGAATTCGTTGGCCGCGTCGATGGAAAAGGACTGGCGCCCGGTTTCCTGGCGACCGGAGCGCCCTACCGGCGGCTGCAGCGGATAGTCGGGGTCGTCGCTGCGCTTGGTCAGGTAGAACTCCATCTCCGGCGCGACGATGGGCTGCCAGCCGTGCTCGGCATAGAGCTTGAGCACCTTCTTGAGCAGGTTGCGCGGCGACAGCTCGATGGGGATGCCGCGCTTGTCGTAGGTGTCGTGGATCACCAGGGCGGTGGGTTCCAGCGCCCAGGGCACCAGGAACACCGCGCGATCGTCCGGGCGACAGTGCATGTCGATGTCGGCCGGGTCGAGCAATTCATAGTAGATGTCGTCGTCGACATAGTCCCCGGTCACGCTCTGCAGGAGCACGCTCTCCGGCAGGCGCATGCCCTTTTCGTTGAGAAACTTGGCGGTGGGAGAAATCTTGCCGCGGGCGATGCCGGTCAGGTCGGCTACCAGGCATTCCACTTCAGTGATCTTGCGTTCTTTCAACCAGGCGGTGAGCCGGTCAAGCGGGGTGCTCATAAAGACCTCGAAGGTTCGAGCGGGGTGAACAGCATCAGCGACCGGCAGCGCGCTCCTTGCAGGCCTTGCCGAACGCCTTGAATAAAGCGAGATAGACCGGGTGACTGCGTACCTTCCACTCCGGGTGCCACTGCACACCACAAGTGAAGGCGCGGGCCTCGGGAAGCGAGACGGCTTCGATCAGGCCATCGGGGGCCAGCGCCTCGGCGCGCAACCCCGGCGCCAGGCGCTCGATACCCTGGCCATGGATGGAGTTCACCTCGAAGCGCGTCGGCAGATCCAGGGTCTCGAACAGGCCACCTGGCTGGACCTCGACCAGATGGTGCAAGCCATAGTGCTCTTCCAGGGTCTCGCCGCGCTCGCGGTGATCCATGAGGGAAGCGACCTCATGCACCTTCTGGTGCAGGCTGCCGCCAAAGGCCACGTTCATTTCCTGGAAGCCCCGGCAGATGCCCAGCACCGGCACGCCCGCAGCCACCGCGGCGCGCAACAGCGGCAGGGTCACGGCGTCGCGCGCCGCATCGTGCAGGGTGCCGGGCTCGCTGGGCGGGCCCTGGTAATGGCGAGGTTCGACATTGGACGGCGAACCGGTGAACAGCAGACCGTCCAGACGCTCCACCAGGGTCTCGGTGGCGATGAGGTCGGCGAGGGCCGGAATCACCAGCGGCATGCCCTCGGCCCCCTCCACCACCGCGCGCAGATACTTGTCGCCAGCGATGTGAAAGGGATGCAGGCCTAGTTGCCTGGTACAGGCTGTGACACCTATGAGGGGCAGCGCGGACATGGGGCACCGGGTTGAACAGGAATCATCCGAGCCTAGTCTTGTTCGTTATTTTTCACAACCACCGGTAAAAAGTTTCGGGATTCTGCACAGAAGCGGCGCAACAGAGGCGTTCTAGCGCTCATGAATGCGCCAAAAACAGGCACCTGCGCACCACCCCTGAGCAGGCTTTCCGCCAGTTGACTTTGCTCCGCCTTTCGGATTGACTCCAGGGTGGTAACTCCGCTGATTGATATTTTTAACAGGGGCGCTGGCAAAGCGTCGGAGCGCAGGCGAGACCGTACTCTCAGGTCGCTGTCGGATCGACAGCGGGCACTCGTGCCCTCACTGCGGTTGGCCCACTGGGCAAACAGGCGCATCAGGCGCTAACCGTTTTGTCGAGCGCAGCCAAAAGCAAAGGTGTTTCATCATGTCGGTACCCCCGCGTGCCGTTCGTTTGGATGAAGCGACCGACTTCCTCAGGGAGCACCCTGAGGTCCAGTTCGTCGATCTTCTGATTGCGGATATGAATGGCGTGGTGCGTGGCAAACGCATCGAGCGCAACAATCTGCCCAAAGTCTTCGAGAAAGGAATCAACCTCCCCGCTTCGCTGTTCGCCCTCGACATCACCGGCTCCACCGTCGAAAGCACCGGTCTCGGGCTCGACATCGGCGATGCCGACCGCGTCTGTTTCCCCATCACCGATACCCTCTCCATGGAGCCCTGGCAGAAGCGCCCCACCGCGCAGCTGCTGATGACCATGCACGAGATGGAAGGCGAGCCCTTCTTCGCCGATCCCCGCGAGGTCCTGCGCCAGGTCGTCCAGCGCTTCGACGAGCTCGGACTCACCGTCTGCGCCGCCTTCGAGCTGGAGTTCTATCTGATCGATCAGGAGAACATCAACGGCCGCCCGCAACCGCCGCGCTCACCCATTTCCGGCAAGCGTCCGCAGTCGGTCCAGGTCTACTCCATGGACGATCTGGATGAATACGCCGACTGCCTGCAGGACATCATCGACGGCGCCCGCGCCCAGGGCATTCCGGCCGACGCCATCGTCGCCGAATCGGCGCCAGCGCAATTCGAGGTCAACCTCAATCACGTCGCCGATCCGATCAAGGCCTGCGACTACGCCGTACTGCTCAAGCGCCTGATCAAGAACGTCGCCTACGACCATGAGATGGACACCACCTTCATGGCTAAGCCCTATCCGGGCCAGGCGGGCAATGGTCTGCATGTGCACATCTCCCTGCTGGACAAGGAAGGTCGCAACATCTTCGCCGGCGAGGATCCCGAGCAGAACGCCGCATTGCGTCATGCCATCGGCGGTGTGCTCGAGACCCTACCCGCCTGCATGGCCTTTCTCTGTCCCAACGTGAACAGCTATCGGCGCTTCGGCTCGCAGTTCTTCGTGCCCAATGCCCCGAGCTGGGGCCTGGACAACCGCACCACCGCCCTGCGCGTCCCCACCGGTACGCCGGAGGCACACCGCATCGAGCATCGAGTGGCTGGCGCCGACGCCAACCCCTACCTGCTGCTGGCCGGCGTCCTGGCCGGGGTACACCACGGCCTGACCCGGCAGATCGAGCCCGGCCCGGTCACCGAGGGCAACTCCTACGAGCAGCACGAGCAGAGCCTGCCGAACAACCTGCGCGATGCCTTGCGCTACCTGGACGACAGCTCGGTGATGGCGGAGTACATCGATCCGAAGTACATCGACATCTTCGTCGCCTGCAAGGAGCACGAGCTGGAGGAGTTCGAGCACTCCATCTCCGACCTCGAGTACAACTGGTACCTGCACACCGTGTAAGCACCGCCTGCCGACCGGTCCTGCACCGGTCGGCAGGTGCGCTGCAGTACCGCCGGAGCCCTGCGCGTAATCACGCTCGTGGCGCCCTGCCGATCTTTCCCTTTATCACCCACGACGACTCTGGACGGAGAGCTTCGCCATGACCACCCTCACCACGCCGCGTGCCGATGGCTTCCACATGCCGGCCGAATGGGCCGACCAGCGCCAGATCTGGATGGTCTGGCCCGAGCGACCGGACAACTGGCGCCTGGGCGGCAAGCCTGCCCAGGCGGCCTTCACCGCCGTGGCCCAGGCCATCGCCCGCTTCGAGCCGGTCACCATCGGTGCCTCGGCGCAGCAGTACGAAAATGCCCGCGCCCGCCTGCAGCATCCGAACATCCGGGTGGTGGAAATCAGCAATGACGACGCCTGGTGCCGCGATTCCGGCCCGACCTTCGTCAGCGACGACCAGGGCGGCGTGCGCGGTGTGGACTGGAGCTTCAATGCCTGGGGCGGCCTGGACGGTGGTCTCTACTTTCCCTGGCAGCGCGACGACCAGGTAGCGGGCAAGATCCTGGCGATCGAGAATCTGCCGGGCTATCGCACCCCGGACTTCGTCCTCGAAGGCGGCTCCATCCATGTCGACGGCGAAGGCACCCTGATCACCACCGAGGAATGCCTGCTCAACGCCAACCGCAATCCACACCTGGATCGTGCGCAGATCGAGCGTTACTTGAGCGACTACCTGGCGGTGGACAAGGTCATCTGGCTGCCCCACGGTCTCTACAATGACGAGACCAACGGCCACGTGGATAACTTCTGCTGCTACGTGCGCCCGGGCGAGGTGCTGCTGAGCTGGTGCGACGACCAGGCTGATCCCAACTACGGCCGGTGCCGCGAGGCCCTGGCCGTGCTGGAGCGTGAAACCGATGCCCGCGGCCGCACCCTCAAAGTGCACCGCATTGTTACCCCAGGTCCGCTGTTCGCCAGCGAGGAAGAATGCCGCGACGTAGACGCCTGCCTGGGTACCCAGCCGCGCCGGGCTGGCGAGCGTCTGGCCGCCTCCTACGTCAATTTCCTGATCGTCAACGGCGGCATCATAGCGCCGACCTTTGGCGTCCCCGAGGATGCCGAGGCCCTGCGTACCCTGCAGGCCTGCTTCCCGGAGCACCAGGTGATCCAGGTCCCCGGACGCGAGATCCTGCTGGGCGGTGGCAACATCCACTGCATCACCCAGCAGCAGCCGACCGGCCGCTGATTTCCGGCGGAAACGAAAAAAGCCCGTCTTTCGACGGGCTTTTTTCTGACCTGAGCGCGGCTTAGAGCAGCGGCAGGGTGTAGCTGACGATGAAGCGGTTTTCGTCCTGATCGCGCTGACCCGGAACGCCCTGGGTGCTGGCTGCCGGCAGGTCGGAGCGCAGCGAAGCGTTACGCCAGGTGAAGCCCAGACCTTTCAGCTGGCCTTCCGGGACCACGTAGCTCAGCGTCAGATCGCGTTCCCACTCCATGTAGTCGCCATTGCGGGTGCGGATGTTATCGCCGTACTGGTAAATGATACCGGCGGTCAGACCCTTCATACCCAGCTGACCGAAGTCATAGGAGTAGCGAGCTTGCCAGGTGTCTTCACCGGAGCGGGCGAACTTGTTGATCTGCAGGTCGGTGATGATGTAGGCGGAAGCGCCATCACCCTGGTTCAGGAAGGGGAAGTCGCTGTTGCCATTGCTACCCTGGTAGCCAGCGCCAAAGGTATGGCCCTTGATCGAGTAGGTGAACAGGGCGCTGTACAGACGGTTGTCCACTTCGCCACGGGTAACGGCGCCAGTGGCGGTGCGGCCGTAGTAACCGCTGGACGCATAGAGCGCGCCTTGGGTGTCGGCATTCTTGTTAGCGCCATCGCCGTTGCTGTCGAAGTAGCGCAGATCGGTCTTGAAGGTACCTTCACCCAGCTTGACGCTGTGGGTCAGACCCAGGAAATGCTGGCTGTAGAAATCTTCCAGCTGACCGAAGTAGTACTGCAGCGTCAGGTCCTTGGTGACCTTGTAGTCGGCACCGGCGAAACGGAACTGGTTGCTGTCACGCGCGGTGGAACCACTGTTGGAGCCCGCGATGGACATTTCTTCGTAGTTGCTGGAAGCACGGCCCTTGACGTGTTCGATCTGACCAGCAGTCAGAGTCACGTCCTTGATTTCCTTGGAGGTCACCTGACCGCCCAGGAAGGTCTGCGGCAGGATACGACCATCGTTGAAGGTGATGACCGGCAGCTTGGGCATCAGGGTGCCGTAGCGCAATTCGGTCTGGGAGATCTTCATCTTGGCAGTAGCGCCAACGGTGCTGAATTCGTCGACGGAGCTGCCGTCGGTTTCACGCGGGAACATGGTGCCCGGCTGATTGGAGCCGTCGGTCTTGCCGGCACGGCCGCCGCCATCCAGACGCAGACCCAGCATGCCGATCGCGTCGACACCGAAGCCAACGGTGCCTTGAGTGAAGCCGGACTGATAATTGAGCAGGAAGCCCTGACCCCATTCCCGGTTGGTCGACGGGTTGGCGGTGCCATTGCGGTTATCGAGATTCTCGTAGAAGTTGCGCAGGCTCAGGGTTGCTTTGCTGTCCTCAATAAAGCCGGCAGCGTTGGCGGCGGCAATGAGGGACAGGTTCAGACAGGCCGCGGAGACCGCGACCACCAGTGGCTTCTTGACCATGTGTGCTCCAGGGGTGAATCGTTGTTATGCAGCCACCAGAGGTGTCAGCGTCTGCTGGTGGTATGCCCGACGGGCCGTGCGGAAGGGAAAGCTAGAGGGCTTTTGTTTCAATTTGGAGAATTATCCCGGGCTTGGTCGACTTTTAATTTGCGACTTCAAGCACAGGTCCCCTGCCACCGTCTTCCACGTTGCGAAAGCTAATTGCAAAAAAGCATTTCGTCTAGCGATACCTCGTTGAAAACCCGCTCTGTGGTCTTCCCCTTAGACTGGTCGGTCATGGCTGTAGGGAACCTTCCCCGCATACCGCACCGGAAAGGCTGGCCTTTTCCTGAAAAAAGGCCAGCTCATAGCCTGCGACTTTCCGCTCTAGGACGGGCTTTTCAAGGCATTGGAAAACCCTTGCAGTCCGTCATCGAATGCTGGATCCAGAGAAATTCCCTGCGCTCTTCAAGGACTTGTAATTTTTTGCTACGGCTTCCAGGGCCGACTCGCCCAGCACATGACACGCCTCGTCCGCCGCGTGAAACCTGACATCCCGCATCACAGTGGTTACGACGCGTTAGCGGCTTGGAAACAGACTTTCCATTCAGCGGGTGCCAACTCGCCGGCTTCCACAAACAGCTGTGGATAGCGTCAGGCTGCCGGGGCAAGAGGGGGAAGAAAGGAGTCCATGCCAGCTGACTGGGGAGAGGATGAAGCTACCGGGCACCGAGGACTAGGCTAGGCTAGGCTAGGCATGATCGGAACTGGCACGCTGGTATCCGAGAGCCAGACCTGGAGGTACGGCTCTGGAACATCTGCCAAGGGCTTCAGCCTTGGACGACTTGATCCTTGCCCTGGCGCTTGGCCTTGTACATGGCCTCGTCGGCCCGTACATAAAGAGTGTCGAGGGACTCATCGCCCTCACGCAGGACGGTGACACCCTGACTGATGGTGACCTTCAGCGGCCCCTCGGCGGTGGGTACGGCCAATTGGCGCACGGCGCGCTGTAGTCGGCCCCCGATCTGCAGTGCGAGGTCGCTGTCGCAACCTGGCAACAAGAGGGCGAATTCCTCGCCGCCGATGCGGCCGAACAGATCGCCTCGACGAGTGGTCTGGACCCCGCACTCGGCAACACGCTGTAACACCTGGTCGCCCATCTGGTGGCCGAAGCGATCATTGATCTTCTTGAAGTCATCAATGTCGAGCAGCAGGAAGGCCAGCGGCTCGCCTTCGTTCTGAGCGAATTCGAAGGCGCGCTGGGCACTTTCGAAGAAGTGCCGACGATTGCTGCTGCGGGTCAGGACGTCGGTGGTGGCGAGCCGCTGCAGCTCCTCCTCCATACGCTTCTTGTCGGTGATGTCTTCGGCGATGCCCACCACCAGGAGCGGCATGCCCGCCTCGCTGCGTTGACTGACAAAGCACTTGTCGCTGAGCCAGCGGATTTCGCCATCGGCGCGGATGATGCGGTATTCGCGCGACTCTATGGCGCCTTGCTCTATCACCTGTTCCAAGGTGCGCTGGGCGTATTCGAGGTCGTCCGGGTAGATATTATTGAGCCAGGTGCTGTAGTCGGTCAGTACCAGCGACTGGGAGCGGCCGAAGATCTGTTCGTAGGCGGGGCTGACATAGATGATCTGGCGAGTGCGCCAGTCCAGGGCCCAGAGCACTGCGTTGACGCTTTCCAGCAGCGCGCTGAACAGCTGCTCCCGGTCACGCAGGCGATCTGTCTCGGCCCGCGAATGCAGGAGAGCCAGCAGATTCTCTTCCGGAGTGGGAAGAGCAGACAGAGAGAGTTGTTCATCCATATACACATGCGCCTACGCGGGGTCCTGAGGGAGTTAGAGACAGCTGAAACCAGCCTGGTTCAATCCCCGCATAGAGCAGCCCACCGCTTCGGTGGGCTTTTGTGAAGCCTTTCTCAGGCGGTTCCAGCCGGCCGCAAGGAATAGGTTTTCAGCTGTTCGGCGAATTCGCGTAGCGACTGGATGCCGCTGGCTTCGGCCTCGCCGATCCACTGCCGGGTCGCGGCCAGCATGTCGTGACCGTTGGCACTGGTCCGCGCCCAGATCTGCTGCAGCGCAAGGCGCTTTTCGTAGATCAGCTTGAGTGCCTGGCTGTGTTCGAGCAATTCATCGATACGCACCTGATGACGGGCCTTGAGCAGACTGGTTTCCCGCGCCAGCAGGCCGCGCGCCCGACGGAACAGCGGGCGCTGGGAGGGCGTGGCACTGCCTCGCTCCTGCCGCAGCAGTGGCCCGATCACCTGCTTGCGATACTGGGCCATGATCTGGAAGCGGTTGTTGAGGATGGCCATGGCGGTATCCATATCCAGCTGACCCTTGCCTTCGATGCGATGGGCGATGGGGGCGACGCGATTGACCTTGGCCAGGCGCAGCCAGGTGAACAGCTTGATCCAGGCCCAACCCATGTCGAACTCCCAGCGCTTGACCGACAGCTTGGCCGAGTTGGGATAGGTATGGTGGTTGTTGTGCAACTCTTCGCCACCGATGACGATGCCCCAGGGGATGAGGTTGGTGGCGGCATCGCGGCATTCGAAGTTGCGATAGCCCACGGCATGGCCCAGGCCATTGACCACGCCAGCAGCCCAGAAGGGAATCCAGACCATCTGTACGGCCCAGACGGTGAGGCCCAGGGCGCCGAACAGGGCGATGTCGATCAACAGCAACAGCACCACACCCAGGTTGCGGGTGCGGGGATTGGAGTAGAGCTTGCGCTCGATCCAATCATCCGGGCAGTTCTTGCCATAGATGCGCAGGGTATCGGCATTGTTCGCCTCGGCCTTGTACAGCTCGGCGCCGCGCCGGACCACGGTGGCGAGGCCCTTGTGCACCGGACTGTGCGGGTCGTCTTCGGTTTCGCATTTGGCGTGGTGCTTGCGGTGAATGGCGGTCCATTCACGGGTATTCATCGCCGTGGTCAGCCACAGCCAGAAGCGGAAGGCGTGCTTGAGCGCGGGATGCAATTCCAGCGAGCGGTGGGCGGAGTAGCGATGCAGGTAGACGGTGACACTGACAATGGTCAGGTGGGTCAGCAGCAGGGTGACCACCACCAGTTGCCAGACCGACAGGTCGAGCAGGCCGTTGTAACTCATGGACGCAAAGGACCTCGCGCGGGTTGTGTAGTGCAACTGTCACCTAAAGTTCAGTGAACAGGCGTTCGCGCATTATTGCCAGGGTGGGTGATAAATCCAGCCCTCCCTTTTGCTACACAACGTGTCCTTCACAGAGTGTTAATTCTAAAAACGAATAAACAAAGCATTATTAGCAATTTTAAGAAATAAAGATCAGCCCCCTAAGATGGCACCACTCTTTCGCCCACCTCTGCACATGAGGACGCCATCCATGAGTTCCGTTCCGTTCCGCAGCCTGGAAAACCAGGACGAAACCGCACTGCTCCGCGATATTCAGCAGGCTTTGCGCGGGCTGAGATTCGGCGCCATCGAGATCACCGTGCACAACGGTCAGGTGGTGCAGATCGAGCGCAAGGAAAAATTCCGGCCCCAGAGCGGCCAAGCCAACAAGCATTGAATTCTCGAGGTCAGCGGACGAGCGGGCACGGTGCCCGCCAGACGGTGTCCGGCTTTCTCACGTCAAGGAGTCCTTTCATGTCGATTCGCCGTTTCGCTCTGGCCGCGCTGGCCGGTGCCCTGTTCGCCACCCAGGTCCATGCCGTTGAATTGCTCAACGTGTCCTACGACCCGACCCGCGAGCTCTATCAGCAGTACAACGCGGCCTTCGCCAAGCACTGGAAGGCCGAAACCGGCGAAGACGTGAGCATCAAGAATTCCCATGGCGGCTCCGGCAAGCAGGCGCGCTCGGTGATCGATGGCCTACAGGCCGACGTGGTGACCCTGGCGCTGTCCGGCGACATCGATGCCCTCAACCTGCACCAGCAACTGGTCGACCCCAACTGGCAGAAGCGCCTGGCGGACAACAGCACCCCCTACACCTCGACCATCGTCTTCCTGGTACGCAAGGGCAATCCCAAGGGCATCAAGGATTGGGACGATCTGGTGAAGAAAGACGTCCAGGTCATCACGCCCAATCCCAAGACCTCCGGCGGTGCCCGCTGGAACTTCCTCGCCGCCTGGGCCTATGCCAAGGCCAAGTACGGCAGCGATGCCGAGGCGCTGAAATTCGTCACCGAGCTCTATCGCCACGCCCCGGTGCTGGACACCGGCGCCCGCGGCGCCACCATCAGCTTCGTGCAGCGCCAATTGGGTGATGTGCTGATCGCCTGGGAAAACGAAGCCTATCTGTCCCTGAAGGAAGAAGGCGGCGACCAGTTGGAGATCGTCACCCCGTCGTTGTCGATCCTGGCCGAGCCGCCCGTAGCCGTGGTGGACAAGGTGGTCGACAAGAAGGGTACCCGCAAGCAGGCCGAGGCCTATCTGCAGTATCTCTACAGCCCCGAGGGTCAGCGCATCGCCGCGCAGAACTTCTATCGTCCTCGCGATGCCAAGGTGGCGGCGGAATTCAAGGATCAGTTCAAGCCGGTCAAGCTGGTGACCATCGACCAGGAATTCGGCGGCTGGAAAGCGGCGCAACCCAAGTACTTCGCCGACGGCGGCGTGTTCGACAAGATCTTCGCCGACATCAACAAGTAGCACCGCAGCCGGGACGGCTCACGCTGACCGGCCCGGAACAGGTATCGTTCCACCCCTCTGCGCCCTGGCGAATGCATCGCCGGGGCGCCTTGCAGAAGGACGCCTCATGTCTCGCCGTCTCTCCCCGGTCATACCCGGCTTCGGGTTGACCCTGGGCTTCTCCCTGACCTACCTCGCGCTGATCGTGCTGATCCCGCTGGGCGCCATGTTTCTCCATGCCAGCCAGCTGAGCCTAGGGCAATTCTGGTCGCTGATCACCGGTCGCCAGGTGTTGGCCGCGCTGCAGCTGTCCTTTGGCACCGCCCTGCTCGCCGCCTTCGTCAACGGCATCCTCGGCACCCTGCTGGCCTGGGTGCTGGTGCGCTACGAGTTCCCTGGGCGCAAGCTGATCGATGCCATGGTCGACCTGCCCTTCGCCCTGCCCACCGCGGTGGCCGGCATCGCCCTGACCGCCCTCTATGCCCCCAACGGCCTGATCGGCTCGCTGTTTCCCTTCAAGATCGCCTATACCCCGATCGGCATCACCCTGGCGCTGATCTTCGTCACCCTGCCCTTCGTGGTGCGCACCCTGCAGCCGGTGCTGGCGGACATCCCCAAGGAGATCGAGGAAGCCGCCACCTGCCTGGGTGCCCGCCCCTGGCAGGTGTTTCGCTATGTGCTGGTGCCGACGCTGTTGCCAGCCTGGCTGACCGGCTTCGCCCTGGCCTTCGCCCGCGGCGTGGGCGAGTACGGCTCGGTGGTGTTCATCGCCGGCAACATCCCGTTCAAGACCGAGATCCTGCCGCTGCTCATCGTCTCCAAGCTGGACCAGTACGACTACACCGGCGCCACTGGCATCGGCGTGTTCATGCTGCTGGTGTCCTTTGTCATGCTGCTGCTGATCAACATCCTGCAGCGCCGCATCCAGCCCAACATCTAAGGAGTCCGCATGAGCCTCATGACGTCGACCAAGGCGGATGCGCGCGCCAACAAGCAGCGCACGCCGGTGGCCATCGCGCTGATCGCCAGCGCCTGGCTGATCTTCCTACTGATCCTGGTGCTGCCGCTGTACATGGTACTGAGCCAAGGCCTGGCCAATGGCATCGGCGCCTTCTGGGACGCCATCAGCGAACCGGATGCGATCTCGGCGCTCAAGCTGACGCTGTTCGCCACCGCCATCTCGGTGCCCCTGAATCTGGCCTTCGGCCTGGCCGCGGCCTGGTGCGTCACCAAGTTCGAGTTCACCGGCAAGAGTCTGCTGATCACCCTGATCGACCTGCCCTTCTCGGTCTCGCCGGTGATCGCCGGTCTCATCTATGTGCTGCTGTTCGGCGCCCAGGGATTGATGGGTCCTTACCTGCAGAGCGTCGATGTGCAGATCGTCTTCGCCGTGCCCGGCATCGTGCTGGCGACGATCTTCGTCACCTTTCCCTATGTGGCCCGCGAACTGATCCCGCTGATGCAGGAACAGGGTACTCAGGAAGAAGAAGCGGCGCGCCTGCTGGGCGCCAGTGGCTGGCAACTGTTCTGGCACGTGACCCTGCCCAACGTGAAGTGGGCACTGATCTATGGCGTGGTGCTCTGCACCGCGCGGGCCATGGGCGAGTTCGGCGCGGTGTCGGTGGTCTCCGGCCACATCCGCGGCCTGACCAATACCCTGCCGCTGCACATCGAGATTCTCTACAACGAATACAACATCGTCGCCGCCTTCAGCGTGGCGATCCTGCTGCTGATGATGGCCCTGGTGATCCTGCTGCTGCGGCAGTGGAGCGAGAGTCGCCTGAGCCACCAACTGCAGCACCGTGACGAGGAATAAGGCGCCATGAGTATCGAGATCCAGGATATCAACAAGAGGTTTGGCGCCTTCCAGGCGCTCAAGGACATCAACCTGCACATCGAGAGCGGCGAACTGGTCGCCCTGCTCGGCCCCTCCGGCTGCGGCAAGACCACCCTGCTGCGCATCATCGCCGGCCTGGAAGCACCGGACACCGGCAACATCGGCTTCCACGGCGAAGACGTCTCCGGACGTGACGTGCGCGATCGCAACGTCGGCTTCGTCTTCCAGCATTACGCGCTGTTCCGCCACATGACGGTGTTCGACAACGTGGCCTTCGGCCTGCGCATGAAGCCGCGCCGGGAGCGGCCGAGCGAGGCGCAGATCGCCAGCAAGGTGCACGAACTGCTGAACATGGTGCAGCTCGACTGGCTGGCCGACCGCTATCCCGAACAGCTCTCCGGTGGTCAGCGCCAGCGCATCGCCCTGGCCCGTGCCCTGGCGGTGGAGCCCAAGATCCTGCTGCTCGACGAACCCTTCGGCGCCCTGGATGCCAAGGTGCGCAAGGAGTTGCGCCGCTGGCTGGCACGGCTGCACGAGGAGATCCACCTGACCTCGGTGTTCGTCACCCATGACCAGGAAGAGGCCATGGAAGTGGCCGACCGTATCGTGGTGATGAACAAGGGGCAGATCGAGCAGGTCGGCTCGCCCGGCGAGGTCTATGAGCAACCCGCAAGCGACTTCGTCTACCACTTCCTGGGGGACTCCAACCGCCTGGCGCTGGGTGAGCAGGAGGTGCTGTTCCGTCCGCACGAGGTGGAGCTGGAGCGCGAGCCACGGCCGGGTTATCACGCCGCCGAGGTGCGCGACATTCGCCCGCTGGGGGCCATCACCCGGGTGACCCTGAGGGTGCCGGAGCAGACCGAGGTGATCGAGGTGGAACTGGTCAAGGACCACCCGGCGCTGGTCGGTCTGCAACGCGGTGCGCCGCTGCATTTCCTGCCGCGTACGCCCTGAGCTGCAGCAGGCGGCTAAGACCAAAGTCGTAGCCGCCTGGATCAGACAGCGGTTGCAACCTCCGGAAAGCTGGCTCCATGATCGACGAAGCTGATCCGCGTCACATTCGTAACTGATCGAGCCGAATCACAAGGAGGTCGCATGCCCAGGCGCTGGCCCGTCGTGTTGTCGCTTCACCTGGCCATGCTCGTGGCTGCGCTGCTGCTCTGGCAGTGGCTGGCGCTGCCCTCCACCGCCGGCCTGGGACTGGTTCTCGTGGCGGCCCTCTGGCCTTGGCTACTGCTGCTGCGCAAGCCTGTCGCGCCGCCGGCTCCGGCCCAGTCCTTCGACGAACTGACCAGCGATCTTTCGCGCAGTACGGCGCGCAATGCCGTGGCCATCGCCGGGGTGGCCTTCGCCGCTCAGCAACTGGCGGCCCGGGTGCAATCTCAAGCCAGCACGGCCGCACAGATTTCCAGCAGCGCCACGTCCCTTACCCAGACCGAGCACGACAGCGCCGGCAGCGCCCGCCAGGCCCTGGCGGTGGCGCAGCAGGTGCACCAGCGCAGCGAGGCCGGTCGGGAAGCCCTGAACTCAGCGATCGCCGCCATCCGCGCCCTCAGCGAGCACGCCCGCCAGAGTCGGGAACTGATCGCGGGTCTGAGTGCCCGCACCGACAAGATCCAGCAGGTCACCGAGGTCATCCAGGCCATCGCCAGCCAGACCAACCTGCTGGCGCTCAATGCCGCCATCGAGGCCGCGCGCGCCGGGGAACACGGGCGCGGCTTCGCGGTGGTCGCCGACGAGGTCCGTGGCCTGGCGGCGCGGACCTCCAGCGCGACCGGCGAGGTGGGCGTGATCGTGGCCGATATCGGCCAGCAGACCGGGGCCGTGGTGGCGCAGATCCAGGAACTGGCCCAGGCGCTGGAAGATGGCGTGCGCCAGGTCGAACGCACGGGCGAAGGCCTCCAGGAGATCGCCCAGCTGGCGCAGACCGCCGAGCGCCAGGCGGCGGACATCGCCCAGGGCACCTCGGCCAATCTCGCCCAATTGGAAAGCCTGGCCCAGGCGGTGGAGCAGGTGCACAGCGATCTCGCCGACAGCGAGCGTCAGACCAGCCGCCTCAGCGGCGCCGCCGATGAATTGGTGGACATGGCCGAAGCCAGCAGCGAACGCCTGGCCGAGGTCGGCCTGGACAGCTATCACCAGCGCATCTTCGAACTGGCGCGCCAGGGCGCGGATGCCATCGGTCGCCGCTTCGAGGAAGACCTGGCCGCCGGACGCATCACCCAGGACGCCCTCTTCGACCGCCAGTACCAGCCCGTGCCCGGCAGCCAGCCGGCCAAGTACCGCACCCGCTTCGACAGCTACACCGATGGCGTGCTACCGGCGATCCAGGAGCCGCTGCTGGACCAGCATCCCGGCCTGGTCTTCGCCATCGCCTGTACGCCTGAGGGCTATGTGCCTACCCACAACCGCGCTTTCGCCCAGGCGCCCACCGGCGATGTGGCGGTGGATACGGCGCGTAGTCGCAGCAAGCGCCTCTTCAGCGATCGCACCGGCAAGCGCTGCGGCAGTCATCAGCGCCGCCTGCTGTTGCAGACCTATATGAGGGACACCGGCGAGGTGATGCACGACCTCTCGGTGCCGATCCTGGTGAATGGCCGCCACTGGGGTGGACTGCGCCTGGGCTATCGCCCCGATATGGCGCGCTAGCCTAGCTTGAGCTGGGTGACGGCCAGCTGCCAGACCGCCGCCTCCAGCCCCAGCATGCGCCCGGCCTTGTGCTCCAGCAGGGTTTCGAGGGACTCGCCCGGGGCGGGATTCGCCGCCTGCGCCGCCAGGTGCAGGATCAGCGATGGCTTGGGCAACACGCCGTGCAGGCTGTGCACCGCGGCCACCAGTTCGCGCAACTCCAGCGGCAGCCGCCAGTGCCGCTGCAATTCCGCGGAGAACTCCAGGCTGTAGCTCAGCAGAGCGCGCTCCAGCGCTGCCTCCTCGAGAACGCCGCCCCCGTCGCACCAGCGTTGCACACCTTGCAATACGGCCAACTCACCCAGCCGATGGAGCAGACCGGCGGTATAGCAGCGCTCGGCGTCTTCGCGCGCATAGCGCAGCGCCAGCAGACGCGCGCAGTCGGCGGCACGTTGGGCCAGGTGCAGATAGCCTTCGGCGCGCGTGGCCAGCAGCGGGTCGGTCAGACGCGTCGCCCGTCGCAGACTCAGGCCCAATACCAGATTGAGCGTAAAGCCGACGCCCAGCCGCGGTAGGGCCTGGCTGAGGGTCTGGCAGGACTGCCCGACGCGCTGGGAGGCGCTGTTGGCTGCGGCAATCAGGGTCGCCGTGACCAGCGGATCCTGGCCGAATTCGGTTTCCAGCTCGCCCAGGCTGCAGCTCTCGCTCTCGCGGCAGCGCTGGATGATAGCGGGCAGATCGGCGAACAGCGGCACGGCGTCGATTTCGGCGGCCATGCGCTGCAGATGATCGTCCAGCGAGCCCAGGGCCGCGGCACTGGCTGCCTGAGCGGCGTCTCCCGCAGGTGGCAACAGACTGCGCAGACGGCGCAACACCTCTTCCGCTGCATAGGGTTTGACCAGATAGGCCGTTGGTGCCAGGCGCAAGGCGGCGCGCACATAGGCGGCATCGGAATGGTCGGACAGCAGGATCACCGGCTGCAGTGGCTGGGCACCGCGCTGGCGGATGCGCCGCAGCAGGTCGAGGCCGTCGCAATCGGCCGGTCGCTCGACGATGATCAGGGCGCATCTCTTGCGCTGATCCAGTTCGGCGAGGGCCTGATAGCCATGGCCGTATTCATGCACCAGGGCATCGGCGCGCACGGCCAGCACCAATGACTTGAGCAGGTCACGGGTCCAGGGATTGGCGTCGACGATGAGTATCAGGGGCGGCATCCCAACCCACTCCTGCTTGAGGAAAGCGAAGCGGCGGATGATGCGTCAAAGCAGAAATAATGCCAAGTACATCACAGAAAAACCGCCCTCCAGGAGGGCGGTTTGGGCAGGACTCAGGCCAATTCGGTGAAACACTCGCCGATAATGGCCAAGCCGCGATCCAGCTCTTCGTCGCTGGCGGTCAGGGGGACGAGGATGCGCAGCACATTGCCGTAGCTGCCGCAGCTAAGCAGGATCAGGCCCTTCTGGCGTGCGCGGACCACGATCTGGCTGGTCAGCTCGGCGTCGGGCTGCTCGATATCGCCACCCTTGCCCAGCTCCATGGCGATCATGGCGCCCAGACCCCGGACGTCGCAGATCTGCGCGTGCTTGGTGGCCAGTTCGCGCAGGCCGGCGGTGAGGCGCTCGCCCACGGCCTTGGAGCGGTCCAGCAGTTTCTCTTCTTCGAAGGTCTCGATCACCGCCAGGGCTGCGGCGCAGGCGATGGGGCTGCCGGCGTAGGTGCCACCCAGGCCACCAGGGGTGACGGCATCCATCACCGTGGCCCGGCCGGTCACGCCCGACAGCGGGAAGCCACCGGCGATGGACTTGGCGAAGGTCACCAGGTCGGCGTCGACGCCCATCTGCTCCATGGCGAAGAAGGTGCCGGTACGACCGGCGCCGGACTGGACTTCATCGGCGATCAGCAGGATGCCGTGGGTGTCGCACAGCTTGCGCAGGCGCTGCATGAATTCCTTGGGCGCGGCATAGAAACCGCCCTCGCCCTGCACCGGCTCGAGGATGATGGCCGCTATGTCGCCAGGGGCCGCATCGTTCTTGAAGATGCGCTCGACGCTGGCGATGGCGTCATCGACGCTGATGCCGTGCAGTTCGCAGGGATAGAGCGCGCGATAGACGCCGCCGGGCATCAGGCCCATGCCGGCCGAATAGGGCGCGACCTTGCCAGTCAGCGACAGGGTCATCATGGTGCGGCCGTGGTAGGCGCTGGAGAAGGCGATGACGCCAGCGCGCTGGGTAGCGGCGCGGGCGATCTTGACGGCGTTCTCCACGGCTTCGGAGCCGGAGTTGAACAACGCGGTCTTTTTCGGGAAGTTGCCCGGCACCAGTTCGTTGAGCTTTTCGCAGACCTCGACGTAGGGCTCGTAGGCCAGCACCTGGAAGCAGGTATGGGAGACCTTGGTCAGCTGCTCCTGCACGGCCGCCACCACGCGCGGATGCAGGTGGCCGGTGTTGAGCACGGCGATGCCGCCGGCGAAGTCCAGGAACTCGTTGCCCTCGACGTCCCAGACCTTGGCGTTCTCCGCACGGGCGACGAAGATCGGGTGGGTCTGGCCGACGCCACGGGCGACGGCGGCACTGCGACGGTGCATCAGGGAATCATTGGTGTGGCTCATTGCAGTCCTCGATGGCCGCTCATCGTGGCGGCCGGCTACGGGAAAGACGCGGACCGGATTCCGGGCAGCATACGATGATCGACTGCCAACGGCCCGGCGTCCGCGCCGGGAAAAACTTTGGATCAGGCTGAGGGGCTGTTGGGCTTCGACGGTGAAACCGTCTCAACACAACCTACCTCGACCGTAGGTTGGGTTGAGCTCCGCGAAGCCCAACAGATCCAGCTAGCAGCGGTATCAGACGCCCAGGCAGAGGTACTTGATCTCCAGGTACTCTTCGATGCCGTACTTGGAGCCTTCGCGGCCCAGGCCCGAGGCCTTGACGCCGCCAAAGGGCGCGACCTCGTTGGAGATCAGGCCGGTGTTGATGCCGACCATGCCGTACTCCAGCGCCTCGGCCACGCGGAACACGCGGGACAGATCGCGGGCATAGAAGTAGGAGGCCAGGCCGAACTCGGTGTCGTTGGCCAGCTCGATGACCTCGGCCTCGTCCTTGAAGCGGAACAGCGGCGCCAACGGGCCGAAGGTCTCTTCCTTGGACACCTTGGCGCTCTTGGGCACGTCGGCGAGGATGGTCGGCTCGAAGTAGCTGCCCCCGTTGGCGTGGGCCTTGCCACCGGCGATGACCTTGGCGCCCTGGCTCACGGCGTCGTCGATGTGTTCCTTGACCTTGGCCGCGGCCTTGGCGTCGATCAGCGGGCCGATGGTGACGCCCTCTTCCAGGCCATTGCCGACCTTGAGCTTGGCCACCGCGGCCTTGAACTTCTCGGCAAAGGCGTCATACACGCCGTCCTGAATATAGAGGCGGTTGACGCAGACGCAGGTCTGGCCGGCGTTGCGGTACTTGGAGGCAATGGCGCCTTCCACGGCCTTGTCCAGGTCAGCGTCGTCGAAAACGATGAAGGGCGCGTTGCCGCCCAGCTCCAGCGACAGCTTCTTGATGGTGGGCGCGCTCTGCTCCATCAGCTTGGCACCGATCTCGGTGGAGCCGGTAAAGGAGATCTTGCGCACGATGGGGCTTTCGGTCAGCTCGGCGCCGATCTCGGCGGCGGAGCCGGTGACCACGCTCAACACACCCTTGGGAATGCCGGCGCGCTCGGCCAGTTCGACCAGCGCCAGCGCCGAATAGGGGGTCTGGCTGGCGGGCTTGATCACCATGGTGCAACCGGCGGCCAGGGCCGGACCGGCCTTGCGGGTGATCATCGCGGTGGGGAAATTCCACGGCGTGATGGCGGCGGTGACGCCGATGGGCTGCTTGATCACCAGAATGCGCTTGTCGGCCTGATGGCCGGGAATGGTGTCGCCATAGATGCGCTTGGCTTCTTCGGCGAACCACTCGATGAAGGAGGCGGCGTAGACGATCTCGCCCTTGGCCTCGGCCAGCGGCTTGCCCTGCTCCAGGGTCATCAGCCGGCCCAGGTCGTCCTGGTTCTCGATCATCAGCTCGTACCAGCGCCGCAGCTTGGCCGAGCGCTCCTTGGCGGTCAGCGCACGCCAAGCCGGCAGGGCGCGGTTGGCAGCGTCGATGGCACGCTTGGTCTCGGCGCGACCGAGCTTGGGGATGGTGCCTAGGGTCTCGCCGGTGGCCGGGTTGTCCACCTGGACGGTGGCACCGCTGTCGGCGTCGATCCAGGCGCCGTCGACATAGGCTTGCTGGCGAAACAGGGAAGCGTCTTTGAGCTGCATTACGGTCTCCTTGGCTGAAAGGGCCGGAAGCAAGGGCATGACACCCCTGCGCCTGCGATAGGATCAGGCCTGGAAACGCTGGCATCGCCACCGTTCAGCGCCCGCTCGAGCAACGTCCGAACCGCTATGGGCGTTCGAAATATTGAACGCATCCTAGGAGAATATTGAACCCCCGCGCAAGAGCGCCGGAGCGGTTTTCGCGCGGCCCTCCTCCTTGTTTATGCAGCCCTTGCCACGACCCGCGAAACAGTCGTTCAAAATCAACAACATCGTGCATCCGGGCATGGACGCTCAAGGGCAAGATGAGTATGATAGCGACCGATTCAGCGTCATCGAATCGCTGCACTCGTAGCTCAGCTGGATAGAGTACTGCCCTCCGAAGGCAGGGGTCGTGGGTTCGAATCCCGCCGAGTGCGCCATCTCCCGTTCACCGCTGCGTGAACCTCAGCAAAGCCCGCCATCGAGCGGGCTTTGTTGTTTCTGACGGTCTCTCAGGCTGTCCCAAGGCGCGAAGAGCGTTCATGAAAGGGACGTAGCCAGATTACCGGCGAAAATTATCTGACCATTATCACCATCCCTCGCGCGATCCTGATCTAAGCTCTGACCTCTAGACCCGCTCCAACCAGCCGGCCGGATGCCGATACCCTGGTGATCACTTCGCAAGGACGCCTCATGAAATACCTCCTGACCAGCTCGGTCACCCTCTTTCTCGCCGCTCCGCTCTTGACCGAAGACACCGCCCTGGCCCAGGCCGGCCATGCCCTTCGTCCGGGGATAGAGGCAGCGGCGCACTCCCTCAATCTGTCGCTCCTCCAGAGCAGCGCGGTGGGTAGAGGCCCGGTGGCCGACGGGGCTCGGCTGCAGTTGGCGGCGCTGGAGCGACAAGCGCGGTTGGACGACTAGTCTCAGGGCTTTGCCAAGGCCCGGCGCAGAGGCCTTCTTGAACGAAGCGCCCGCTCTGAGCTCTCAAGGTCTCCACTACGGCCACCCCGAGGAGACCTTGATGAAATCCTTGATTCCCCTGTTGCTGCTGCCCCTCGCCCTGGGCGCCTGTACCCGAGAGCCGGTTCGGCAGGACGACCTCGGCCTGCCGAGCTGCAATCTCCAAGAGCAACGCGCCGTGCCGGGAGAACTGGGCGGATCGATCACGGATCCGCGGCAGGCGCATGTCTCGATGCGGGCCAATGTGCTGCTGGCGGATGTGAGCACGGCGCGCAAGGCGCGGCGGATCAGTCAGGAGCAGGCGACAGCCTTCAGCGAGCGCATCGCCGCAGTGCGCAGCCAGACCGATGCCTTCGTACAGCAGCAAGGCTTTCTCAGCGCGGCTGAGCGGGCCAGTTTCGATCGGGAATTCGACGAGATCGCCGCGCAGATCTGCCAGCCACGTACGGCGCAGTGATCTCTGCCTAGCCAGGACGGGTCGAAAGACCGCCGCTCGAACGGCTAGGATAGCGGGGCCGATCAAGCGGTAAGGACCTTTGCCGCCCTTCTCTTCCAGCCCAAGGGACGACCCCGGCGATCGGTGGGCAGCGCTCCGGGACGGCCCGGTTTCACAGGAGGCCGTCTTTGGCTTGGTTCTATCTGGTTTGTGCAGGACTGCTCGAGGTGGTCTGGGCGTTCTACATGAAGCAATCCGCGGGCTTCACCCGCCTCACGCCGACGATCATCACCGGGGTCGCCATGGTAGCGAGCGTGGCGCTTTTGTCGATCTCCATGCGCAGCCTGCCACTGGGTACCGCCTATACCATCTGGACCGGCATCGGCGCAGTAGGCGCCTTCATGGTCGGCATCCTGCTGTTGGGCGAGGCGGCGAGTCCGCTGCGCATCCTGGCCGCG
Source organism: Pseudomonas sp. 313 (assembly GCF_000316965.1). NCBI lineage: Bacteria > Pseudomonadati > Pseudomonadota > Gammaproteobacteria > Pseudomonadales > Pseudomonadaceae > Pseudomonas > Pseudomonas sp. 313. The sequence goes on from NZ_ANBZ01000061.1 coordinate 275,308, forward strand.
GCGCTGATCGTCAGCGGCCTGGTGCTGATGAAGCTGACGTCGTCCTGAGCGCTTGCCCCTAGCGCAGGTCCCCTGCTCGGTCGGCTTTTGGTCGGGCCAGCCAGATGAACAGCAAGCCTCCCACCAGGCCGCCCACGGCCATTGCCAGCAGGCCATCCAGGGTACGGGTGGCGTAGATGAGCACCGGCATGGGGGCGAAGGCGTCGATCAGGCGAATGGCGGCGATCAGGCTGACACTGGTGGCTAGCGGCACCACGCAGGCTAGATAGTCACCCATGCGACGGCCGAGCCAAAAGGCGGCGGCAAAGGCTGGTAACCAAGCGGCGAGCACGATGGCGGCGTAGATGGGTCCGAAGCCCAGCAGATCCTGTAGCGACGTCTGCCAACGGGTGGCGGCGTCTATCGACTGTCCCAAGCCCTGCAGCGCGGCCAGGTTGTACTGGGTCTGCACCAGGCTGCCCCAGGCGGTGGCCAGCAACAGGGCGGCGGCGAACGCCAGCAGCGGGCGGGGTCTGAACAAGGCGCGCCAGAGCGGTTTGGACATGATCGATCAGTCTCGAAGAGAGGTAGTGATGGTAACGACAGCGGATGCCTGCGGTAGACCTCGGCCGTCACGTAAAGCTTCCCGGCGTGGGGTCTGGTTTGTGTTGCTAACCGTTGTGCTGGGAAGCCCGTTGGCCACGGCGGCGCCCGCTTACCGGATCGAGACGGTAGCGACCGGACTCGAGCGGCCTTGGTCGCTCGCCTTTCTGCCCGATGGCCGGGCGCTGTTGACCGAGGGTGCCGGGCGTTTGCGGCTGCTGGTGCCGGATGGCCAGGGCCGACTCAGCCTGCAGGCGGAGGCCGTGAGCGGACTGCCCGAGCTCTATACTGAAGGCCAGGCCGGTCTGTTTGAGGTCATGCCGGATCCAGATTTCGCCCGCAACCAGCTGATTTATCTCTCCTATGCGTCAGGCACGCGCCAGGCCAATCACCTCAGGGTGGTGCGCGCGCGGCTGAACGGCGGACGCCTGCAGGACGTCCAGCCGCTGTTCACCAGCCAGCCGGCCAAGGCGTTCGGCCAGCACTTCGGGGCGCGGATGGCCCTGCTCGGCGACGGCACCCTGGCCATCGCCCTGGGCGACGGCAACGTCGAGCGCACCGACGCCCAGCGGCTGGATACCCATCTGGGCAAGATCGTGCGCATCACTCGGGACGGCCAGGTGCCGGCGGACAACCCCTTCCTCAAGCGACCCGGCGCCCTGCCGGAGATCTACAGCCTCGGCCATCGCAATCCCCAGGGCCTGGTGTGGGTGGCCGAGCGCCAGGCCCTGTACGAGCACGAACACGGCTCCAAGGGCGGCGATGAACTCAATCTGATCCGCGCCGGGGCCAACTATGGCTGGCCGCTGACCACCGGCGGCGTGGACTACACCGGCGCGCGCATCACGCCCTTTCGTGAATTACCGGGCATCACCCCGCCGCTGTTGGAGTGGACGCCCTCCATCGCTCCCGCCGGCCTGACCTGGTACGACGGCCAGGGCTTTCCCACCTGGCGCGGCAGTCTGTTCGTGGCGGCGCTGCGCGAGAAGTCGGTGCGGCGGATACCGCTGGTGAACGGCGTGCCTGGCGAGCAGGAGCTCTTGTTCCAAGAGCTGGACCAGCGTTTGAGAGACGTGCGCAGCGGACCGGACGGTAATCTCTGGCTGCTGACCGATGGCGAGGACGGCCAGCTGTTGCGGGTGGTACCGGGGTAGAAGGGGCCACTGCAGGAGACCCCGACTGCCCGATCAGACGGCGATGAAGGTGTTGTTGGCGCCCAGCAGGGTCAATTCGTCGATGGGATTGTTGTAGGCGTCGTAGACGAAAGCCTCCGGCAGATAGACGCTGTACTGGTGCCCTTGCTCTAGGTCAGTCGCCAAGCGGATGTCTACCAAGTTGGTCAGATGACGCACCGTGGTAGCGAGCTCGAAGCCAATCTTCGTGCCTGTGGTGACATCGAGTAGGAAGGCCTTCTCCAATAGCGTCGGGTCCACCTTCACAGGCGTCGGATAGGCTTCCGAGTAGAGATCCCGTGTCCCACGATAGATGGAGCTATCAAACAACAGATTGATGTGATCATCAGCACCAGGGCTGTAGTAGGACTGCTGATCGATACCGATCAGCAGCGGCGGCGTGAGGTCGGCGGGCAGAACCTCGAGGTCACGCGATAGGGCCGTCACCGCGACATTGCCGGCGGTATCGGTGGTCTCCACCAGGATCGAGCCCTGCGCATAGAAGCCCGGCTCCAGCTTGGGTGCGGGCCAGCCTCCCTCCCCCTGCTGCCAGGTCTGACCGCCATCGCTGGAACTACGCCACTGCTCGATGTCGCCATCGTCGAAGAAGCGGAACTGCAATAGGTTCTCAGTGGTGGCGCCACGGGTGGTGAACAGATAGAGTTGCGCGCCCTGGGTGTCGACCTTCCATTGAGCTTCGTTCGTCAAGGTTCGGCCGTTACCGTCGCCAGCAAGATAACTAACCTGCAGCTGACCTGCCTGGTAGTAGCCCGCGCCTAGTTGCAAGGTATCACTGCCGGCGCTCGCCACGGTCCAGCTCTGCCCTCCATCCAGGCTGTAACGCCACTCCTTCACCCCTTCCGGCAGGGTCACGTCCACCTGGCCGTTGCGGGTGATGCCGTCAGTGGCCGACACCCCGGTGTCTTCGTGCAGGGCCAGGCCCGGCGTGAGCGGCTGCCATTGTTCGAGCCGCGTCTGGAACAGCTGCTGGTCGGCGCTCTGGCCATCCGGGCGGCTCAGATAATCGATCATCTCGACGATGACCGCTGCCCTGGCGTCCTGCTGGGTACTGCCCAGGGTCTCCAGTCGGCCCAGCCAGAAGGCCTTGCCGTCGGCATCGGCGTTGCGTCCGAGCAGGTCGCCATAGCAGCCGTCGATGAAGGCGCTGGCGCTCTCCTCGGCCGGTTGCGCCTGCAGGCGCTCGGCGCCGTTGAGGAACAGGCGGACGAGTTGCTCATTGCCCAGGCCCTCGTCCAGTTTGGCGACCCAGAAACGGAAGCCTTCCGCGTCCGGGGCACGGCCCAACACCCCCCAATAACAGGCGTTCACCCGCGCTGCATTGTCCACGATCATGGTCTTTCCTCCTTGAAGCGGCCACCCACCGTGGCCGACCACTGGCTTATAGAAGGTGTCGCCAAGTGGTGCAGACCTGTGTCCGGATTCCTGTGGTGGGATCGACAGCCTTTCGCCTAGAGCGATAAGCAACAGGACGGATGAAAAGAAGGTCCTGGTCGAATCGTCGAGGTACTCGACGTTTCGTCAAATAAGGGACGACACTTCGACGCTCTGACGCTCACATCTGGCAGCGCCGTTTTTTAAGCTGGAGCCTCAACCACGGAGGATCCGCCATGAACGTCACCCTGCTCGGCGCCGGCCACATCGGCTACACCATTTCGCAATTGCTGCACGCCAGTGGCGACTACCGGGTGACGGTGGCGGATCGTGACGAACGTGCCCTGGCGGCCATCGCGGCCCTGGGCGTGCAGACCCGCACCCTGGACACGTCCGACGCCAGCGCCCTGACCGCGGCCCTGGACGACCAGGACGTGGTGCTCAACGCCCTGCCCTACCACCTGGCGATTCCCGTCGCCCAGGCGGCCAAGGCCACCAACACCCACTACTTCGACCTGACCGAAGACGTCAAGGCGACCAAGACCATCCGCCAGTTGGCCGAGGGCGCGAGCAATGCCTTCATGCCCCAGTGCGGTCTGGCGCCTGGCTTCATCGGTATCGCCGCCCACTCCCTGGCCAAGCGCTTCGACAGTGTGCGCGAGGTGAAGATGCGCGTCGGCGCCCTGCCGGAATTTCCCACCAATGCCCTGAAGTACAACCTGACCTGGAGTGTCGACGGTCTGGTCAACGAGTACTGCCACCCCTGCGAAGCGGTGCGCAATGGCGAACTGCAACTGGTGCAGCCGCTGGAAGGCCTGGAGCATTTTTCCCTGGATGGCGTGGAATACGAGGCCTTCAACACCTCGGGCGGTCTGGGCACCCTGTGCGAGACCCTGCAGGGCCAGGTGGAAACCCTGGATTACAAGACCGTGCGCTATCCGGGTCACCGCGACCTGATGAAGTTCCTGCTGGAAGACCTGCGTCTGGCCGGTGACCAGGAGCAACTCAAGAACATCCTGCGCGGCGCCGTGCCCACCACCATGCAGGACGTGGTGCTGGTGTTCGTCACCGTCAGCGGGATGCGCGGCGGCAAGCTGGTGCAGGAGGTGTTCAGCCGCAAGATCTTCGCCGCCGAGCGTGATGGCCGCGTGACCAGCGCCATCCAGATCACCACCGCCGCTGGCATCTGCACCGCCCTGGATCTGTTCCGCGAAGGCAAGCTGCCACAGCGCGGCTTCATCGCCCAGGAGCAGGTGGACATGGACGCCTTCCTGGCCAACCGCTTCGGCAAGGCCTACCAGCCGGTCTGATCGACGAAGCCTAGCGGCGCACCTGGGGTCCATAACGGTACGACCACTGTTAGAGGACCCTTTTTCATGCTCAGCGTCGCCATCGTCGGTTGCGAACAGATCCACGCCCAGGACTACCTGGACACCAGCCTGGCCGATCCGCGCGTGCGGGTGGTGGCCGTGGCCAGCGAACGCGATCCCGCCCGCGCCCGGCGCCTTGCCGCCCCCCATGGGCTGCCGGTGCTGGACGATTTCGCCCAGTTGCCCGAGGTGGATCTGGCCTTCGTCACCACCGCCATCGAGGATCACGAAGCGGCGGTGAGCGCCCTGCTCCCGCGCGCTCGCCATCTGTTCGTGGAAAAGCCCCTGGCCGTCTCGGCTGAACGCGCGACGGCGCTGGCGGCGCAACTGGCCGGACGTTCCTGCTTCAGCGGCTTCTATCTGCGTACCGACCCGGCCCTGCGGCAGCTGCGCCAGCTGGCGCGGGACGGGGCCATCGGCAGCCTCAGCCACCTGTCGCTCACCGCCGGGCACCCCGGGTTGCTGGAGGGCTGGCTGAGCGATTGGCCCGCGCATCTGGACGAGACGCGCATGGGCTATGGCGCCTTTGGTGACCTGGCGGTGCATCTGCTGGATTTCAGCGCCTGGCTGACTGGTGAAGCCCTGACGGTCGAGTACTGCCGCCTGGAACGCGATGCGCGCTGGCCACTGGATCATGGCGGCGAGGCGTTGCTCCGGGCCGGCCACCTGCCGATCCAGCTGCGGGCCAGCGCCACCCTGCGCGGTCCGCGATTGGCCATCCGGCTGGATGGCAGCACGGGCACCCTGGAGCTCACCGCTGGGCGTCTGCTGCTGCACGAGACCAGTGGTGAGAGCCAGGTGCTGGCCGAGGCGATCGCACCCGGTGTTCCCCAGGGCGCCCAGGCGGTATTCGATCAGCTGCTCGGTCAACCGCGTCCAGAATTGGCCAACCTGGAGGATGCCCTCGCGGCCAACGGCCTGCTGGATCGCCTCTATGGACGCGACTAGAACGTCAGGCCAGGCCGTGTTGGCCACCGTTACCGAGAGACCGGAGGGGTTAAAGGTCAGTCTGATGGTGCCGATAGCGAGGCATCCGGCGCAGTTCGGCTGGCATCCCCGTCGCTGAAAGGAATTCCCAATGGTCTGGTTCAACAATCTGGCGCTGGCGAAAAAACTCGCCGTGGCCTTTGGTCTTTGTACGCTCATTACCCTGGGCATAGGCGCAGCGGGCATGAGTGGACTCAACAGCCTCAATGCGCTGCTGAGCACCTTGCTGAATGACAATCTGCGCTCCATCGTTCAACTCAACGATGCCAAGAGCAACGTGATCGGTCATAACCGCGACATCTTCCGCCTGATGTCCATGGCCTATGCCAATGCGCCCCAGGCCGAGCAGGATCGCATCATCGCGTCTCTGCGCTCCAACCAGGCCGATGCCGAAAAACCCTTCGCCGCCTATCGCGCCACGCCCTTGGAGCCTGATGAAAAGGCCGCGGGTGATGCCTACGAGGGTGATTGGAAAACCTATCTGGCCGGCATCGACGCCGTACTGGCCCGGCTGGCCGCCAAAGACGTAGCCGGTGCCAACCAGTTGCTCAACGAGCAGGTTCAACCCAGCTATCGCAAGACCATGGCTTCTTTCAAGATCATGGTGGAATCCAACAAGCGGCAGAGTGCCGAAGCCGGTGTCGAGGCGCAGACCACGTACGATAAGGCGTTCTGGACGCTCACCGGTGGTCTGCTGTTGGCCACACTCTGCGCCCTGGCGCTGGGCATCGTCATTACCCGCCTGATCGTGGCACCGATCCGCGAGGCCGTTTCCAGCGCCGAGCGTGTCGCCCAGGGCGATCTGACCCTGCCGATCCAGAGCAGCCGGCGTGACGAAGCGGGCCAGCTGCTGCAAGCTCTGGGCGGCATGCAGCGCAGCCTGAAGGACACCGTGCAGCAGATGGCCGGTGCCGCCAGCCAGCTCGCCGCGGCAGCCGAGGAACTGCATGCCGTGACCGAGGAGACCTCCCGGGGCCAGGTTCGCCAGCACGACGAGGTGCAGCAGGCCGCCACCGCCGTCAACCAGATGACCGCCGCCGTCGAAGAGGTAGCACGCAACGCCACCTCCACCTCGACCGCCTCCCAGGACACCAGTCGCGAGGCCCAGCAGGGTCGCGAGCAGGTGCAGCAGGCGGCCCAGGCCATGGCGGTGATGACCCGCGAGATCACCGACTCCACCGAGAAGGTGCAGACCCTGGAAGGCCAGGTACGCGAGATCGGCAAGGTGCTGGAAGTGATTCGTGGCATCGCCGAGCAGACCAACCTGCTGGCGCTCAACGCCGCCATCGAAGCGGCCCGCGCCGGCGAGCAGGGTCGTGGCTTCGCCGTGGTGGCGGACGAAGTTCGCGCCCTGGCCCATCGCACCCAGGGGTCCACCGGCGAAATCGAACGGATGATGAGCGCCGTGCGCAGCAGTGCCGAAGAAGCCGTGAGCGCCATGCACAAGAGCCAGTCCCTGGCAGGGGATACCCAGGAGCGCGCCAACCGTGCCGGCGAAGCCCTGAACCGCATCACCACCGGGGTCGCCCAGATCGAGGAGCGCAACCTGGTGATCGCCAGCGCCGCCGAGGAGCAGGCTCAGGTGGCCCGCGAAGTGGACCGCAATCTGGTCAATATCCAGGACCTGTCCACCCAGACCGCCACCGGTGCCCAGCAGACCGCCGCGTCCAGTCAGGAGCTGTCGCGACTGGCCAATTCCTTCCAGGGCCTGGTCGCGCAATTCCGTTATTGATCGGTCATCCAGGAAACTTCCGACCAGCGGACGACCTGCCCTCACCCCGGTGAGCGGCAGGCCGCAAGCGCAGCGGTAGCCCTCCCGGTTCAATACCCTGGGACAGGGAATTGAACATTGCCCGTCAGCGCGGCTCTGACCTGAACCCCCTGAATGGATGCTCCCATGCGCTTTACCTACGATGCCCGCCGCAGCTATCGCCTGATCGGCCTGGACGACGGACGTCTGGCAGGTCAGTTACTGCGTGGGCAGCTGTACATCATGGTCGCCGGCGATGGGAAGCAACCGCAGTCCTATGCCCAGCTCGAAGACGATCAGCTGCGTACCGCCGAAGGCCGTCTGATCGGTTGCCGCGAGGCGGATATCCTCACCCTGCAGCGGACTGGTGTCGCCTTGCGTCTGGAGCCACTCGACGTCTGAATCGAGGCGGCTCCGAAATCGGCGCAGCCTTTAAAGGCAGGTTGATAAAGCCGTCCGGGCCGAGACACCCATCACCTATCAGTGGGAACCTCTCCCGCGAATTGTTGCTCCATTTCCTTGAACGTCATCGAAAAGATGCCAAACGGGCGCCTTTCGGCCCCCTTCAGGAGATGTCATGTCCAGCGACAACCAATACCGCATGCAAAACCCCCTTACCCAGTATCCCCAGCCGGAATTTCCCAAGCAGCCCCAGGAAGCCCCGGGCCTGGCGCAGGTCATGCAGCCCCGCCCCGACCATGGCGAGACCAGCTACCAGGGGTTCGGTCGTCTGGCCGGGCGCAAGGCGCTGATCACCGGGGCGGACTCGGGGATCGGTCGGGCCACCGCCATCGCCTATGCCCGGGAAGGTGCCGACCTGGTGCTCAACTACTTGCCCGAGGAAGAGGCCGACGCCCAGGAAGTGGTCAAGCTGGTGGAAGCCGAGGGTCGTAAGGCCGTCTGCGTTCCCGGTGACCTGAAGGACGAAGCCTTCTGCATCCAACTGGTGAGCAAGGCCAAGGAGGCCCTGGGCGGCCTCGACATCCTGGTCAATGTGGCTGGCAAGCAGACCGCCGTGCAGGACATCGCCGAGCTGACCACCGAGCAGTTCGACGCTACCTACAAGACCAACGTCTACGCCCTGTTCTGGCTGTGCAAGGCCGCGCTGCCACACCTGCCAGCCGGCGCCGCCATCATCAACACCACCTCGATCCAGGCCACCCAGCCCTCGGAGTTCCTGCTGGACTACGCCTCGACCAAGGCGGCCATCACCAACTTCACCAAGGCGCTGGCCAAGCAGGTCGCCAGCAAGGGCATCCGCGTCAACGCCGTGGCCCCCGGTCCCTTCTGGACCCCGCTGCAGCCCAGCGGCGGCCAGCCCCAGGAAAAGATCCCCACCTTCGGCGGCGAGACGGTGTTCAAGCGCCCCGGCCAGCCGGCGGAGCTGGCACCCATCTATGTGCTGCTGGCGTCCCAGGAGTCGAGCTATGTGACCGGTGAGGTCTATGGCGCTACCGGAGGCATGGGCTGACGGCCGTGGCGGCCTTCGACCCCGCTCGCCAGGATGGCTACGCGCCCCTGGCGGGCTACGCCGCCCTCTCCGATGGCCGTTCGGTCGCCCTGGTGGCGCCGGATGGCTCGCTGGATTGGTGGTGCGTCCCCAACATGGATTCCGCACCGCTGTTCGACCGCCTGCTGGACGCCCCGGCGGGCGGTTTCTTTTCGATCGCCCCGGTCGCCCACTATCGCGTGGAGCGCGCCTACCGCGAAGACAGCAACGTCCTGGAAACCTGCTTTCACACCGCCGAGGGCAGCGTGCGCCTCACCGAATCGCTCAACAGCGGCTCGGCCGGACGCCTGCCCTGGTGCGAACTGGGTCGTCGCGTCGAAGGTCTCTCCGGACGGGTCGAATTGCGTATCGAGCTGGTACCCGGGACCCAGGGCCAGACCGTCTCGCCCTGGATGCGCAGCACGCCCAATGGCGAGGTCATGCATGTCGACGGTGTGATGGCCACCCTGCGCTATTGCGAACGGCTGGAGATCCTCGAATGCGACGATCGCCGGCTGGTGGCGCGACTGGTACTGGAGGCCGGGCAACGCAGTGTCCTGGCCTTGACCGCGACCGAGAACGAACCCCTCGTAGTGCCGTCCCTGGACGAAGTGGACCAGCGCATCGACCGCAGCGATCAGGCCTGGCGTGAATGGGCCCAGGGCTTTGCCTATCAGGGCGAATTCCTCAGCGAGGTGAAGCGCTCGGCATTGGCGCTCAAGCTGCTGCTCTACTCGCCCACCGGTGCCATCGTCGCCGCCGCCACCACCTCGCTGCCGGAACGCATCGGCGGCGACAAGAATTACGAATACCGCTATGCCTGGGTGCGCGATGCGGTCTTTACCATCAAGGCCTTCCTGCGTCTGGGCGCCCTCGGCGAGGCCCAGGCGGCCCTGGCCTGGATCCAGAACGTCATCCGCCGCCACGGCAATCGCCTGCACACCTGCTTCACCCTGGAAGGCGAACTGGCACCGGAAGAGCGCGCCATCCCCGTACCTGGCTATCGCGACTCCCAGCCGGTACGTGTCGGCAATCGCGCCAGCGCCCAGTGTCAGCTGAGTCTCTATGGCGATCTGCTGGAGACCTTCCGCCTCTATGCCAGCAAGGGCCATGTGCTGGATTTCGCCACCGCCAGCCTGCTCACCGATCTGGCCAACCTTTGCGCCGATGGCTGGCGGCAGACGGATGCCGGGATGTGGGAATTGCCTGAAGAGCGCCACTACACCCTGTCCAAGCTGGGCTGCTGGTTCGCCCTGGATCGCGCCGTGACCCTGGCCCGCGACGGCCACATCCCAGACGCCATGTGCGGTCGCTGGGAGCGCGAGCGCGACCGCATCCGCGACTGGGTCAACGAACATTGCTGGAGCGAGCGCAAGCAGGCCTACACCTTCTATGCCGGTACCGAGCGCCTGGACGCCGGGCTGTTGCTCGGCATCCGTTTCGGCTTCGACGGCGGTGAGCGCTCGGTCAGCACCCTGGCGGCCATCCGCCGCGAGTTGGCCCATGGACCTCTGGTCTATCGCTATAGCGGTGCCGAGCAGGAAGAAGGTGCCTTCCTGGCCTGCTCCTACTGGATGGTCGAGGCCCATGCCGTGCTGGGCGAGGTGGACCAGGCGCGCGAGCTGATGCGCGAGGTCCTGGCCGCCAGTCTCAATGGTGTCGGCCTGATGACCGAGATGCGCGATCCCCGTGACGGCGCGGCCCTGGGCAACTTCCCCCAGGGCCTGAGCCACCTGGCCATGGTGCATGCGGCGCTGATCCTGGAAGAGCCGGAGCCCGAGGCGTGAGCGACCTGGATTTCACCCGCCCGGTGGACGAGGTCGCCCGGCAACTGATCGGCGCCACGCTCAGGCTCGAAGGTGTGGGCGGCCTGATCGTCGAGACCGAAGCCTACGACGGCGAAGATCCGGCCTCTCACAGCTTTGCCGGCCCTACGCCGCGCAACAAGGCCATGTTCGGTCCGCCCGGGCATGCCTATGTCTATCGCTCCTATGGCATTCATTGGTGCTTCAATCTGGTCTGCCGCGAGACTGGCCATGGCGCGGGTGTCCTGATCCGCGCCCTGGAGCCGCTGTGGGGGCTGGAGGTGATGCGCGAACGCCGAGGCGGGCTGGCCGATCGCCTGCTCTGCGCCGGTCCCGGCCGGCTGTGCCAGGCATTGGGCATCGACGGCAGTCACGACGGCCTGTCGCTGGCGGAACCGCCCTTTCTGCTGGAGCCGGCGACCGCCGCGGTGGCGGTGATCGCAGGCCCGCGCATCGGTATCAGCCGCGCCCGCGAAGTGCCCTGGCGTTTCGGCCTGGCCGGCTCGCGTTATCTGAGTCGCGGCTTTGCCAAAGCGCCCCACGTCAGCGATAACGGCTAGGCTGAAGGCAACGGCCTTTGCCACAACCTCTCGGAGTTCCCATGCGCGCTCGTCACCTGCTGCTGACTGCCCTGCTCTTGCCCCTGCTGGCCCAGGCCAGCCTGCGCTGCGGGCAGAATCTCGTCGAAGAAGGCGACAGCGTCGAGCAGGTCCTGGCCGCCTGCGGCGCCCCGGCCGATCGCAAGGTCAATCCCCCTGCCCTGCGCAACAACAACGTGCCCAAGTTCAATGCGGCCGAGACCCAGTTCTGGACCTATGGCCCGGAGAACGGCGCCTCCCGCCACCTCAAGTTCATCGATGGCAAGCTGGTGGAGATCAGGGTCGAGCGGTAGTGGGCGGGAGCTTCCCTCACCCCAGCCCTCTCCCAGAGGGAGAGGGGGCAAAGCGACTCCAACGTAGGTTGGGTTGAGCGCAGCGAAGCCCAACATTTTCAGGCGAGCCTTTCCATTGGTTGGTAGGCGGGAGCTTCCTCACCCCGGCCCTCTCCCAGAAGGAGAGGGGCAGAGCGGCTCCGGCGTAGGTTGGGTTGAGCGCAGCGAAGCCCAACATTTTTGAGGCGAGCTTTTCCATCGGTTG
>NZ_ANBZ01000062.1:0-1223 GCF_000316965.1 Pseudomonas sp. 313
CAGTGATGATCACAAAACCGTCCCCATCACGCGGCTCCAATGAGCCGCCTCGCTGGAATCTCCCAAGTGCTGCAAAAAACATCGGCTCGCCTGTGCGAAGCGTGATGTAGTAGGGCTGCGTGATCTTCGGGTTGGCCTGGTCCTTCTTCCACTCGTACCAACCGTCCGCCGGCACGATCGCGCGGCCTGTCTGCCATATATCGCGGAAAAACTTACTTGTCGCGGCTGTTTCCACCCTTGCGTTTATCGCTGGCGGTCGCTTCCCCTGCGCCCACAACGGGGCGTATCCCCACTTGACCGGTTCCATGCGAAGGCCGTCGTCGTCCTGGTGAAGCACTTGAACCATCGATTGAGGCGGTACGTTGTAGCGTCCAATAGGCTCAGGTTTGATGCCTCCCCGTAACGGCAAGGGCAACTGCACCGCGATCTTGTCCAAGTATTCGTAGGCCACTCGGTACTGGGCGAAACGTCCACACATGTTGCCTCCGCACGTCTAGTTCAATTGACCGGGGGCTCCCTTAAGAATACTGTATAAAGAAACAGTATTCAGGTGCATATCATGCCCGTCCACATCTTGGGACCTGCCGCTCCCTCCACAATTGCACTGCCGTTTTTCAGTTTTTGCGTGCCAGCAGGCTTTCCGAGTCCCGCTCAAGACCACATGGAGGGAAGCATCTCGCTTGACGAGATGATGAACATTCGGGCTCCGCACACTTACCTGGCTCGTGCCGATGGCGAGAGCATGATTCATGTAGGTATTTTCGACAGGGACATCCTGATAATTGATCGTGGGCGGGAGGCGGAGAAGGGCGAGGTGGTCATCGCAGCGCTAAACAACGAGCCTCTGGTTAAGATTTTCGACCGGGACGGTAGCCAGGTGATCCTACGTTCAGCCAACCCGAAATTTCCGCCGCGATATCTGCTTGAAAGTGAAGAACTCTACGTCTGGGGTGTGGTGCTTTACAGCATCCGAATCCATGGCAAATATTGAGCGAGTGATCGCTCTCATCGATTGCAATTCGTTCTACGCCAGCTGTGAGCGCGTTTTCCGACCGGACTTGCGGCGTACCCCTATCGTTGTGCTCTCGAATAATGACGGCTGTGTGATCGCGCGTTCAGCCGAGGCCAAGCAACTGGGCATCAAGATGGGCGCGCCGTACTTCCAGATCCGGCGTGACCTAGAACGTTGGGGCGTGGCGGTGTTCTCCAGCAATTACGCGCTG
>NZ_ANBZ01000063.1:0-1060 GCF_000316965.1 Pseudomonas sp. 313
GAATCGCCCCAGCTTTCCTAGACACTCTCCAAGCTCTGGAAATAGCGCTTTTCAAACTCCACTGGCGATAGCTGCATAGCGCTGCTGTGCCGTCGCTTGGGGTTATAGAACATCTCGATGTAATCGAACACATCACTGCGGGCTTCTTCGCGGGTTCCGTAGGTTTTCCGTCGGATGCGTTCCCGCTTCAGCAACTGGAAAAAGCGTTCCGCGACCGCGTTGTCGTGACAGTTACCGCGTCGACTCATGCTGCTGATCAGATTGTTGGCCTTGAGGAAACTCTGCCAGTCCGAGCTGCTGAACTGGCTGCCCTGGTCGGAATGGATCATCACTTCCTGCTTGGGCTTGCGCCGCCACACTGCCATCAGCAACGCATCGATGGCCAGATCGCTGCACATCCGAGGCTTCATCGACCAGCCGATCACTTGGCGAGAAAACAGATCCAGCACCACCGCCAAGTACAACCAGCCCTCATACGTGCGGATGTAAGTGATGTCGGTGACCCAGACCTTGTTCGGTTCACTGATATTGAACTGCCGCTCCAGACGGTTGGGCGAGGCCACTGGCGGCTTGCCACCGTAGTACCCGGGGCGCCGGCGATAACCGGTCTGAGAGCGCAGCCCCTCTCTCCTCATCAGGCGAGCCACACGATGCCGGCCACAGGACTCGCCCAGCTCACGCAGGTCGTCGTGGATCTTGCGGTAGCCGTAGACCCCGCCGCTTTCCAACCAGGCATGCTTGATCAATCCGAGCAGACGCTGATCTTCCTTGGCACGCGCGGATTTCGGCTCGGCCAGCCAGGCGTAGTAACCGCTGGGATGCACCTGGAGGGTCTGGCAGAGACGCCGTACCGGGTACTCCACCGACAGTTTGCTGATAACGGCGTACTTCAGCCGGACTCCTTGGCAAAGTACGCAGCGGCCTTTTTTAGGATGTCTCGCTCTTCGGTCACCCGCTTGAGTTCCGCGCGCAAGCGACGCAGCTCAGCCTGCTGATCATCTACCTGCTGCCGCTGTATTTGGGGTTTGCTGTAGCGCTTTACCCAGGCGTACAGGCTGTG
>NZ_ANBZ01000064.1:0-5769 GCF_000316965.1 Pseudomonas sp. 313
ACATCCCTGCTGGAAAAATGCCGGGCATAAAAAAACCCAGCCGCTTGGCTGGGTTTTTCGAGCGTATCCCGAAGGATTAACGCTTGGAGTACTGCGGACGCTTACGCGCTTTGCGCAGACCGACTTTCTTACGCTCGACTTCACGGGCGTCACGAGTGACGTAACCGGCTTTGCGCAGGGAGCTGCGGTAGCCTTCGTCATACTCGATCAGAGCGCGGGTGATGCCGTGACGGATAGCACCGGCCTGACCGCTCACACCACCGCCAGCGACGGTAACGTAGATGTCGAACTTCTCCAGGGTCTCGGTCAGCTCGAGGGGCTGACGCACGACCATGCGCGCGGTTTCGCGGCCGAAGAAGGTGTCCAGAGCGCGATCGTTGATGGAGATCTTGCCAGTGCCCGGACGGAGGAAGACACGAGCGGTGGCAGTCTTACGACGGCCGGTACCGTAATTTTGAGTTGCCGACATGTTGTACTATCCCGATTAAAACTTGAGTTCTTGGGGCTGCTGAGCGGTGTGCGGATGGTTCGCACCCTTGTACACCTTGAGCTTGCGATACATGTCGCGGCCCAGCGGGTTCTTCGGCAGCATACCCTTGACGGCGGTCTCGATGACGCGCTCGGGAGCACGGGCGATCAGCTTTTCGAAGTTGATCGACTTGATGCCACCCGGGAAACCGGAGTGATGGTAGTACATCTTGTCGGTAGTCTTGGCACCGGTCACACGAACCTGCTCGGCGTTGATGACGACGATGTAGTCGCCGGTGTCAACGTGAGGGGTGTATTCGGGCTTGTGCTTGCCACGCAGGCGAGTGGCGATTTCAGTAGCCAGACGACCCAGAGTCTGGCCAGCAGCGTCGACGACGTACCAGTCGCGCTTAACGGTTTCCGGTTTTGCGGTGAAAGTTTTCATTCTCTATGGCCTCAGAGGCCGCCCTGGTAAAAAGACGGCAAATTCTACACAACAGTGCAACCCCAGACAAGTCAGGGGCAGCCGGAAACAGACGCTCTTCGGGGGCTCGGGTCGGCGTCCGCTACGGCGATCTCGGCAGGCTTAGGCATCCCCCGCCAAGAAAGCTGCGGCATGATACCCGCTCAGGGTAAAAAAGCAAGCAGAGAATCAGAAGGAAAAGAGCGCCTGGGTAGCCGCCGAGCCCTGACGGCGTGAGGCCAGGTGGTCTGCCAGCCGTGTGGGTTCCGGCAGGCGGTGGCGTCTGACGCAGGCCATGACCAGCGCGGGCGCGGTGGCCAGACTGACCCGGTGGCCGGGCGAGACGATCAGCGGCTTGACCCGATCCTTGCTGCGCAGCACCGTACCTATCACCCCACCCTCGCGATTCAGCAAGTCGACCTGGCTGCCGCGCGTCTCGGCGAGTTCGCCGTGGTGGCCAGTGAGGATTTTCTTGGCCACGCCAATCGTCGGCAGACCGGTGACCACGCCCAGATGGGCGGCGATACCCAATCGGCGTGGATGGGCGATGCCGTGGCCATCGCAGAACACCAGCTCGGGGGTCTCTGGCAATTCCGCCAAGGCCTGAAGCAACGCCGGCAGTTCGCGAAAGGACAGCAAGCCTGGCACATAGGGCATCACGGTGGGGATGCGGGCGACGGCATGGGCCAGCGGCTGCAAGGTCTCGGCATCCAGCAGGACGGCGACCGCGCGGGTGATCTCGCCGCCCTCCTCGAAGCCTACATCGACGCCGGCATAACGCCGCGGCGAGCCGAAGTCGTCGTGCAACAGGACCTGCTTGGCCAGTTGCTTTTGCAGGATGCGCGCCTGGGTAGGCGAGCCATCCCAATCGGCGAAGGGGTCAGAATTCACACGTACCTCCCGAAAACCTGGGTCAAAGGATTGATCCTTCAACCCAGCCAGGGTTCAGGGCTTGTGCGGTCGAGCGAGGTACTCGTGGGACTGCATTTCCAGCAGACGGCTGAGGGTGCGCTGGAATTCGAACTCCAGGCGGCCACCGGAATAGAGGTCCTTGAGTTCGACCTCGGCGGACAGGATCAGCTTGACCTGGCGATCGTAGAATTCGTCGACCAGGTTGATGAAGCGCCGTGCCATGTCGTCCTTGAGCGCATCCATCTGCTCGACGTTGCTGACCAGCACCGTCTGGAAGATCTTGCCCAGCTCAATGTAGTCGTTCTGGCTGCGCGGACCGTCGCAGAGGGCGCGGAAGTCGAACCAGGCGACGTCTTCGCAGGTGCGGCGGGCGCGAATCTCGCGATTCTCGATCATCAGCGGTACGTCTTCGCAGAGGTCGTTGCACTCGACGGTGAGCGAACGGAAGCTCTTGGCCATCGCGGCCTCGACCTCCTCACTCAGCGGATAGTGAAAGAGCTGGGCCTGCTCCAGGGCGCGCAGGCGATAGTCCACGCCGCTGTCGACGTTGACGATCTCGGTGTGCTCCTTGAGCAGCGCGATGGCCGGCAGGAAGCGCGCGCGCTGCAGGCCGTCCTTGTAGAGGCCGTCGGGCACGATGTTCGAGGTGGCGACCAGACTCACGCCGTTCTTGAACAGTTCTTCGAGCAGGGTCGCCAGGATCATGGCGTCGGTGATGTCGGAGACGAAGAATTCGTCGAAGCAGATCACCCGCGCCTCGTCGGCGAAGCGCCGGGCGATAATGGTCAGGGGATTCTTCTCGCCCTTGAGGGTGCGCAACTCTTCATGCACGCGCTTCATGAAGCGATGGAAGTGAGTGCGCATCTTCTGCTTGAACGGCAGGGCGTCATAGAAGGTATCGACCAGGTAGGTCTTGCCGCGCCCTACCCCACCCCAGAAATACAGCCCCTTGACCGGCGTGACCGTCTTGCGCCCGAGCAGCTTGCCGAACAGGCCGCCCTTGGCCGCGGGCTCGGCGAGCAATTCATCATAGAGGCGCTGCAGATGGCGGACGGCCTCTTCCTGGGCAGCATCGTAGAAAAACTCCGGGCGCTTGAGGTCGGCCTGGTAACGCTCGAGGGGGGTCATGGCGGCTTCTGGTCGGGTGGGAAAAAAGGGTGGTCACTGTAATGGCGGTCCCTGGCGTTGACAACGCCGGGGACCGCGGGTGCCCTTTAGGCTTCGGCCAATTGCGCCAGGGCGGCGCGGGTGCGCTCGACAAGGGCGTCACGGGCGGCGGGGGAATCGCTGGCGACGCCTTCGGCCACCACCTGATCGTCCAGCAGCAGCTGGAAGCCGTTGCCGTCTCCCGCCACGACACTGGCCGGCGTCGCGACCAGCTGCTTGCTGGTGATGCCGGCGGTCTTGGCTTCGGCGAAGGGGATCGACAGCGCCAGTTCGGTGCCGTCGGTGTCGAGCAGGCGGAAACGAAAGCTATCACCCTCACGGAAGCTGACGAAGCGGGCGGTCTTGCTGGTCTTCTTCTTGGTGCTGCCGACGGCGACCTGGGTCTTGAGCGAGCGCAGGCCCACGGCTTCGCGTAGTTCGCCGAGGAAGGGCGTGGCATCGCGGCGGGCCTTGGCGGCGCCGGCCAACAGGATATCTTCCAGATCGTCGGGACGGGCGATCAGCGCCGCATAGCGCTCGCGGGCCTCGCCCAGCTCGGCATCCAGTACCTCGAACAGCTGACCTTTGGCTTCGCCCCAGGCCAGGCCGTCCTGCAGGGCCGCGCGGAAGGCCGCGCTCTGCTCGGGGGTGGCAAAGGCCTGGTAGAGGGTGAAGAGATGGGCGCTGTCGGGGTCCTTGGGCTCGCCGGGCAGGCGCGAGTCGGTGACGATGCGGGCGATGGCGTCCTTGAGCTGCTTGGCGCTGCCGAACAGCGGGATGGTGTTGTCGTAGCTCTTCGACATCTTGCGGCCATCGAGACCGGGCAAGGTGGAGACGCTTTCCTCGATCACCGCCTCGGGCAGCGCGAAGTAGTCGCGCCCGTTGCCGAACAGGTGGTTGAAGCGCTGACCGATGTCGCGAGCCATCTCCACGTGCTGGATCTGGTCGCGCCCGACCGGCACGCGCCGGGCGTTGAACATGAGGATGTCCGCGGCCATCAGCACCGGATAGCTGTAGAGCCCCATGGTGACCCCGGCATCGGGATCCTCGCCCTGCTCCAGGTTGCGGTCGACCGCGGCCTTGTAGGCATGGGCGCGATTGAGCAGGCCCTTACCGGCGACGCAGGTGAGCAGCCAGGTCAGTTCGGGGATCTCGGGGATGTCGGACTGGCGATAGAAGGTCACCCGCTGCGGATCCAGGCCGCTGGCCAGCCAGGTGGCGGCGATCTCCAGGCGCGAACGCTGGATGCGCGCCGGGTCGTCGCACTTGATCAGGGCATGGTAGTCGGCGAGGAAATAGAAGGAGTCGGCATCGTCGGCCAGGCTGGCGCGGATGGCGGGACGGATGGCCCCGGCATAGTTGCCCAGGTGCGGGGTACCGGTGGTGGTGATGCCAGTGAGGATGCGAGTGGTCATGGAGGCGCTGGAAATCCGAGAGACTAACGAGGGTCAGGCCTGCAGGCGGGGCAGGACCAGATCTTTGAGTTCGACGAGTTTGCCATGGAAGAAATGGCTGCAGTCGGCGACGCGGAGCAATTCGTGCGGCTGTTCGAGCGCGGCGGACCAGGCATAGACCCGCTCGGGGGTCACCACCTCGTCGGCCTCGGGCTGGATCACGGTGAGGCGCGCCCGTTGCGGCAGGCGGCCGTCGACCGCGAAACGCTCCACCGGCGGCGCCAGCATGAACAGCCGTTCCACCGCCACGCCCTCGCCTTCCAGGCGCCCGCCGAGGCAGGCGGCGACGCAGGAGCCGAAGGAGAAGCCGCAGAGGGTCAGGGGCAGGTCGGGATGGCGCTCGCGCAACCAGGCCAGGGCGGCCGCGGCATCGTCGATCTCGCCTTCGCCACCGGCATGCACGCCGGTGCTGGCGCCGACGCCGCGAAAGTTGAATCTGAGGGTGGCCTGGCCGGCATCCCGGGCGATGCGCTGCAGGGTGGCGACCACCTTGTTCTGCATGGCGCCGCCATGGAGCGGATGGGGATGACAGAGCAGGACCGCGCCGGTGGGGGCTTCAGGGCTCTGGTACAGCGCTTCCAGAGTGCCCGCGGGGCCCTCCAGCAGCAGGGGTTGTTCACGGGCTGACACGCTTGACTCCGTGATCCCGGACGAACAGTGCTCATCCAAGGAGTTGATTTTGATAGGGTCGATCCTGCGCGATGCCTGACTGCGGGGTATGATGACGCCCAGCGAATGGCAGAAGACGCAACCCAGTGTACAGGCTCGCCGGTCTGCCGTTACCGTAAAGCAAAGCCGCTCATAGAGGAAGTTTCGTGGAACAGTCGCTCACTACCTGGTTGTTGCCCCTGGTCGCGCTGCTGATCGGGGTCGGGATAGGTTTTCTGCTGGCACGCCTGGTGCCGGGTGCCGCGCCGAGCCGGGTGCAGCGCCAGCTGGATGATCTGCAGAAGAAGTTCGACGACTACCAGCACGAGGTCACCAGCCACTTCAGTACCACCGCCGGCCTGGTGCGCAAGCTCACCCAGACCTACCAGGACATGCAGTCGCACCTGTCCGAAGGCGCCGAGCGTCTGGCTCAGGACGAACTGACCCGTCAGCACCTGCTGGCCTCGCTGCACAGCGCCGAGCAGCGTTACCCGTCCAGTCGCGAGCGCATCGACGGTCCGACCGAAGCGCCGCGGGACTACGCGCCCAAGGGTGACGGTACCCCCGGCACCCTCGACGAAACCTACGGCGTGAAAAGCCGCGGTTGATCGCCAAGGCCGGGGACTCCCCGGCCTTCTGCTTTCCGGCCTCCACCCTCTTCACTCAGGGCGCGACGCC